>DATAWA010000087.1:0-4273 GCA_036267435.1 Xanthobacteraceae bacterium | reverse complement strand
CGCTCACCCGACTGGCTTGCAACTACAATTGGAGCATTCAATTCAAGCTAATCGTATTTACCTAAATGAATTAAGTTAATCCTTACGGTGCGTAAGCGTTATCCTTGGGCTATACTCGTGAAGACGCTGTCACCTGGAAACCATATATTTTCATGCGCCTTCAGCGCCGCCCCTTGTTGACATGTGTCTTCGGGGCCTTGCGGGGACCCTGCCGGCGCCCCACCATGCGCGGCAGGAGGTGATTCGTTGGAAGCCGACGCATTTGGCGCTGATTTCGACCTCGCCCAGGCGACGGGCGAGCCTGCCTTCACCGTCGATCTCGATGGTTTTGAAGGGCCGCTCGACCTCTTGCTCGAGCTCGCCCGCCGGCAGCGGGTCGATCTGGCGCGCATCTCCATCCTGGCGCTTGCCGAACAATATTTGCGCTTCGTCGAGGCGGCGCGAAAATTGCGCCTCGAGCTTGCCGCCGACTATCTGGTCATGGCGGCGTGGCTCGCGTTTCTGAAGTCCCGCCTGCTCCTTCCCGCGCCCGCCCAGCCAACCGAGGTGGACGCTCCGGCGCTGGCCGAGGGCCTCGCTCAGCGGCTGCGCGCGCTCGCCGCAATCCGCAAGGCGGGCGAATATCTGATGAGCCGGCCTCGCCTGGGGCGCGATTTCTTCGCCAGGGGAGAGCCGGAAGCCGTTGAGCCGACCGGGCGCGTCGCCTACCAGGCCAATCTCTATGACCTCCTGGCCGCGTACGCCCGGCAGTCCCAGCGCCATGCCATGGCGCGCGTGCGCTTCAAGACGCGCGAGGTCTGGTCGCTCGCCGATGCGCGTGAGGCTCTGGCCCGTCTGGTCGGCGTGCAATCCGACTGGACGGCTTTCGACAATTTTCTCCTGGAGGCCTGCGCCGATTCGGATATGCGCCGGAGCGCGCGGGCGTCCACGTTCGCCGCTTCGCTCGAACTCGCGCGCGAGGGCAGAATCGAACTGCGCCAGGAGAGGGCCTTCGCCCCGATCTGGCTGCGGCCGACCGGCGCCGATCCGGGCGAAGAGCAGGCCGCGTGACTTTCGCCCATGATCCCGACTGTCGAAGCCGCGCCGGGCGGGCGGGCGCGCGATCCGCAGCCCTGCGGCCAGCTCGCCCCGGCGGGCCAGTCGCGATCCCGTCCGCTCAATCGCAATTGAAGAAAGACGCTCCATGGCCCGCATGACCGGCGCAGAGAATGTCGCGCAATTGTTCCCGTCTGCGGCGCGCGGCGTCTCGCTCGAGGATGTGCGCATCGCGGAGGCGATCATCTTCGCCGCCGCGGAGCCGGTGGAGGAATCGGCAATCGCCGAGCGCCTCTCGGACGGAGCGGACGTCGAAGCGGTGATGGAGGAGTTGCGCCGCCTTTACGAGGGGCGCGGCGTCAATCTGGCGCGGGTCGCGCGTCGATGGATGTTCCGCACCGCCGACGACCTTGGCTGGGCGCTGGCGCGCGATCGCGAGGAAAAGCGGAAGCTGTCGCGCGCGGCGCTCGAAACGCTCGCCATCGTCGCCTATCATCAGCCGGTGACCCGCGCCGAGGTCGAAGAGATCCGCGGCGTTTCGACGTCGAAAGGCACGCTCGACGTGCTGTTGGAGACCGGCTGGGTGCGGCTGCGCGGCCGCCGCAAGGCGCCAGGCCGGCCGGTGACCTATGGAACCAGCGAAGCGTTTCTGTCGCATTTCGGGCTCGATGTGCTCACCGATTTGCCCGGTCTCGACGAATTGAAGGGCGCGGGACTTGTCGATGTCGCGCTGCCGGCTGACTTCTCCGTTCCGGTTCCCTCCGACGATCCGACGCTGCGCGAAGATGAAGAGCCGCTCGGACCCGAAGATCTCGATCTCGGTCTGGCGCCGCCGAAAGGGCGCAGTGAGGAATAACCGGGCAGCGAAGCGGGAATAATCCGCGCCGCGGTGAGGAATGAATCGCCCGTGTCCTCGATAATGCCGATAATGCCGCGAATGTGGGCAGCGACAGGCGTTCACCCTGCGGCGTGACGGCATCGCTGTCGCGCTTGTTTTTACCGGCTCCGACGCCTAGTTTCTGGCTAAAATCGCTATCTCGCCCCGGACGGGCACGCCAGCGTAAGCGTATGGCGGACGGAGGTTTTCATGGGTTCTTTGAGCATCTGGCACTGGCTGATCGTCGGCGCCGTACTTCTTTTGGTTTTCGGCGGCCGGGGCAAGATTTCGGATATGATGGGCGATGTCGCCAAGGGCATCAAAGCCTTCAAGAAGGGGATGGCCGACGACGACACCGAGACCGCGGCCAAATCCGACGCGCCGGTCAAGACCATCGATCATCAGGCGCCGGCCGACATCAAGCAGCGCTCGGAGAGCCAAGTCTAAGGCCAGGTCTAGGGCCACCAAGTCCAGCGCTTCGCGCGCTCTCGCGCCGATCGCGCCCGCCCGGCGGCGGCCGGAGAGTCTTTTATGTTCGACATCAGCTGGACCGAATTCCTGCTCATCGGTGTCGTGGCGCTGATCGTGATCGGGCCGAAAGAGCTGCCCGGCGTGATGCGCACCCTTGGCCAGTATACGCGCAAGATGCGCAGCATGGCCGCCGATTTCCAGAATCAGTTTCAGGAAGCGATGCGCGAAGCCGAAATGGCCGACCTGAAAAAACAGGTCGACGACATCGCAAGCGACATCAAGAGTTACGATCCGTTGAAGGACGTTCGCGGCGACTTGGAATCCGTTGGCAAGGATTTGCAGAGCTCGCTCGCCGCGCCCGCAGAGCAGAAGCCGGCCGAGCCGGCGCCGGAACCCACAAAGCAGGCTGCTGTCGCTTTGATGTCGGAGACGGCGCCGGCCTTGCCGGAAGCTGAGACTGCGCCCGATACCGCTGCCGCAACACCGGAGCCTGCTATCCCCGCAGCGCCTGAGCCTGTCGCCCCTGCAGCGCCGGAGTCTGCTGTGACGCCGGAGCCCGCCGCGCCCACCGTCTCGCCGGAGCCTGCCGCCACTGCCGCCGAGCCGGTCAGCGCCGAGCGCAGTTGATGGCCGATCTTACCCGCGAAGACGAAGAGAAGGAGATCGAGGCCACCAAGGCGCCTTTGATGGAGCACCTGATGGAGCTGCGCACGCGGCTCATCAAGGCGGCCGCCGCGTTCGTCATCGCCATGGTGGTCTGCTTCTTCTTCGCCCGGCACATCTACAATATCCTGACCTGGCCCTATATCTGGGTCGCCGGCGCGGCGAACTCCAAATTCATCTACACGGGCCTCCTTGAATATTTCGTCGTGCAATTGAAGCTCGCCGCCTTCGGCGGCGCCTTCATCGCCTTCCCGGTGATCGCCACGCAAATGTACATGTTCGTCGCGCCGGGCCTCTATCGCAACGAGCGCCAAGCCTTTCGGCCCTATCTGATCGCGACGCCGATCTTCTTCGTGCTCGGCGCGATGGTGGTCTATTTCGTGGTCTGGCCGATGGTGACGCGGTTTTCGCTCTCCATGCAGCAGGCCGGCGGTCCCGACGAAGCCAGCATCGAGCTGCTGCCGAAGGTCGAGGACTACCTGTCGCTGATGATGAAGCTGATGCTCGCCTTTGGCGTCGCCTTTCAACTGCCGGTGATCCTGACGCTGCTTGGCCGCGTCGGGCTGATCACCTCCGATCAGCTCAAGGCGAAGCGGCGCTATTTCATCGTCATCGCCTTCGTCATCGCCGCGGTGCTGACCCCGCCCGACGTGCTGAGCCAGCTATCGCTCGCTTTGCCGCTTCTGGCGCTGTACGAGGGCTCGATATGGTCGGTGCGCATGGTCGAGAAGCGCGTCGCGGCCGAACGCGCCGCGGCGGCGGCCAAGGCCGCGGAGTAGCTTCCGCGCGCGACGCGTTCGGCGTGCTAAGAAGTCATCCTGATTCCTTCCGGGACCTGGCATGCACGACATCCGTTTCATCCGCGATAATCCCGATGCGTTCGACCGCGCCTTGGCGCGGCGCGGTTTCCCCGGCGAGGCGCGGCGGCTGATTGCGCTTGACGAAACGCGCCGGCAAAAAATTCTTGAACTGGAGACGGCGCAAGCCCGGCGCAACGAGGCCTCCAAACTCATCGGCGCGGCCAAGAAGAGTAACGAAGAGCAGGTCGCGCAGGCGCTGATGGCGGAAGTCGTCGCGCTGAAAGAATCCATTCCGCAACACGAGGCCGCGGAGAAAGCCGCGAGCAAGGCGCTCAACGAGGCGCTTGCCGAAATTCCCAACCTGCCGCTCGACGAGGTGCCCGACGGCACGAGCGCCGACGACAATGTCGAGCATCACCGCTTCGGC
>DATAWA010000086.1:0-18372 GCA_036267435.1 Xanthobacteraceae bacterium | reverse complement strand
GCTTTCGGCGATCGGTATTGCCGGTATGGATCGGTTGGTGCGCTTCAATGTGCTTGCGATGTCCGGACGCGCGGTTGAGGCCGCGGGCGACGTCGATACGCTGCTTCTCGACAAGACCGGCACCATCACGCTCGGCAATCGCCAGGCCACCGAGTTCAAGCCCGTGCGCGGGGTGACCGAGCAGGAATTGGCGGATGCCGCCCAGCTTGCATCGCTCGCCGACGAAACCCCCGAGGGGCGATCAATCGTCGTGCTGGCCAAGGAGAAATACGGCATTCGCGGCCGCGACCTGCAAGAGTTGCAGGCGAGTTTCATTCCGTTCTCCGCACAGACGCGGATGAGCGGGGTCGAAATCGGCTCGTCCTGGGTCCGCAAAGGCGCCGTGGACGCCATCTTGAAACTTCTCAACGGAATGCCGACGGCGGTCGGCGGCGGCGCCATGCAGGCACTACGCCCGAGCGTCAGCGGCGAGACCGTTCGCGAGATCAACGCAATCGCCGATACCATCGCCAAGGCCGGCGGCACGCCGCTGGCGGTCGCCAAAGACGGACGCCTGCTCGGCGTCGTTCACCTCAAGGATATCGTCAAAGGCGGCATCCGCGAGCGCTTTGCCGAGCTGCGCCGGATGGGCATTCGCACCGTCATGATCACCGGCGACAACCCGATGACGGCAGCCGCAATCGCCGCGGAAGCCGGCGTTGACGACTTTCTCGCTCAAGCGACGCCGGAGGAGAAGCTGCGGCTCATTCGCGACGAGCAAGCCAAAGGCAAGCTGGTCGCGATGTGCGGCGACGGCACCAACGACGCGCCGGCGCTGGCACAAGCGGATGTCGGCGTAGCGATGAACACCGGTACCCAGGCCGCGCGTGAAGCCGGCAACATGGTCGATCTGGATTCCAATCCGACCAAACTGATTGAGATCGTCGAGATCGGCAAGCAGCTCTTGATGACCCGTGGCGCGCTGACGACCTTCTCGATCGCCAATGACGTGGCAAAATACTTCGCCATCATCCCGGCCATGTTCGTCGCCTTTTATCCGCAATTGCAGGCCCTGAACATCATGAAGCTGCAAACGCCGGAGAGCGCGATTTTATCCGCAATCATCTTCAACGCGCTGATCATCATCGCGCTCATTCCGTTATCGCTCAAAGGCGTCCGCTATCGCCCGATCGGCGCCGCGGCGCTGTTGCGCCGCAATCTTTGGATTTACGGTGCCGGCGGCGTGATCATTCCGTTCGTCGGCATCAAGGCGATCGACGTCATGGTCAACGCCTTGCACCTGGTTTGAGGAGGACTGTCATGTTGCGCGAAATCCGTCCGGCGATCGTCGTTTTGCTCGCGCTTACGCTGATCACCGGCCTCGCCTATCCACTGGCGATGACCGGGATTGCCCAAGTTCTTTTCCCCTATCAGGCTCACGGCAGCATGATCGAGCGCAACGGCACTGTTGTCGGCTCCGCGCTGATCGGCCAGGAATTCGACAGCGACAAATATTTCCATGGCCGGCTTTCGGCGACGACCGCGCCGGATCCCAAGGACCCCACCAAGACCATCGCTGCGCCATACAATGCCGACAATTCCGGCGGATCGAACCTCGGGCCTTCCAACAAGGCCCTCATCGACCGCGTCAAGGGGGACATGGATAAGCTGAAAAAGGAGAACCCGTCGATGCCGGTGCCGGCCGGCTTGGTGACGACTTCGGCCAGCGGGCTTGATCCGGAGATCTCACCGGAAGCCGCGCTTTTCCAGCTGCCCCGTATTGCCAAGGCGCGCAATCTGCCGGAAGATCGCCTTCGTAAGCTCGTCGACGACAACACCGAAGGCCGCTGGCTCGGCCTTTTGGGCGAGCCGCGGGTCAATGTTTTGTTGCTCAATCTTGCGCTCGATCGGCTGGCCGCGGGATAATGCCAAGGGCGCCTGCAGCTTGAGACCCACCGGCGATGGCGGAGCAAAGGCGCGACCTGGAAAATAGGCCCTCTCCCGAAGCGCTTCTCGAGGCGGCGCGGCGCGAAGAGGGGCGCGTCGGCAAGCTGCGGATTTTCGTCGGCGCCGCCCCGGGCGTCGGCAAGACCTACGAAATGCTGCAGCAGGCGCAGGCGCGGCGGAAAGACGGCTACGACGTCGTCATCGGCGTCGTCGAAACTCACGGCCGCCGCGAGACCGAGGCGCTGGTGGCGGGGCTCGATATGATCCCGCGCAAGCGCATCGACTATAAGGGCCAATCTCTTACCGAGATGGACCTCGATGCCATCATCGCGCGCCGGCCACAGATCGTGCTGGTCGACGAATTGGCCCATACCAATGTCGAGGGCAGCCGTCATCCCAAGCGTTATCTTGACGTCGAAGAGCTGATGCGCTGCGGCATCGACGTTTATACTACCGTGAATATCCAGCATATCGAAAGCCTCAATGACGTCGTCGCGCAGATTACGCATGTGCGCGTGCGCGAGACTGTCCCGGACTCCGTTTTTGACCGCGCCGATGCCGTCGAGCTCGTCGACCTGACGCCGGAGGACCTCATTCAGCGCCTTAAGGAAGGCAAGGTCTACGTCCCGAAGCAGGCCGAACGCGCGCTCGAGCATTTCTTCTCGCCGGTCAACCTCACCGCACTGCGCGAGCTCGCATTGCGCCGCACCGCGGACCGCGTCGACGAGCAACTGCTGTCCGAGATGCAAGCGCATGCCATCCAAGGTCCATGGGCGGCCGGCGAGCGCATCCTGGTCTGCATCAGCGAAGATCCGCGCTCCGCGGGACTGGTACGTTATGCCAAACGGCTGGCCGACCGCCTGCACGGACCGTGGGTAGCGCTTTACATCGAAGGCCGCCGGGCGCTGCAGCTCACGGAAGAAGAGCGCGACCGCATGGCTGACACGTTGCGACTGGCGGAGGCCCTGGGCGGCGAGGCCGTCACGCTGCCGGGAAGCGACCGCCGCATCGCCGACGACGTCATCAACTATGCGCTGGCAAATAATGTCACGCAGATCATCATCGGCAAATCCGCCCGAACCCGCTGGTTCGAGATCGTGCATGGTTCGGTGGTTCGCGAGCTGGTGCGCCGCTCGGGTAATATCAGCATTCACGTTATCGCCGGCGATACCGTCGCCGGCCAGCCTATCCCGAAGAAGTCGACGCGCGCGGCCGAGCAAGACCCCGGATATGATCTGCGCCCTTATGGCGCGGCTTTGATTGCCGTCGCTGCGGCGCTCGGCATTGCCGAGTTGATTGGCGCCGCCATCGGTCCGACCAATAGCGATCTTGTGTTTCTCACTTCCGTCGTGGCCGTTGCCGTCCGCTTCGGGCTGTGGCCTTCCCTGTTCGCGAGCCTTGTTTCGGCGCTTGCCTATAATTTCTTTTTCCTGCCACCGATTTATACTTTTACCATTGCCGATTCGCACAATGTGACTGCGTTTGGCTTTTTCACGCTGGTCGCGGTCATCGTTTCTAGCGTCGCGGCGCGGGTACGCACCCAGGCCGTCGCCAGCATGGAACGGGCGCGCACCACGGAGTCACTTTACGCATTCAGCCGCAAGCTCGCCGGCGCCGGTACGCTCGACGATGTCTTGTGGGCGACCGCTTATCAGACGGCGCTGATGTTGAAGGTGCGGGTCGTCCTGCTGTTGCCGGAAGGCAGCTCGATTGCAGTGAAGACAGGTTACCCGCCCGAAGACATTCTCGACGACGCCGACATTGCCGCGGCGCGATGGGCCTGGGCAAACAACCGGGTCGCCGGCCGCGGCTCCGATACATTGCCTGGCGCCAAGCGCCTGTTCCTGCCGATGCACACCGGGCGCGGCGCTATCGGCGTCATGGGCATCGACAGCGACAAGCCGGGTCCGCTGCTGACACCCGATCAACGGCGTTTGCTCGATGCCCTGGGCGATCAAGGGGCGCTGGCCATCGAACGCGTCCGGCTGGTCGAGGAGATGGATCGCGTCGAGCGGGCCGCCGAGACGGAACGTCTGCGCTCGGCTCTCCTCACCTCAATCTCCCATGACCTCAAGACGCCGCTAGCCACCGTGCTCGGCTCCGCCGGCACGCTGCGTGATCTCGCCGAGAAGCTGTCGGCCGGTGAAAAGGCCGAACTTCTTGGCACCATTATCGACGAATCCGAGAGGCTCAACCGGTTCATCGCCAATCTGCTCGATATGACCAAGCTCGAAGCCGGCGCCATTAGGCCAAATGTCGCTTTGCACGATCTCGCCGAGATCGTCGGCAGCGCACTGCGCCGGGCAAGCCGCATTCTGTCGCGGCATCATATCGAACTTGAGCTGGCACCGGATTTGCCGATGCTGGAGCTCGACGCAGTGCTGTTCGAGCAGGTGCTGTTCAATCTGCTCGATAACGCCGCAAAATACGCTCCGCCCGAAACCACCATTCGCCTTGTGGGCTGGCGCGACGGCGGCTCTGTCAGTTTGCGAGTGCTGGATGAAGGCGGCGGCATTCCTTCGTCCGATCTCGAGCATATCTTCGACAAGTTCTACCGTGCCCAGAAGGGGGATCGGGTCCGCGCCGGCACCGGCCTTGGTCTTGCCATCTCGCGCGGTTTCGTCGAGGCCATGCATGGCTCCATCGTCGCCGCCAACCGCCCCGATCGTTCCGGTGCGATGTTCACCGTCAGGCTTCCGGTTCCGCGCGAAGGCCGCCGCTTGGACGCGGCCGCATGAGCGCCGCTCCGCTTCGCGTGCTGGTGGTCGACGACGAGCCGCCGATCCGCAAGCTCTTGCGCATGGGCCTTGCCACGCAAGGCTACCAAACGCTCGAGGCGCCCAACGGCAAAGCCGCTCTCGAATTGCTTAAGGAGGCTCCCGACCTCATTATTCTCGATCTGGGCCTGCCGGACATGCAGGGTCATGAGCTCTTGCGCACCATCCGCGCCCGCAATGAAAACGTTCCCATTGTCGTCCTCTCAAGCCGCGGCGATGAGGCAGGCAAGGTACAAGCGCTCGATTATGGCGCCGACGATTACGTGACGAAGCCGTTCGGGATGGACGAGTTGCTGGCGCGGATGCGTGCAGCGCTGCGTCATCAACTGCAAACCCAGGGCGAGCGGCCGGTCTTCCGTGTCGGCGATCTTTCCGTCGATCTGGTCCGCCGGATCGTCAAGGCCGGCGACAAGGACGTCAAACTCTCACCCAAGGAGTACGACCTGCTGCGCGTCCTGGTTCAGCATGCCGGCAAGGTGCTGACTCACAAATTTTTGCTTGGCGAATTGTGGGACGATCTCACCGACGCTCAGTATTTGCGGGTCTATGTCCGGCAGTTGCGGCAAAAAATCGAAGCCGATCCCGAGCGGCCGCAATACGTCCTTACCGAGACCGGCGTAGGCTATCGGCTGCGGGGCCCCGACTGATCCGTGTTCCAAGGATGAAAAGTATCGCGCGCTCACGGGCGATTGATCCCGCTCCGATTGCCGGCGACGCCTCGGCGGGATATTGGACGCAAGCTCGCGCAGCTCTCCATATGTCAGGGAAATTAACGATGGCCGATGACCTTATTCTCTATACCAATCCACAATCGCGCGGACGTATCGCCCGCTGGATGCTCGAGGAGATCGGCCAGCCTTACAAGGTCGAAATACTCGACTACGCCTCAAGCATGAAATCGCCGTCCTATCTTGCGATCAATCCGATGGGCAAGGTGCCGGCGCTGCGCCATGGCGATGCGGTGGTAACCGAAACGGCGGCTATCTGCGCTTATCTGGCCGACGCATTCCCTGCCGCCCGCTTGGCGCCGCCGCCCGGACATAAGCTGCGCGCGCCTTATTACCGCTGGCTGTTTTTCACGGCCGGGCCGGTCGAGTATGCCGTCAGCAACAAGGCCCTGGGTTTCGTCGTGCCGCCGGACCACGAGCGGATGATGGGCTACGGCAATATTACCCAAGTCATGAGCGCGCTCGATGCCGCGCTGTCGGGCACCGACTATCTGGCCGGCGACACGTTCACCGCGGCCGATCTCGTGGTCGGCTCGCAGCTCGGCTTCGGCATGATGTTTGGAACCATCGAGAAGCGCCCTGCCTTCGAGCGATATTGGCAACGTGTCAGCAGCCGGCCGGCATGCCAGCGAGCCAAGGAGCTCGACGATGCCAAGGCGGCAGAGCTCAAGAACGCCTGAGTTCATGCCAAGCGCAGCAGCGGCTCCCCCATCCGGATCGTGGCGCCCTCGCCGATGTTGTCGCAGAGCGTGAAGCCGTCGGGAGCGAACACGATGATGGTCGAACCATGCTCGAACCAGCCGAGTTCGTCGCCCTTGTGAAACTCGCTATTGCAGGCAATCACGCTTTGGCCGCGATAATCGCCATTCAATGTTTGGGCGAGACAATGGAGGCGGATGCTTGCGACAAGAATGGCGGCGACGGCAACCAGTGTGACGGTCTGGCCGCCGGCGGCAACCGTCAGCGGCAGCACCGCCCGTTCGTTTTTGCAGAACAGCCGCTCGATTCGTTTCAAGGCGATCGGATTGACGTTCCAGGTATCGCCGGAGACATAGATCACGCGATCGAGCCGGCCGTCATACGGCGCATGGAAGCGGTGGTACATGCTCGATGTCAGCCGCAGGGTCACATAGCGGCCGTCGCGATGCGCATCGACCAGGGAGGGATCGCACAGCAAATCCTGCAGCGTGTAGGGAAACCCCTTGGCTTGATAGGGCTCGGTTCCGGCGATCGTCCCGCAGGCGCCGATAATGGCATCGCATGGACTGATCACAATATCGGGGGCGCCATCGATCGGGCGAACGCCTGCTCTGAGTTCGCGAATGAAGCAGTCGTGCAGGCTGCGGAATTTGCGCTTTTTCGCCTCGGTTAGATCGAGGTCGGAGAACAACCGCCAAATCCCAATCGACAAGTCGCGAACGATCGGCAGCTCAATTTGGCTGAACCAACCGACGAATTGAGTCGCCAGCCGACGCGGAATGCGGTTGGTGAGGAGGAAATTGATATCTTCCTGTTCGAGGATTCGAAGGATTTGAGTCCTTATCGTCATGGGACTGTTAAATCTCCGCGCTACACCGCGATTCGATGGGCTCGCTGAGTCTCGCCTTTTACGGCCTTGGCGCCGCTGCGGTTGCGACTTCGGTCGCCACCTTGAAGAAGCGGCTCGAACTGTCGCAAGCCAAGCACAAATCGCTCGCCGGGCATTCGCGCTTGGCACGCCGGCTTGCTGGCTTTGTGCCGTTCTACGATTACGGCGATGAGCGTTTTTTCTGCTCCGATGGAGCGCCGGCGGACGTCGCCGCTCGCCGCCGCGCCGGCTTCGAGCGGCTTTCCACGCTTTATAAGACGCGCTTTGCCGAAACCATCAGGCGCACCGCGGAGGCAAGCGAAGCGATCTCGGATTTGAAGTTCACCGACACCTATCGGGTGCCGTTCCAATACCGCCGAAAAATCGCCGCCGACCTTCCGTCCACGGCCCTCATCCAATCGTCGAGCGGTGTGACGCTGACCGACCTCGACGGCAACCGGTTCTACGACCTGAGCGGATCGTATGGCATCAACGTGCTGGGCTGCGATTTCTACAAGGCGGCAATCGACCGCGGCATTGCGCGCGTGCGCGACCTCGGCCCGGTGCTCGGTCCGTATCATCCCGTGATCATCGAGAACACCAAACTCCTGAGGGAGATTTCCGGTCTCGATGAGGTCTCCTTCCACATGTCCGGCACCGAGGCCGTCATGCAAGCGGTGCGGCTCGCCCGCTACCACACCAGACGATCGCATCTGGTGCGGTTCTGCGGCGCCTATCACGGCTGGTGGGGCGACGTGCAGCCCGGCATCGGCAACCCGGTGCCGGCGCATGAGACCTACACGCTCCCCGAAATGTCCGAGGAAACGCTGCGCGTCCTGCGCAGGCGGCGCAATATCGCCTGCGTCCTCGTCAATCCGCTGCAGTCGCTGCACGTCAACGCATCCGACGCGACCGATTCGGCGCTGATCGACAGCTCGCGGGCCGCGCATTTCGACCACGAAGCCTACACCGAATGGCTCAAGCGCCTGCGCGCGGTTTGCACCGAGCGCAACATCGTTTTGATCTTCGATGAAGTCTTTGTCGGTTTCCGGCTCGCCCCGGGCGGCGCACAGGAATATTTCGGCGTCGGTGCCGATCTCGTCACCTACGGCAAGACGCTCGGCGGCGGACTGCCCATCGGGGTCGTCTGCGGCAAGAGCCGTCTGATGAAGCGCTTCCGCGACGATCGCCCGGGCGATATTTGCTTTGCGCGCGGAACGTTCAACTCGCATCCTTACGTGATGGCGGCCATGAACGAGTTCCTGCGCTACCTGCAGACGCCTGAGGCGGCCGCGTTGTACCGCGACTTGGACGACATTTGGGGCGAGCGGGCGCGGGCGCTCAATCAGCGGCTTGCCGCCGAGCGGCTGCCGGTCGAGGTTGCAAACATATCGTCGATCTGGACCGTCTGCTACACGCAGCCGTCGCGCTATAACTGGATGCTGCAATATTATTTGCGCGCCGAAGGGCTGCTGTTGACCTGGACCGGTACCGGGCGTTTGGCTTTCAGCCTCAATTACATCGAAGCGGATTTCGCCGCGGTCGCTGAACGATTTGTTGCAGCGGCCAAGGCAATGCAAGCCGACGGCTGGTGGTGGAACAATCCGGCGATCACCAATAAGACGATCAAGCGGGCTGTCTTGAAAGAAATGGTGATGCGCCGACTGCTCCCCAATCGCCAGCGTTAGCAGCATCGGTCTTTTCGCGCCAAGCTGAATTTGAAACTTAGCTCGTGCGCGGCAGTTCCGGCAGCTCTTCAGTCTCTTCCTCGTCGTACCAATGATGCAGACCGATCTCGGGATCGATGAACTCGCCGCGCAGTAAGGCAAGTGGCGCCTTGTGATAGATCTTAATGTCGTGAAACGGGTCGGTGAGGATTTTGGTCGCCCAAACCAGCCCGGTCTGGATGTCCCTGATAATGAACAACTGAACGGTGCGGAACAACACGCCGCCGATACCCAGAGCCAGCCAGATCATCGCGACGTGATCGATGAATTCTCTCGTGCCGGCCGCCGGGACGAACAAACCGAAAAGGCTTGGGCTGAAGTAGAGCGCAATCGGCGACAGCGCCCAGATGCTGAGAAGCACGACCTTGCGGCGCAGATTGTAGCCGACCTTGATTTCTTCCTTGTATTCATGAGTGGCGTCGTTGACGACGTCGTAATCTTTCGGTTCGAAAAAGAAGTGCCCGGTCTGCCGAGTCGTCATCGCCACCAGCCACCCGGCCAGCGCCGAGACCGCCGGATCCTTGAAAATCATCACATAGGCGAACAGAAAGCTCAGCGCACTGACGAAGTGCAGCGACTGGTTTATCCGGCTGTGGTGATAGTAGCGATGATCGTCCCAGCGCTGAGTCCGCAAGGCCTCGCGAAAGTTTTCCATGTGCTTGTCCTGTCCCCATCTGCAGCCGTCCGGCCTGGGTATGGCGATTCGGTGAACCCCTTGTGACAAAAAAGCGCTGGCTGCTGTGACGGGGAACCGCCTATGACGGCCGCGTGACCGCCAACGAGAGCATGTGATGACGGAGACAGCTTGTCAGCCGGCGGCCCGAATCGGCTCAGCGTCGTCGACGCGTTCGGTGCCGCCCTCTTTGCCGAACCGGATCAGGCAAAAATGCCCGAACGGCGGCATGGCGCGGCGCTCGATCAATCTCATGCCGGCCGTCTGCCCGGCCCAACGCGTATAGCGTTCGAAAGAAAACTCAGTGCGCCAGCCGAGCTTGCGTGCCGCCGGCTGAAACCAATGTTCCAGCGAGCGCCGCAAGCCCGTCTCGGCGCCAACGCGGCTGACGAGCACGATTTCCCCGCCCGGCTTGAGCACGCGGGCAAATTCATCGAGGGTCGCTTCCGGGTTCGGCGCCGTGGTGATCACATATTGCGCCACTACGACATCGAACGAATTGTCGGGAAAGGACAGATGTTCGGCATCCATCACCCACAATCCTTCAACATTACTTAGCTCGAACTCGGCAACGCGCTCCTCGGCCTTGCGCAGCATTGGCGCGGAAATGTCGACACCGCACAGCCGGCAGTCTTTGGAGTAATGCGGCAGCGAAATTCCGGTGCCGACGCCGACTTCCAGAATGCGGCCGCCAACGCGCTCGGCCGCGGCGATTGCCGCCTGCCGGCCGCGCTCGAACACCGCGCCAAATACCAGATCGTAAACCGGCGCCCACCGGGCATAGGCTTTGGTGACCGTTTGATTGTCCAAATCCGTCTCAGATTGAGTGCTCATGGGTGACCTTCATGTTGCAACTCGGTATCAATGATTGCGCAGCGGCGTGAGGCTCGGCTTCGGGCATCGAACTCCCCATCTCGGAGTCACAGGTGACCAGCGCGACTTTGCGGGCATGGGCGATGAACTGCCGCGCGCTGTTTTCCCAGGAATAGCGCAGGGCAAATTCGCGGCATGATTCGCGGGAAATCCACAGCGCCTGCATGCAGGCTGTGCGCAGGTCTTCGTTCAGCACGCCAATTGGATTATCGCCGATCACGTCTTTTGGCCCGGTGACCGGATAGGCGGCGATGGGAACGCCGCTGGCGAGCGCCTCAAGCTGCACTACACCGAAGGTGTCGGTACGGCTCGGAAAAACGAACACGTCGGCGGCGGCGAGGTGCGCGGCCAGAATGCCATTATCCAACTGGCCGAGAAATTTCGCGGCAGGAAACCGGCGTTTAAGCTCCCCTTCCTGCGGTCCGGCGCCGATGATGACCTTGGTCCCCGGCAAATTGAGCGACAGGAAGGCCGGCAGATTTTTTTCGACCGCCACCCGGCCGACGGTCATGAAAATCGGCCGTGGAAAATCGAGATCGATGGCGCGATCGGGACGGAACAATTCGACGTCGACACCGCGGGTCCACATACCGAGATTGGCGAACCCGCGCCCCGAGAGCTCAGTCATCAACGATGGTGTTGCCACCATAGTGACGCCGGCCGCGCCGTGGAACCGCCGCAGCGCGTTGTAGATCCATTCCTGGGGGATCGGCGACCGCGCCGAGATATATTCGGGAAATCGCGTCGTATAGCTTGTGGTGAACGGTCGGCCCTGTCTGATGCAATAGGCCCGCACGGCAAGGCCGATCGGTCCTTCCGTGGCAATATGAATGGCATCCGCTCTTGCCGCTTCAATGCGCTCGGCAATGCGCTTGCGCCGCGGCAGTGCGAGCCGAAGGCCTGGATAGGTCGGAACCGGAAATGTCCAGAACCCCTCCGGGGACAGAAACTCGATCTCGGTGCCGAGTTGCGCGGCCGCACGCGCCAGTGAGCCTAAAGTTCGCACCACACCGTTGACCTGTGGACGCCAGGCATCCGTTGCGACCAAAACTTTCATTGAGCTTTCGCTCCGCTTTGCACGGCAATCGTGTTGTCGAATCGCATCCAGCAACAATTGCGATTTCTTATCTCATTCGTGTGACGGTCACAGAAGAGCCGCGATCTGGAACCCGCGCGCGTAACATTGCTGTAACAAAGGAATGAGAATTTGCCCCGGCGATTCGCGGCGGGAGTTTTTTTGGCACTGGCAGCAACACTTCCTTCGATCTGGGCGACGACCATTCGCGGTTTCGGCCGGAACAAAGTAAGTTTTGCGGTCAGCCTCGCGGCCGTCGGCATTGCCGGCGCCACGCTTTATCACCTGCTGCATGGCATCGACGCCGCCAAGGTTGTTGCTGCCATGAAGGCGCAGCCCGTTCCTCACATCCTGCTTTCGGCGGCTCTTGTCGTTGCCGGCTACGCCAATCTGATCTGTTACGATCTGTTCGCGCTCGCCGCCATCGGCAAACGCAAAATTCCGCTGCGCGTCGTCGCCTTTGCGAGTTTCACCAGTTATACGATCGGCCACTCGCTTGGCGCCGCGACGGTGACCTGCGGCTTGGTGCGCTTTCGGGTCTACTCTTTCTGGAATCTCAACGTCGTCGATATCGCCAAAATCGCTTTCGTCACCGGACTGACCTTTTGGCTGGGCAACATATTCGTGCTCGGCGGCGCCGTCGCCTATCGGCCCGACGCACTCGGGGCATTCGATCAACTGCCGGCGTCGATCAACAGGCTCATCGGCGTTGCCGGTCTTTTTGCAATCGGCTGCTATCTGGTTTGGCTCATTCCGAAGCCGCGCGTCGTCGGCCGGGCGAATTGGCGAATTACCCTGCCGAACCTGCAGCGCACATTCCTGCAAACCGGCATCGGCTCGCTCGACCGCTGCTTGGCTTCGCTGTCGATCTTCCTGCTGTTGCCGAGTAGTCCCGGCATCGGGTTTGCAACCGTCGTCGTCGTCTTCGTGCTTGCCACGCTGCTTGGCGCGGCGAGCCACACGCCCGGCAGCCTCGGAGTGGTCGAGGCGGCCGTCCTCGTCGGCCTGCCGCGATTTCCGCGCGAAGACCTGGTCGCGACATTACTGACGTTCCGTGTGCTCGATTTCTTTCTGCCACTTTTGCTCGCCACGGTGCTGTTCGGAATACGTGAATTGCGCCTTCTGGCAAGACGCGCGAAGGCCGCGCAGCCGCGCACTCCGGTAATCTTGTAAGCCAAAGGCCCTCACGTTAAGGTCGCCGCTGGTCGAAGTGGGGCCGAATGTGGCGAGTGTGATTATGGCTCCAGCAATGCGGCAGAGATCGCCGTTGCGATGGAACGGTGGTGCGTCCGCAGCGGTCATTACGCTAGCCCTGGCGCTGATTGCCGTATCGGCACATGGCGCCGCCGCCGAAACGATCGAGACGGCGCTCGCGAGAGCTTACGAGAACAACCCCCAGCTTAATGCCCAGCGGGCAATCGTCCGCCAGACCGATGAAAGCGTCCCGCAGGCACTGTCGGGATATCGCCCGACGGTCACCGCCAACGCCTCTGTCAGCCGGCAATACAGCGATATCCACGAAATCATCCCGCCGACACCCGGCCTCGTTCCGGCTGGAGCGGCCTTCTCGGACAAGGGACTGACCACGCCCTACTCGGTCGGCGCGACCGCCACGCAAACCCTCTTTAATGGCGGGCAGACCGGCAATAAGGTTCGGGCCGCCGAAAGCCAGGTGACTGCGGCACGCGAGACGCTGCGTGTCATGGAACAATCCGTGCTGCTGGCGGCTGCGACGATTTATATGGACGTGTCGCGCGACAGCGCCAATCTCGAGGTCCAGCAGAACAACGTCCGCGTCCTCGAGCGAACGCTCGAAGACACCCGCAACAGATTTACGGCCGGCCAGGTCACCTCGACCGACGTTGCGCAGTCCGAGGCGCAATTGGCGGCGGCCGAAGCCACTTTGCATGCCGCCGAGTCGACGCTGATGACCACGCGCGCCAATTATCGGCGTATTATCGGCGATGAACCGGCAAACCTTTCTCCCGCTTCGCCGGTCGACAAACTTGCTCCGTCGACGCTGAACGCCGCGGTCACGGTCGGCATCGCGCAAAATCCCAATGTGCTCGGGGCGCTGTACGGCGTCGACGTCGCGCAATTGCAAGTCAAGATTGCGGAAGGCGCGCTGTGGCCGACGCTGACGGGCCAGTACAACATCCAGCAGCAGATTTTTCCGACCATTACGACGCCACGATCGTTCACCAATACCGTGGCGCTCGACCTCTCCGTTCCGCTGTACCAGGGCGGCGCCGAGTATTCGAATATCCGGTCGAACAAGGAAGCTGTCGACCAGAAGCGCCTGAACGTCGATCAAGTCCGCGATCAAACGCGTGCCGACGTCGTGGAGGCCTGGGGCCAGTTACAGGCGGCGAAAGCCCAGGTCGAAGCCGCCGAGCGGCAAAATGATGCCGCCGAGAGAGCACTCACCGGCGTACGCAACGAGGCCCTTGCCGGCCAACGCACGACGCAGGATGTCCTCAACGCCGAGCAGGTTTTGGTCAATGCCCGCCAAAGCCTGATCGTCGCCCAGCACGATCGGGTCGTCGCCTCCTACAGCCTTCTCGCGGCGGTAGGCCGGCTTTCGGCGGAGGAATTGAAGCTGCCGGTATCGATCTACGATCCAATGGTGCACTATCAGCAGGTGCGCGACTCCTGGATCGGGGTGCGCACGCCGAGCGGACGATAGTCTGGCGAATCGGCGATTGCGGCTCGAACGACGACGCGCGCGCCATCTCAGGCGTCGGAGAGGCCGCCCTTCGTTTCGATAAACCGCACGATGGTATCGACGCCCTCCCCGCAGCGAAGATTGGTCATGACAAATGGCCGCGCCCCGCGCATTTTCTTCGCATCCGTTGCCATTTTCGGCAGCGATGCCCCGACGTGGGGCGCAAGGTCGACTTTGTTGATCACCAGGAGATCCGAACGGGTAATCCCCGGCCCGCCCTTGGACGGAATTTTGTCTCCTCCGGCGACGTCGATCACATAAATCGTCAAGTCAGCCAATTCCGGCGAAAAGGTCGCGGCAAGATTATCGCCGCCCGATTCGATCAAAACCAGATCGAGCTGCGGGAACTTCGCCTGCATGTCGGCCACCGCAGCCAGATTCATCGAAGCGTCCTCGCGGATCGCGGTGTGCGGGCAGCCGCCGGTTTCGACGCCGACGATGCGTTGCGCATCGAGCGATCCCGACCGGACCAGAAACTCGGCGTCCCATTTGGTGTAAATGTCATTGGTAATCGCGGCGATGTCGTAGGAATCCCGCATCGTCTTGCAGAGTGCGTCCATCAGCGCGGTCTTGCCGGAACCGACCGGGCCGCCGATCCCGACACGTAATGGGCCATTGTGGTTGGACATCGCCATCCTCAGCTGCGAAACAGACGCGTATATTGCGTTTCGTGCCGGGCACTCGCAATGTCGGCGCGAAAAGTGGCGCTCCCGAGATCGTCGAGGCTCGCGCCGAGCGCCCGCCGCATCGTTTGCGAAATCGTCGGCTCGAGCGACCGCAAGACACACTGGCTCTCGGTGTGGCCGAGCGGAACCAGGCGCATCGCCGCGGAAATCCAGTTCGACGACAAAGCAGTCAGAAATCCGTGCAGCGCCGGTTGAAGAGCGATGGCATGCCCAGCGCAAGCTGCAGCAACGGCGATGGGATAGGCGGCCGGCCCCTGCCAAACTTCCCGGAGCTTGAGCAGGGCGGCACACGGCCACGCCGCTTGGGTCACCTCAAGAAATGCCCTGCCCAACGCGGTCGTTTCCTGGAACCGCTCGCGCGTCGGCACGAATGACGCCGCCAGTTCAGCCGCCTCGATAAACGCCCGGTCGTCGCCGCCATTCACCGCCCGGTAGGCGTGGGTAAAGAAAATTCCATCGTTCACGCCCGATCCCACGACCAGCATCGCTTCGATCCAGCAGCGCAAGGTCGCGGCATCGGCAATGTCACCGGCCTCCACCGCCCATTCTATTCCGCTCGAATATGCAAACGCGCCGACGGGATAGGCCGGCGACAGCCATGTCATGAGGCGGAACAATCCGCCGGAACCGGGATCGTGCGCGGCCTGCCGTTTTTCTCGCTTTGAGCGGCAATCCGGTGCGTCCGCCGCCGCAATCTCCGCGCCTGTTGTGCGTTTGCGCGCAGCCGAGCGCGGGCGCCCATCACGCGTCACAACATCATTCATGACGATGCTCGTAAGCGCCGGCATTCGCGTTCGACTGCGCCATGCGATAGGCGCCGCCCTCGGGATCGAAAGGCGCCTCGATCTCGATTATTTCCGCCCCAAGCCGCACGGCAAGATCGGCGACAACATGATCGCGGCGGACCCGCAAAGAACCGGTCATGATCTGGGTCGGCAGATGGCGATTGCCCAGATGCCAGGCCATGCGCGCGAGCTGCCGCGGATCGGCGCAGACGATTTCCAGGAGCGGCTCCGGCGCGGCGACAATCTCGATCAAACGGCCGTCTTCAAGGAGCAGCGCATCGCCGCCCCGCAGCTCGGCCGGCGCCGGCAGATCGAGCAGAAAGGTCATGCCGGTATTGCCGGTCATGGCAATGCGCCGGCGGTGCCTGTCGTCGTAATCGAGAACGACGCGGTCGGCCGCCTCGCCCGCCCAAGTGGCGGCCGGTCTGATGGCGATAGCGCGCATGGTCACGAAGCCCGGCTTTTGCCTTAGAACAGAAAATAACGCTGCGCCATCGGCAGAACCTCTGCAGGAGCGCAGGTGAGCAACTCGCCGTCGGCGCGGACTTCGTAGGTCTCGGGATCGACCTCGATCTCCGGCGTGGCGTCGTTGTGGATCATGCTCTTCTTCGAAATTTTGCCGCGGGTATTCTCCACCGCAACAAGCTTCTTGGCGATACCGAGCTTGTCGCCAAGGCGCGATTTTGCCGCCGCCTTGGATGTAAAGACCACGGACGATGCGGTGCGGGCGCCGCCGAAGGCGCCGAACATCGGCCGATAATGCACCGGCTGCGGCGTCGGAATCGAAGCATTGGGATCGCCCATCGGCGCGGCGACGATCGAACCGCCCTTGATGATGCAATCCGGCTTGACTCCGAAGAAGGCCGGCGACCACAGCACGAGATCGGCGAGCTTGCCCTTTTCGACCGAGCCGATCAGCTTCGACACGCCGTGGGCGATCGCCGGATTGATGGTGTATTTGGCGATGTAACGCTTGACCCGCGCATTGTCGTTGTCGCCTTTCTCCTGCGGCAGGCGCCCGCGCTGCTTTTTCATCTTGTCGGCCGTCTGCCAGGTGCGAATGATGACTTCGCCCAGCCGGCCCATGGCTTGCGAATCCGAGGACATCATCGAGAGCGCCCCGATGTCGTGCAAAATATCCTCGGCGGCGATCGTCTCCTTGCGGATGCGGCTCTCGGCGAAAGCAAGATCTTCGGCAATCGACGGATCGAGATGATGGCACACCATCAGCATATCGAGATGCTCGTCGATGGTGTTCTTGGTGTACGGCCGTGTCGGATTGGTCGACGACGGCAAGACGTTTTTCAGGCCCGCCACCTTGATGATGTCCGGCGCGTGGCCGCCGCCGGCGCCTTCGGTGTGGAAGGCGTGGATGGTGCGGCCCTTGAACGCCTTGATGGTGTCCTCGACAAAACCCGACTCGTTGAGCGTGTCGGTGTGAATCATCACCTGGATGTCGTAGTCGTCGGCAACCGACAAGCAGCAGTCGATCGCAGCCGGCGTCGTGCCCCAGTCTTCGTGCAGTTTCAGCGCACAGGCGCCGGCCTTGATCATTTCCTCAAGCGCCGCGGGACGCGAGGCATTGCCTTTGCCGGCAAAACCGAGATTGACGGGAAAGTCATCGGCCGCCTGGATCATACGGGCAATGTGAAACGGTCCCGGCGTGCAGGTGGTCGCAAACGTGCCGTGCGCCGGCCCGGTGCCGCCGCCGAGCATCGAGGTCACCCCCGACATCAGGGCTTCATCGATCTGCTGCGGGCAGATGAAATGGATATGCGTGTCGAAGCCCCCGGCGGTCAGGATTTTGCCTTCGCCGGCAATCACCTCGGTGCCTGGGCCGATAATGATGTCGACTTTCGGCTGGATATCGGGATTGCCCGCTTTGCCGATGGCGAAAATATTACCGCCCTTTAAGCCGACGTCGGCCTTCACGATTCCCCAATGGTCGACAATGAGCGCATTGGTGATGACGGTGTCGACCGCCCCGGCACGATTGGTAACCTGCGATTGCCCCATGCCGTCGCGGATCACCTTGCCGCCGCCGAATTTCACTTCCTCGCCGTAAACCGTAAAATCCCGCTCGACCTCGATGATGAGATCGGTATCGGCCAGGCGAACGCGGTCGCCGGTCGTTGGGCCGAACATGTCGGCGTAGATGGAACGCTGGATTTTCGCCGGCATGAGCAGCGCTCCCCTAAAGCTTTCCCATGACGTCTTGGCGGAAGCCGTAAACCGTCCGCTTGCCGGCAACTGCGACAAGGGTGACGTTGCGCGTTTGCCCGGGCTCGAAACGCACGGCCGTGCCCGCGGCGATGTCGAGCCGCATACCGCGCGTTTTTTTGCGATCGAATTTCAGCGCCGGATTGGTTTCGAAGAAATGATAATGCGAGCCGACCTGGATCGGGCGGTCGCCGGTATTGGCAACGATCAGCGCCACGGTTTCGCGACCCTGGTTGAGTGCGATGTCGCCCTCGCAAATGAACAGTTCACCGGGGATCATCGGACCTCTCATACTCGTCATTCCGGAACGGCGCGAGGCGCCGGGTCCGGAATCCATAGCCCCAGCGCAGGGCATAGGGATTCCAGGCTCGCCGCTGCGCAGGCGCCCCGGAATGACAGTTTAAGTTCATCTGATCGGCTCGTGGACGGTCACCAGCTTGGTGCCATCCGGAAAGGTCGCCTCGACCTGGATATCGTGGATCATCTCGGCGATGCCGTCCATCACCTGGGCGCGGGTGAGCACATGACAGCCTTGCTCCATCAGTTCCGCTACTGTGCGTCCATCGCGCGCGCCTTCCAGAATGAAATCGGAGATCAGCGCGACCGCCTC
>DATAWA010000085.1:0-11023 GCA_036267435.1 Xanthobacteraceae bacterium | reverse complement strand
TACCCGGATCGTCAATGACGGCTGGACGCGAACGGCTTATCCGGACGCCGAAGGGCCGCCGCTCATCTCGGCTTATGTGACGATCACGCGCGAATGCAATCTGGCCTGTCCTTATTGCTATCAGGGTTTGTCCAACCGGCGCGGGCGGCACATGCCGGTCGAGCGCGTCCGCGACCTGATCGGCCGGATCGCCGCTATCAATCCCAGCTGCTACATGATCCTGACCGGCGGCGAGCCGCTGATGCATCCTGACATCGGCGAAATTCTCGATGTGGTCGACGCCGCGGGACTGCGGCTGACGATCCTGACCAACGGCATGTATATCGATGCGGCGATGGCGGAACGGCTGTCGCGGATGCCGCGATTGGACGTGGTGCAGATCAGTCTCGACGGCATGACCGAAAAGACCTCGGCCATTTCGCGGGGCGCCGGCGCTCTCGCCAAAATCCGCGTCGGCATCGACCATGCCATCAAGGCGAAATTACCTTTCGTGCTGGCGCCGACGCTGCACAGCGAGAACCTGCACGAGATTGCCGAGATGGCGGAATTCGCCGTCGCCAACGGCGGTTACATCAAGCCGAATAATTTGCGCTCATTCCCCAAAGAGAATGAAAAGATGAAGCCGAGCGCGGCCAGCTTTCGGTTGCGCAAGCTGGAATTGACCGAACGCGACCTGATGCGGATCGCGCGCGATCTCGATGCCGGGCTGGAGGACCGCTACGGCAAGGAGCGGGTGCGTGAGCTCAAGACCCGCTATCTTCGCTACGGCAAATGTTCGGCCGACGATCACAATGCCAAGGGACTGTGCGGGATCGGCTGGTCGCTGCTCGATATCGACTGGAACGGCGATGTTTTCCCCTGTCATTTGGCCAAGACCGCCGAGCTGCGCCTGGGAAACATCTTCGAGCGCTCGTTTGAGGATATTTTCGAGGAGGCACGGATCAGAGGCATCCGCCGTAAGTCGACCGAGATTAGCGGCTGCAGCTCGTGCTCTTTCGTTTCGCGGTGCGCCGGCGGCTGCCGGATGGGGGCCTATTACGCCAATGGCAGCTTCGAGAAGAGCGACGATCTGTGCCACTACAACTACCAGGGCAATCTGCGCCGCGCGCTGGCCCAAGTTCAAAAGGTAGGCGGGGATCAAACCGAACCGGCATGACGCCGGCCGCACAACGGCTTGAGGCCGAACGGTCGGCGGCGCCATGGCCGGAGCCCGAAGCGCTGCAGGCGCACGACATCGACCGCTTGTTGGTCGAACTGCGCGATCGCCGCGAGGCTCTGATGGGCGAGTTGCGCGGCCGGCAGTTGCAGGCTTCCGGGGAGGGGACGTCTGACGCCTTCATCGATGTGATGGAGGCGCGCCTGAAGCTCAACGCGCTGCTCACATACTGGCGGCAATTGCTGGCGCGCGCGCTGGCGCTGCAGAACTGGCCGCCTCTCGGCAGCGAGTCTCCCGGCTTTGCCGATGTGCACGGCGACCGCGGCTACCGCACCGCGCGCGCGCTGACGCCGCTCACGCCCGACAGCCTGCTTTTCATCCACGGTCCGGTCACGCTTTGGCACTGCGCCGCCCTGGCCGAGGACTTGCTCGAGCCGCCAGACCGATTGAACCGCCTGGTCAAGTGCGCGTTCCATCGCGAGTTGACCTTCGAGCCGCGGATTGTCGTCTGGGACAGCCTCTTGGGCGCGCCGCCGGTTGCTTACGAGGTTGAAGACGTCGCGGTGAGCGGCGTGTTCGAGAGCTTAAGCGGTCGCGCGCTCGCCTTTGCCGCATGGCCTGACCCCGGCCATGTTCCAATACGCCGCGCCGGCTGGCATCCGCTCACGCTGAGGCTCATCGCCAGTCAGCCCGAAAAGCACGTTCAGCCCATCTCGATCCGTCATGCCCTGACCGCCGATTTGTATCCCGAAGCCGGCGCGATCCGTTGCGCCAGTGCGGCGCTGCTCGCCAAGGCCGAGGCCATCCTCGCGGCTTTCACCCAGCACATTCTGGTGGGCGAACGCGTGTTCCTGCTCAGCCGGGTGACGAAGCTTGCGATCGATGCGGATTTTGCCACGTGGCTGGCGGCCTCGCCGGTGGCGGAGTGGGAACTCGATTGGACGCGGCAAAGGCCGATCCCGGGGCGGGGCGCCTTCGTGCCGGGGCGCTTTCGTCTTCTCCCCGACGACCGCGAATGGCAGCGCACCATGTTCGTCTGTCTCGACAGTCATCTCGATTTCTGAACGCGGGACGCAGGCGATGCCAAGCGAAATGCAGGCGCTGATGCTGTCGGCGGATCCCGAAGCCGATCTGCGCGCGGCCTATGATGCCCGTATCGCCGCCGCGCGGCAGGAGCGGCGCGCGCCCCGTTCGCCCGCAGCGCGCTTTCGAATTTTGCTGGCCGGCTATAGCGGCGCCTGCAACACCGGCGCCGATCTGCGCGCCGGCGAGATCATTCGCCAGTTGCACGCCGAACTCGGCGCCGGCCGGCTGGATCTCGGGCTGCTCGTGGTGGGCGAACACAAGCTGCCCTTTCAGGATCGCCTGGAGTTCGAGCGCATCGAGGGTTATCCGCCCGATTGCGTCCACGATCTATGTGCCCGCTACGACGCGGTGGTCGTCTGCGAGGGCTCGCTGTTCACCTCCACCTTCGCCGATAGTCTCACGATGCTGCTCACGGGCTTCCTCGGCATGGCGACCGCGCTGGGCAAACCGGCGGTCGCCTACGGCGCCGAGGCAGACCGCATGTCGCCTGAGATAGCCGGCTTTGTCCGGCGCCATGCGGCGGGGGCTTTGCTGATCGCCCGCAATGCCGCTTCGCTGCAGCGGCTCAATGCGATGGGGCTGACGGCGGAACTCGGGACCGATACCGGCTGGAGCTATCGCCCCGCACACCCGGACGCCGCGAACGCCACGTTGCGCGCGCGGGGCTGGAATGGCGCGGCGGAGGTGCTGGCCCTGTGCCCAACCAATCCGTTCCGCTGGCCGCTCGTTGCCGATCCGGCGAAAGCGTTGCTCGCGTCGCTGACCGGGCAAGAACAATCCGACCATTACCGGGGCATGATGTTCTTCCAGCCGGCCGAGACCGCGGCCCGGCGTTGCGCGGTTCTGCTTGACGCCGTGGCGCAAGCCGTTCGCGATTACGCCGCGTGCCGTCCCGCTGGCGTCTTTCCTGTGATCATCGGGATGGAAGCCAACGATCGGCAAGCCTGTGTCGATTTGGCCAAAAGATTGGGCGCTGCCGCGCCGCTTGTCGCCGGCGACGTCGAGCCTGATCTGATTGTTGCGACTCTATGCATGGCGGCGCGGGTGGTCAGTGCACGCTATCACGCGGTGTTGCTGGCGATGACCGCCGGCGTGCCGGCGGTGGGCCTTGCCTATGACCAGCGCGTCCGCGCGCTTCTGGCCGAGGCGGGGCATGCCGAGCTTGCCCTCGACGTGGAGGCTCCCGATCTCACCGCCGCTCTGGTCGGGTCGCTGGACCGGCTCGCCACCCATTGCGCGGAGCTCTCTGGCGCTTTTTCCGGTTTCGCGGTCCGGCAGCAAGAGGTGCAGGTGGCGATGGGCCGGCGCGTCGCCGCCTATCTGGCCGAAACGCTGGCGTGAGCGCGCTTCCCGGCAACCGCAATGGCGTGTGGGACAGTGTGCTCGCCGCTACGCTTGTGGCCTACGGCGTGCGCCGGGTGCTGCTGTGCCCGGGCGGGCGCGCCGCGATGCTTTCGATGACGCTGCACCGCACGCCGGCGATCGACTGCATACTCCACGTCGACGAGCGCAGCGCCGGCTTTTTGGCGCTGGGCATGATGCTCGCCGACAGCGCGCCGGCCGCGGTCTGCACCACATCGGGAACGGCGGTCGCCAATCTTCTGCCGGCGATGGCCGAAGCGCAGGCGCGGGGCCTGCCGCTGGTGCTTCTCACTTGCGACCGGCCGCAGGCGGGGCGGCTGCCGGGCGAGCCGCAATGGATGCCGCAAGTGCCGTTGTGCGCGCCGCTGGCGCGGAGCCAATTGGCGCTTCCGGATCCGCTCGACGGAACGATGACGCTCGCCGAATTGCAGCATCGCCTCGCCGCAGCGCTGGCGCAGGGGATCGGCGGCGAGCGGTCCGGTCCGGTGCATATCAACATTCCGCAATGGGGCGGCTATTGTGCAACCGAGGACGATCCGGCCGGCGACGTGACGGCCCCCGCGCCGCTACCCGCCTATTTGCCGCAGCGCCGTTTGGCCGATGTCGCCGAAGTCAGTGACGCCGTCCGCCGCAGCGGCGTCCGCAAAGGCGCCCGCGGCCTCGTGCTGGCTTGCGAAGACCAGCCGTTGCCGGTGGCGGCCGTGAGAGAGCTCCTCGATGCCACCGGCTATCCGCTGATCGCCGACATCGGCAGCGGGCTCCGGCATTTCGATCTGCCCGGCATGCTGACCACCGCCGATGCACTGGCCGAGGGCGGCGCGCTCGATCTTGAGCGCGCGGAGATTCTTATCCGACTCGGCGGAGCGCCGGTGTGCCCGGGATTGCTGCGCGTGGTGAAGCGGTTGAAATGCCCGGTGATCCGCATCGCGCGGCACGATCCGGGTGCGGATTTCCTAAGTCCAGACGCCATCGGATTGCGGCCGCCGACGCCCGCGGCGCTCGCAGCGCTTGCGGCGGCGCTGGGTGGAGGCGACGTGCAATGGGCGGCGGGTTTGCGGCAGGCAGAGACCGTCGCCGCCGCCACCCGCGACATCGTCCTCGCCGCCGCCGCGTGGGGTGAAATGGCGGCGGCCGGGCGTATCTGCGCAGCACCTGGCTTTGCCGCGCTGCATTGTGCCAATTCCCTTTCGGTGCGCCAGGCCGGTCTCCTGATGCCAGCCGGGCGCGGTGCGGTCCGCGTCTTCACTGCGCGCGGCGTCAATGGCATCGACGGAACGCTTGGGCTCGTCCTCGGCGAGGCGCTTGCCGGGAGGGGCCGCATGCTGGCGCTGATCGGCGACCAGGCTTTCGTCCATGATCTGCCCGCGCTCGCCAATCCGCTGTGGCGTCAGGTGCGCGGAGCTTTGTGTGTGATGAACAATGCCGGCGGCGGCATATTCGAATTGACCGCCGCCCGCCGCATCGACGGATACGAAATGACGATGCGCAATGCGCCCGCGGTGGCATTCGACGGCGTGGCGCGTGCCTTCGGTCTCGTGCATCGTCCTTGCGGGAATATTGCGGCGCTTGACGCGGCGCTCGCCGAGGCGGCCCACGCCGACGCGCTCTCCCTCATTGAAATCCGTACGCCTGCCGGCACGCCGACGCGCGATTTACCGTTGTTGGTGGAGGCGATGGCGGCAAGCGTCCGCGCCGCGGGTTTGCCTTGATCACACCGAAGCGTGGGCGACACCGCTTTTGGCCTTGAGCGCATCGCCGGCGGCTTCATAGAAGCTTTGCGCTTCCGGCAGCACGATCGCTGCCGAACGCACCGCGTGCGTTGCCGGATCGATGCCGTCCGGAGTGGCGCCTTGCGCCGCCGTCAGCGCCGCCTTGCGCAAGCGCGCCCGCGCCATGATCACGCCGTTGTCGGTCGAGACCAGGTTCTCTTTGCTGCGGTCTTGGATCGGCCCGGTGGATTCCTGGATGGCGGCGTCCTGCATGGCGATGCCTTTGACGCCGCTATACGACTTGTGGTGCTTCTGCGCCGTGCGGTCGATCATATAGTCGTTGTCGCTGTTGACGACCGGACGGAAGGAGCCGGGAATGAGATTGACGTGAATGCCGCCGCCGCCCCGCATCACCTCAAGCTCATGCGCCGACAACGGCCGCGACGGATGATAAGTAAAGCACCATACCATGCAGTTCTCGTCGTCGATCGGCACGAAGGCATGGCCGTTGAGCGCGTTGTCGCCATAAGGCGGGATCATGGTGTGGAACGGCATGATCCATTGGGTGATGCGCCAATAGAGCTTGCCCTCGGTTGCCGGCCGGCGCACGCCGATCACCATGCCGCCCTTGGTTTCGATCACCTCGAAGCGGGCGTCGGTCTCGCGGGTGAATTCGGCGCCCTGACCGACATGCAGCGGATCGCTGCGCAGGTCGTGGCGGTGCAGGAACGAGACATGCACCGAATCGATGCCGCCTTCGAGCGCCTGCAGCCAATTGCACTCTTGCGTGCGCTTTGAGACGAAACGCGAGCCGGCGGACACCGTCGCCCATTCGAAATTCGGCACGGGCGGCTGCAATTCCGGCGGCCCCATATAGAGCCAGACCACGTCGCCCATTTCGACGCTGGGATAGGGAGCGAGCTTGATCTTGCCGCAGAAGCCGCTTTCGGCCGGTTCCGACGGCACTTCGATGCATTGGCCGGTGACGTCGTATTTCCAGCCGTGATAGGGGCAGCGCAGCCCGTGCTCCTCGTTCCTGCCGAACCACAACGAGACGCCGCGATGGGCGCAGAACTCGTCCATGACGCCGACGCGGCCGGCGCTGTCGCGAAACGCGATCAACCGCTCGCCGAGCACCTTGACGCGCACCGGCGGGCAGTCGGGTTCCGGAATCTCGGCCGACAAGAGCGCCGGAATCCAATAGCGCCGCATCAGCGTGCCCATCGGCGTGCCGGCGCCGGTGAGGGTAAGGAAATCGTTCTGTTGGTGGGTGGTCATTGCGCAAGCTTAGCAGATTACGTCACCACCCGCACCGGCTTGCCGTCGAGAAAGCCGCGGATGTCCTCGACCACGCCGGAGAAGTAGCCGCGGTAGTTTTGCTCCGATACGTAGCCGAGATGCGGGGTGATGACGGCGTTGCGCATCTTGCGGAACGGATGATCGAGCGGCAGCGGCTCGACGTCGAACACGTCGAGGCCGGCGCCGCCGATCTTGTGGTCACGGAGCGCCGCGATCAGCGCCGCCTCGTCGATGATCGGGCCGCGGGAGGTGTTGATGAGAAACGCCGACCGCTTCATCAGGGCGATCTCGCGGGCGCCGACCAAGCCGCGCGATCGGGCTGAGAGCACCACATGGATGCTGATGAAATCGGACTGCCGGAACAGCTCGTCCTTCTCGACATAGCCGACGCCGGCCTCTTGGCATTTCTCCGGCGTCAGGTTCTGGCTCCAGGCGATGACCTTCATGCCGAAGGCCTTGGCGATGGCCGCGGTGCGGGTGCCGAGCTTGCCCAGCCCGAGCACGCCTAGCGTCATGCCTTCGAGGTCGGCGCCGATCGTGACCTGCCATTTGTCGCCGCTATGCAGCCGCGCGTTCTCGTAGCCGATGTGGCGGGTCAGTTCGAGCATCAAGCCGATAGCGATGCCGGAGGTCGGGCTGCCGAACGAGCCGGTGCCGCAGACCGTGATGCCGCGCGCCTTCGCCGCCTCGGTGTCGATCGAGGCGTTGCGCATGCCGGTGGTAATGAGAAGCTTGAGGTTGGGCAGGGCGTCGATCACGGCCTTCGGAAAGCCGGTGCGCTCACGCATGGCAACGATAATCTGGAAGCCCTGCAGCGCCTTGATGACCTGGTCCGGGCCGCCGAGATGCTCGTTGAAGACCTTGATGTCGATGTCGCCTTTGACCTTGGACCAGTCGGCGACTTTGAGCACCACGTTCTGGTAATCGTCGAGGATTGCGCAGCGAACCGCCATGATCTCCACCCCATGCAACGTTGAGGGTGGTTCTAGAGCATGACGGCGCCGAAAAGAAGCTGGCCCGCGGGTTCGGGTTCGGCCCCGGGACCGACAAGCTTACGCGCGATGCTCGACGGCGTCGCGGAGCGCCGGCCGCGTGGAAGCGGCAGTCGGTGACGACTTGGCATTCAGGCTGCCGTACTTGGCGCGCCATTTCGGGCCGGGGCCGCGCATATAGTGCAGGTCGGGCCGATACGCGCCGGCGCGGTAGCCGGGGATTTGCAACAGCTCACGCAGGGTCTTTGAAAGATCACGCCACATCTTATGCTTCCTTGCCCTTCGGCGGGCTTTTGTCGGGACTTTTGCCGTGGCCGGCGGCCTTACGACAGCAACGTCCGCGGTCGTACGCAAGTTCCATTTTCAAACGCTTGTTTGACATACAGCGTAGGCAACAACCATTAAAATTTGTTGCGATTTCGGCGGCGTCTTGCCCTAAATGTGTTCAGGCTTAGCAAAGCTTTAGCGCGGTCGCGGAATTGCGGACGAAGTCCAGGGCCGCAGCCGCGCGGTACCAAGGTATGGCGCGGTGAACCGGCGCTGCGGGCACGTTCTTGCCGTGGCCGCTCCGCGTGGCTAAATCACGGGCGGATGCGGCTTAAGCATCCGGATTCTCCCGACATGAGCGAGAGGCGGGGCGCAGATGGCGCGTCAATTCGTTTATCATATGAAGGATTTGACCAAGACTTATCCGGGAAACCGCAAAGTCTTGGAGAACGTCAATCTATCGTTCTACCCCGATGCGAAGATTGGCGTTCTTGGCGTCAACGGCGCCGGCAAGTCGACGCTGCTGCGCATCATGGCCGGTCTCGACACCGAATATACCGGAGAGGCCTGGGCGGCCCAGGGCGCCCGCGTCGGTTACTTGGCGCAGGAACCGCAACTCGATCCGGCAAAATCGGTGCGCGAGAACGTCATGGAGGGCGTGGCGCCGCAAAAGGCGATCGTCGACCGTTACAACGAGCTCGCGGTCAATTATTCCGATGAGACCGCCGACGAGATGACCAAGCTGCAGGACGAGATCGAGGCCAAGGGGCTGTGGGATCTCGATTCCAAGGTCGATCTGGCGATGGACGCGCTGCGCTGCCCGTTCGACGAGGCCGACGTCAGCAAGCTCTCCGGCGGCGAGCGCCGCCGCGTCGCGCTTTGCCGGCTGCTGCTCGAGCAGCCGGAATTGCTCTTGCTCGACGAGCCGACGAACCATCTCGACGCCGAGTCGGTGGCCTGGCTTGAAAACCATTTGCACAATTATCCGGGCGCCATCCTCATCGTCACCCACGACCGCTACTTCCTCGACAACGTCACCAGCTGGATTCTCGAATTGGATCGCGGCCACGGCATTCCCTACGAGGGCAATTACTCGTCCTGGCTCGGACAAAAGCAGAAGCGGCTGGCGCAGGAAGGCCGTGAGGAGGAGGCGCGCCAGCGCACGCTCGCTCGCGAGCAGGAGTGGATTTCCGCCTCGCCGCGCGCGCGGCAGGCAAAATCCAAGGCGCGCTATGAACGTTACGAGGACTTGCTCAAGAAGGCCGGCGAGAAACAAACCCAAACCGCGCAGATCGTCATCCCGGTCGCCGAGCGGCTCGGTCAGAACGTCATCGACTTCGACAACTTGCGCAAGGGCTACGGCAACAATCTCCTGATCGACGACCTGACGTTCAAGCTGCCGGCCGGCGGCATCGTTGGCATCATCGGGCCGAATGGCGCCGGCAAAACCACGCTGTTCCGCATGATCACCGGCCAGGAGGAGCCCGACGGCGGCACCATCAAGGTCGGCGAGTCCGTGCATCTCGGCTATGTCGACCAATCGCGCGATTCGCTCGACGGCAAAAAGAGCGTCTGGGAGGAAATCTCCGGCGGCGCCGACATGCTGCTCCTCGGCAAGCGTGAGGTGAACTCGCGCGCTTATTGCTCGGCCTTCAATTTCAAAGGCGCCGACCAGCAGAAGAAAGTCGGCGCGCTGTCCGGCGGCGAGAGAAACCGCGTTCATCTCGCCAAAATGCTCAAATCCGGCGCCAATGTTTTGCTGCTCGATGAGCCGACCAACGACCTCGACGTCGATACCTTGCGCGCGCTGGAGGAGGCGCTGGAGGATTTCGCCGGCTGCGCCGTCATCATCAGCCACGACCGCTGGTTCCTCGACCGCATCGCCACTCACATGCTGGCCTTCGAAGGCGACAGCCATGTCGAATGGTTCGAGGGCAATTTCCAGGACTACGAGAAAGACAAGATGCGCCGGCTGGGCACCGACACCGTCATCCCGCACCGGATCAAGTACAAGAAGTTCGCGCGGTGACGCCTGCCACGCCCGCTCCGGCGTGAATCGACCCATCTCCGGGCAACAACAGGAACAGGCCAAGCCACGCCGGGAGGGTTTCGGTTTCTTACGCCAACACATATATAATGGCTGGAAATTAGCAGCCGATTCGCATTAACCAAGAAACGGCGTTTTGCAGGTTATTTCTGCGCGGTCCTCGCGCAAAACGGAGAGAAGACATTGGCAACGCGAGCAAGCGAGGCCCGGGCGACTGAGACCAAGGCCCGCGCCGAGGCAAGTTTCAAGAAGGAAGAGCGCGCCAAGGAAGGCGCCAAGGCGATGCTGGAATATCAGGCCAATGGCCGCGTCGTCCGTGAGCAAATGGCGCGCCTGAAGGCGCTTCGGCTCGCCAAACAAGCGGCCGACGAAGCCGCCGGCGTACCGCCCGAAACCGCCGTCAAAGCGGTCAAGCCCGTCAAAGCGGCCAAACCCGTCAAGGCGGCCAAGCCCGCCAAGGTGGCGCGCAAACGCTGACGTTTGCGGCGCAATCGGGTGGCGTCCCGGCGATGGGATGCAGCCGCGCCTTGAAACCGACACATCATTAGTCCATATCTAGGTCGCGACCGAATCGGTCCGCTGCGAGCCGCGTGTACGGGATCCCGACGGCTAAACCCCGTTAATTGGCTTCTGGCTCGCTCTTTTCCACTTCATTGACAGCCCAGATCGCGCGGGATGTCCTTTAGTCCCGCATCGTGAGCCGCAGCGTTTTGCGCCGCGGCTGTGACGATGTGCACAACAGAAAGATCATTTCTTTGACCGCCTTTGACGACTTTAAACTTAACGATGCTGTCACCCGTGCTCTCATAGAAGAGAAATATACAACCCCGACACCGATCCAGGCTCAGACCATCCCGACCGTGATGGCGGGGCGCGACGTGATCGGCATCGCACAAACCGGAACCGGCAAGACCGCAGCCTTCGCGCTGCCGATCCTGCATCGCCTCGCCGGCAATCCGCGTGCGCTCGAACACAAGAGCTGCCGTGTCCTGGTACTCAGCCCGACGCGCGAACTGTCGGGACAGATTCTCGACAGTTTCCGCGCTTACGGCCGGCATCTGCGGCTTAAGTCGACGCTGGCGATCGGCGGCGTCTCGATGGGCGC
>DATAWA010000084.1:0-11850 GCA_036267435.1 Xanthobacteraceae bacterium | reverse complement strand
CCGATCAGTCCGGTCGCCGAATATCTCGCCAAGATCAAAGGCTCATGGCGCGGCGTGCCGACCACGGTCGGCAGCCAGGTCAAGCCGTGCTGCTCGCGCTTCGATCTCTATCAGCAGCATGCCGGCATCGACCTGCGCGAAATGTTTCCCGCCGACGAGACGAAATACGACAATGCCAAGATCGCGAATTGGAATTGGGACACCTACCTCGATTCCGCCCAGAAGCTCTACAAAGCCGGCTTTCCGGTCGGGTTGCCGATGGGCCAGACCAGCGACGCGGTGGATTGGGTCGGCGCGCTATTCGCCTCCTACGGCGTGGTGATGGTCGACGGCAAGGACAACATCAAGGTTGATTCCGACGAAACCCGCGCGGCGCTCGAATATCTCAAGAAGCTGATGGCGGTGAATCCGCCCGAAGTCTACGCCTGGGACGACGCCGGCAATAACCGCTGGCTTATTTCCGGCAAAGGCTCGAGCATCATGAATCCGCCGAGCGCCTGGGCCGTGGCCAAGCGCGACAACCCGCAGGTCGCCGCCCAATGCTGGACCCACGCCATGCCCCGCGGACCGAAGGGCCGCTTCGTCGGCCAGTTGCCGCAGTTCTACGGCCTGTGGAGCTTCTCCAAGAACAAGCCGGCAGCCAAGGAACTGCTCAGCTTCATTTCGCAGAAGGAGTCCGCGGCGAAACTCGTGGCCGCATCTTTCGGCTACGACCTGCCGTCGTTCAAGACCATGTACGACTTCGATACCTGGAAAACCGTCGAGCCGCCGCTTGGCACGGTCTACAGCTACCCGCCGCGCGGCGACGAACAAACGTCGATCGCCGGCGCGCCGGCCCGCTCCGAAGTTGGCGCTCAAATCTACAATCAGGCGATCAACACCGTGATGGTCGCCAAGTTCACCCAAGGCAACGAGAAGCTCGACGACGTCATCAAGTGGGCGCAGAACGAGCTCGAAGGAACCTTGCGCGTCTAACACGTTGGATGATCGGGGACGCGGGCAACAGCGCCGCGTCCCCGCCGAGGCCGCAAGCCGGCCGCCGCCGACGAGTTCCCGACAAGGGTCTAACCCGCAAGGGGCGACGAGATGGCCGACACCGTTCAAACCTGGACAACACCGGCGCTGCGCGGTGCGGCCGTCACCCCGTCGACGTGGCAAGCGTTGCAGCGCTTCTTGCACCGCCGCTCGACCGTGGCGTTGCTGATGTGCCTGCCGCTGATGATCATCGTCGCCGGGCTCGTGATCTATCCGGCCTGCTATTCGATCTATCTGTCGATGCTCAATCGTTCGCAGACCCACTTCATCGGTCTCGGTAATTTCAAATTCCTGTTGGGGCGCGACGTGTTCCAGATGGTGGTGGAGCAAACCGCCATCTTCGCGCTCAGCGCCGTATTTTTCAAAGCCCTGATCGGGCTTATCACCGCGCATCTCATCAACAATCTGCCGGCCAAAGGCCAGCGCAAATGGCGCGGCATGATGCTGGTGCCGTGGGTCATTCCGCTGGCTTTGTCGTCGCTCGGCTGGTGGTGGCTGTTCGATCCGACGCACTCGGCCTTCAATTATGTGCTCGAAGAGCTGGGTTTTAAGGAAATTCCGTGGCTGAGCGAGCCCGATTGGGCGCGCGTCTCGGTTATACTGGTCAATGTCTGGTTCGGCGCGCCGTTTTTCCTGATCATGTATCTGGCCGCGCTGAAATCCGTGCCGGAGCAGCTTTACGAGGCGGCCGCGATCGACGGCGCCAATGCCTGGCAGAAATTCGTCCACATCACGCTGCCGATGATGCGCAACATCATCGCCATTACCGTGCTGTTTTCGCTGATCGTGACGTTCGCCAATTTCGACATCGTGCAGATCATGACCGGGGGCGGCCCGCGCAATACCACCCATGTGTTCGCCACCTACGCCTTCATGCTCGGCATCCGGTCCGGCGACCTGCCGCTAGGCGCCGCCACCTCGTTGTTCATGCTTCCGATCCTCGCGGTCGCCGCGGTCTTGATCCTGCGTGGGGTGCACAAACGCGGCAGGGAGATCGGATGAGCACAGCTGCGCTCGCCCCACGCGCCAATTTGGGCATCCGATTGCGATCGAGTCTGCGCCGCAATCGCCGCTGGGCGCTGATCACCTCCTACGTGTTTTTGGGGGCGTTCGCGATCTTCTTCCTGATTCCGCCCTATTACATGATCGTCACCGCGTTCAAAAGCGACGCTGAGATGGCGCGGATGGTGACCAATCCGTGGATCATCGCCGACGGCGTCACGTTCGATCAGTTTCGCATCCTGCTCAACCAGACCGACTTCCTGATTTTTTTTCGAAACACCGTCATCGTCACGGTTTGCGTGGTGGCGATCACGATGGTGGTGAGCGTGCTGGCGGCGTTTTCGCTCGGCCGGATGAAGTTCTGGGGCTCCGGCGTGCTGGCGACCGGAATCTTTCTCACCTATCTCGTGCCGGACACGCTCTTGTTCATCCCCCTGTTCCAGATCGTAAAGGTACTCGGTCTCCTCAACTCCTACTGGGGCATGGTGCTGGTCTATCCGACGCTCACCGTGCCGTTCTGCACCTGGATCATGATCGGATACTTCCAATCGATCCCGAAAGAGCTCGATGAAGCGGCCCTGATCGACGGCGCCGGTCACTTGCAGATGCTCACCAAAATTTTCATCCCGGTTGCGCTGCCCGGCATCATCGCGGCGATGATCTTCGCCTTTACGGTCTCTTGGGCGGCTTTCGTCTATCCCATGGCATTTCTGTACTCGTCGGATCAGCAGGTGCTGACCGTCGGCACTGTGACGAGCCTGATCCGCGGCGACGTCTACAAGTGGGGCATGCTGATGGCCGGCGCACTGATAGCCGCCGCGCCGCCGCTCGTCATTTACGCGTTCCTGATGGACTACTACATCGCCGGATTGACGGCAGGGGCCACCAAGGGCTGAACGAGGAAACGATGGCCGAAGTCGCGTTGCGTAACGTGGTCAAACGGTTCGACGATGTCGAAGCGGTGCGTAGCATCAACCTCGATATTCCGGACAACGAATTCGTCGTCCTGGTCGGTCCGTCGGGCTGCGGCAAGTCGACGACGCTGCGCATGATCGCCGGCCTCGAGGAGGTCACCGCCGGCGACATCTACATCGGCGGCGAGATCGTCAACGATTTGCCGCCGAAGGATCGTGATATCGCGATGGTGTTTCAGAATTACGCGCTCTATCCGCATATGAGCGCGTTCGAGAACATGTCGTTCGGACTGAAGCTGCGCAAGTTTCCCAAGGACGAGATCAAAAAGCGCGTCGATCACGCCGCGCGCATTCTCGACATCACCGAGCTTCTCGACCGCAAGCCCAAGGCGCTGTCCGGCGGACAACGCCAGCGCGTCGCCATGGGCCGCGCCATCGTGCGCAATCCCAAGGTCTTCCTGTTCGACGAACCGCTTTCGAATCTCGACGCCAAGCTGCGCGTGCAGATGCGCACCGAGATCAAGCGCGTGCATCAGTTGGTGAAGACCACCACGGTGTATGTCACCCACGACCAGGTCGAGGCCATGACGCTGGCCGACCGCGTCGTGGTCATGAATGGCGGCGTTATCGAGCAGATCGCCACCCCGCACGATCTCTACCACCATCCGAAGACGCATTTTGTCGCCGGCTTCATCGGCTCGCCGGCGATGAACTTCATGCGCTGCCGCATCGAGCAGAACGGCGTCGGCCTGCGGGCGCGCATTTCAGACAAGATCAGCCTGCCGGTGCCGGCCGCACAATCGGGACGCTTCCAGCCGCTTACCGGCAGGGACCTCATGTTCGGCCTGCGACCCGAGCACATCACCGAGCCGCGCCGCAACGACCGCGACCCGAATTGCGAATTTGACGCCACACTCGACGTCGTCGAGCCGATGGGCATGGAGACCATGGTCTATTTCAGCGTCGACGGCCAGGAAGTTTGCGGCCGTGTCGATCCGGGAAGCGCGGCGGGCCCCGGCCAGTCGATGCGGCTTTATGCGGACATGGACCGCATGCATCTCATCGATCCGCAGACCGGCGCGGTCCTCTAAACCGATCGAAATAAAAGGCCCGCTTCCAGCACAAGCCGAAAGCGGGCTCTGAGACTTGCCGCCGAGACGGGCGTTGCCGCCCGCCTCGACATCATTCCGAGATTTTTAGTCCTCGGCGTAAGCTTCGGCCGAAATATCCTTGCCGGTATAGTCCGGCATCAAGGCGGCCGACACCAGGCTGATCAGGGCGCACGCGGCGATATAGATCGCGATCGCATAGCCGGTATGGTAGGCGGCAAACAGAGCCGTGGCGATGATCGGCGCCGGCCCGCCGGCGATGATCGAGGCGAGCTGATAGCCGAGCGACGAACCGCTATAGCGCAGGCTCGGCGTGAACGATTCCGCGATCAGCGCCGCCTGCGGTCCGTATTGCATATCATGCGGAATGAGCGACAGCACGATGGCGATGAACACCGCGGACGGAATCGCCGTGTCGACCATGCCGAAATACAGGAATCCGAACAGCCCCATCGCCACGACGCCGATCAGATACATGTTCTTGCGGCCGATCTTATCGGAGATATGGCCGGCCAGCGGAATAGTGAAGAACGACACGCACGCCGCGACGATCACGGCGGTGAGGATGAAGTTCCGATCCATCTTCAATGTGCCGACGGTGTAGGCGAAGACGAATGCGGTGAAGACATAGAACGGCGCTTGCTCGGACATCCGCAGCAATGCCGAAAGGATGATTTCCTTGGGCTGCTTCCGGATGACTTCGAGGATCGGCGTTTTCTCGATTTTATTAGTGTCGAGCAGATTCTGAAATACGGGGGTCTCGAGAATGCCGAGCCTGATCCACAGCCCGATGCCGACCAGGACGATCGACAAGGCAAATGGGATGCGCCAGCCCCAGACGGAGAAATCGGCACCGGCCCAAGTGCTGAAGACAATCACTGCGAATGTCGAGAGCAGAAGACCGCACGGAACGCCGAATTGCGGCCAGGAGGCGACCAGCCCGCGCTGGCCGCGGGTGCGCGACCATTCCATGGACAGCAGGATCGAGCCGCCCCATTCGCCGCCGACGCCAATGCCCTGGATCGCGCGCAGCACGGTCAGAATCACGGCCCCCCAGATGCCGATCGAGTCGTATGTCGGCACAAAGGCGATGGCGAAGGTTGCCAGCCCCATGCACAACAGCGTCGCAATCAGGGTGGCCTTGCGGCCGATACGATCGCCGTAATGGCCGAAAATCGCGGCGCCCACAGGTCGAGCCGCAAAGCCGATGAAATAGGTGCCGAACGCCAGAAGCGTCGCCGACAGCGGATTCTGATTGGGGAAGTAAAGCTTGCCGAACACCAGGCCTGCGGCGGTGCCGTAAAGAAAGAAATCGTACCATTCGATTGCGGTGCCAACCGTCGACGCGATCACCGCCTTGCGCAGTTGCGCGCTATGCTCAGCTTCGGGCAATGCCCCAACTGTCGTTGCCATAGCCATGGCGTACCTCCCCCCGGTTCATTGTTGTTCGGAAGCGAGTCAAACGCCCGCCTCCTGCCGTAAGGATACACGCAGAGCTCGGCGCGTGGCTAGCGCCGAGAGCGTTACGCACATCTTCGTGCGGCGGCTATTGGTGCACTGCAGCGGAAAGAGAAATACGCGGAGCCTGCAACTCGCCGTGTATCGGCGCGGCTACTGCGTAGGCTTGTTTGATGCCATCACAGTGACCGGGGTGTCCCGATAATAGTCCGGGAACATGCGCTTGAGATTTTCCACCTTCGGCAGATCGTTGAAAACAATGTAAGGATAGGTCGGATGGACCACCGCAAAATCCTGATGATAGTCCTCGGCCGGATAGAAGCCTGACAGCGGCTCGAGCTTGGTCACGACCGGCGCGTTGAAAGCGTGCGCTTTGTCGAGCTGCTCGATATAGGCTGCAGCAACCTTCTTCTGCTCGTCATTGGCATAGAAGATCGCGGAACGGTACGAAGTCCCGCTGTCGGGTCCCTGGTAGTTGAGTTCGGTCGGATTATGCGCGACCGAAAAGTAGATTTGCAGGATTTTGCCAAGCGTGATCTGGCGCGGGTCGTAAGTCACCGAGACGGATTCAGCGTGTCCGGTGCGTTCCGTGCCGACCATTTGGTAATGGGCGGTTTCCTTGCTGCCGCCGGAATATCCCGAAACCGCAAGCGTGACGCCCTTGGTGTGCTCGTAAACCGCTTGCATGCCCCAGAAACAGCCGCCGGCCACAACCACGGTCTGCGCGCCGACGCCGGCCGGCACGGCCTCGTCAAGGGCGGCAGGCGGGATGGCGACCGCCGGCTCCGCAGCCTGGGAGCGTCCGGACGCCAGCATGAGCAACGGCGCCAAGAGCAAGGCTCCCGCGATCAAAACGCTCATCGATTTCGTCTTTGCCATCGTTCCCTCCAGCGAATCCACCAAGGCGCGTGCCCGACCATGATCTAGGTCTGGAGCTCGACACGCGCCAATCACATTTGACGCCACCGCCTGTCGCGGCACGGTCACGGCCGCGTGACACACTTGGCCCGCGCGTCTGCGTCGGCGACGGCACTATCCGACCAAATCACACGCCCGATCGGGGAAATAAGGTTTCGCCGGGTCCCTGCCGCGGCGCAGTAACCCGAAACCGCAGGTTAACAATTTGCGACAATGATGCAGCATCCCGTTAAGGCATTCACCGCGGTCGCGGCAGCCGCTCCGATGATGGCCCAGTTGAGCGCGATGAGCACAACATCGGCGCAGTCCCTTCCCGTTGCCGCCGCTGTGGCGGCCGAACCGGGCGTGGCGCGCATGCCGGTCTGCTTCATCATCGACGGTGACGCCAGCATCCGGCATTTTCTTTCGCTTATTCTGCACGGCTCCGGCATCGATACCGAGGAGTTCGCCGACGGCCAGGGATTGCGGCAAGCCCTGGCGCGGCGCGCGCCGGATCTGATTTTCCTCGACATCCCGCTGGAATCCGCCGAAGCGATCGCCTGCGTGGTGGCGTTCGGCGCCGCACTTTATCGTGGACAAGTGCAACTGATGTCGAGCCGCGGTTCGGCGGTGCTGGCGCACGTCAAAAGCATCGGCGAGCAGCAACACCTGCAGATGCTTCCGGTGCTGCGTAAGCCCTTCGAGACCAATGCCGTCCTCAAACTGCTCGCCGACCACAAACTCGGTCACCCGCCGGCAGTGGCGGGCCGCATCGATCTTGCGGAAGCGCTGGCCCGGAATTGGATCGAATTCTGGTATCAGCCCAAGATCGACCTGCGCAAAAAGCAGTTGATCGGCGCCGAAGCCTACGCGCGCGTCCGTCATCCCAGCCACGGCGTCCTGTTGCCGAGCGCCTTCATGCCGGGCGCCAAGGAAGCGAGCCTCATCGCGCTGTCAGAGCTTGTGCTGGCGAAGGCACTCGGCGCAGCGCTGGGCTTTGCCAAGCTCGGGGTCAACCTGCGGATGGCGGTCAATATTCCGGTCGAAGCCCTGGTCAAGGTCGACGTTGCCGCGATCGTGCAAAACTACCGCCCGCAATTCGAGAAGTGGCCGGGCCTTATTATCGATGTCAGCGAAGAGCAGATCGTCACCGATCTGGCGCTTGCCAACGACATTAGTCGCCGCCTGCAGCCCCTCAATGTCCAACTGGCGATCGACGAGTTCGGCCGCGGCTATTCCTCGCTGGTCAAGCTCAAGGAGCTGCCGTTTGCCGAACTCAAGCTCGACCGCGCTTTCGTCACCGAGTGCGGCAGCGACAAGGTCAACGCGCCGTTGTGCAAGACGGTAATCGACCTTGCTCATAATTTCGGCAGCGTCGCCGTGGCGATCGGCATTGAAAAGGCGTCAGATGCGCTCGCTCTGGTCAGCATGGGCTGCGATTACGGCCAGGGCTTCCTGCTCGGTCAACCGATGCCGGAAGAGCGCTTCGCCTCGCTCTTGCGCAAGCGATCCAGCACGCAGCCTCGTCCCGCCATCGAGGCGCCGCAGGCCTTGGAGACGCCGCAGGCCTGATAGGCTTGGCCGCGGATGATCTTTTCAAATTAAGCGCTAGTGCGTCCAGGCGCCGCGCCGGCCATAGGCAAAATTGTCGGAGTAGGACATCCGCGGGCGCTGGTGGGCCACGCTCTCGAATAGCTCATAAGCGATGCCGTTTCGCTCACAGTAAGCAACGGCCTCTTCCTTGGTGTCGAAAGAAAGCCGCAACTGCTGCTTCATATCGCTCGAGCTGGTCCAGCCCATCAGAGGCTCGATCGCGCGCGGCTGTTCCAGCTCGTAATCCAACACCCATTCCTTGGTCTTGGCGGTGCCGGATTGCATGGCGGTACGAGCGGGCTTGTAGATACGGGCGGTCATTCGGCTTCCCTTGCACGATCCTTTAAGTCTGGCCGAAGGCCAATGGTCGGGGCAGCAGGATTTGAACCTGCGACCTGCAGTACCCAAAACTGCCGCGCTACCAGGCTGCGCTATACCCCGCCCGGTGCGGCCCTGGATAGCTCAAGTCGCCCGCCTCCAGCAAGCCGAGCCGACGCAAAGGCTCAGGTCATTGTTTACCGAAAATCGAGCCCGTAACGCGGTCGCCCGGCGCGATGTGGAGCTTGCGGGCCGTGCCGGCGATGACCTCCAGAACCGCCCGCACCGGACCGCCGGAGGGGATGAGATCGTCCGACATCGGCTTGGCGTTTTCCGCGACCCGCAGAACGCGGCCGTCGCCACGGATAAAGACCATGTCGAGCGAGATATAAGTGTTGTGCATCCAAAACTGCACCGGCTGGTCGGTCTTGAAATCGAACAGCATGCCGTGACCTTCGGGCAGCGACTTGCGGAACATCAGGCCCAGCGCGCGCTCCGCGTCATTGGTCGCCAGCTCAACGGAGAAGGCATGCACGCCGGAACTGGTCACGATCTCGATCGTGTCCTGCGCGGCGGCGCTGGCCGGGCTTTGTGCGACCGGAAAGGCGCAGCCAGCGACAAACAGGATTGCCGCCAGACCGATCGCTTGCAGATATCGCGTTGAGCGAAAAGCGGCGCCTGCCGCTAATGCGAGGATGGACCGAGCGAGCCGCCTTCGGGCCGGACTTCCGCCGCCATCAGCCCCTTGGGGCCGGGCCCGAAGCGAACCAGGACGAACTGGCCGGGTCGCAGTTCGGTCATCCCGAACCGCCGCAGCGTCTCCATGTGGACGAAAATGTCCGCTGTCCCCTCGCCCCGAGTGACAAAGCCGAAGCCGCGCAACCGATTGAACCATTTGACCTGTGCCCGTTCGAGACCGCTGGTGGGCGTTACAGTAACATGAGTGCGCGGCGGCGGCATCTGTGCCGGGTGGATCGCCGTCGACTCGTCCATCGAGAGGATGCGGAACGCCTGCAGGCCCTTGGGCCCGGGCAAGACTTCGCAGACGATCCGGGCACCTTCATAGGCGGTTTGAAAACCGTCGCGGCGCAGACAGGTGACGTGCAAGAGCACGTCGGCCATGCCGTTATCCGGAACGATGAAGCCATACCCCTTGGCGACGTCGAACCACTTGATGGCGCCGGCAACCTCGATGGCATGCGTCGCCTCATCGGCAAGCGTGACATCGGGCGCGAGACCCACCTTCGTCGTTTTTGATTCGATCCCGTCCGACGCCATGACGCCGTTGGCCGCCGCTATTTGTGCTAACGCCCCGCGGGCGCATCGCGAATCTGTTGAATCGAGGATAACACCGGCAGTCCGACGCGAAAGGGTAAAAATGCAACACTGGCGCAAAAGCGTCACGCCCTGTGCACAAGGCGGATTTTATTCAGTGCGCGATCAGGGGTTCAAGAACGCTGCCAATGTCTTGGTGCACGACCAAGTCGGCAATTTCGTCGAATTCGGTCGGTTCGCGATTGAGGATGACCAGCAGCGCCCCGTTTCGCTTCGCCATCAAGGGGAAGCCGGCGGCCGGCCAGACGACAAGCGAAGAACCGATTGCCAGGAACAGATCGCAAGATTGGGCAAGGTCTTGGGCGCGCTGCATCGCCGCATCGGGCATGGCTTGGCCGAACGACACTGTCGCGGTCTTGATGAAGCCGCCGCAGGCCGGACAATCCGGGGCGCAACCATTGCCGGCCTCCATCCGCCCCTGCACCCAGGACAATTCGTAGCGCACATTGCAGTCGAGACAGGTGGCGAAGGTGGTATTGCCGTGTAATTCCACCACATGTTCCGGGGCAATCCCCGAGGCTTGGTGGAGATTATCGATGTTTTGTGTGATGACGGCCGGAACCTTGCCTCTCCGATACAGGCTCGCGAGCGCGCGATGACCGCGGCTGGGCTTCGCCCCGCCGAACTGCTCTTCCATGGCGAAGCGCCGCCGCCACGATTCGTTGCGGGCCTCCTGACTTGCCAGGAACTCGTCGAAGGCAATCGGCCGGTACTTGGTCCATAGGCCGCCAGGGGAACGAAAATCGGGAATTCCCGATTCGGTCGATATGCCGGCGCCGGTGAACGGGACGATGGCGCCGGCCTCCCGGACCATGTCCCGCAGCCGGGCGATGGCGCTGTCGAGAAGGGAGGCGATCATTCGTCAAAACCACGCTTCATAGCCGCCAGCCGGCGTCTTACATTGGTAAGTCCCGTTTCGTGCCATTTCGGAGGTTCCATTATGCGGTATCTGCACACGATGTTGCGCGTGCGTAATCTCGACGACGCGCTCGACTTCTATTGCAACAAGCTCGGCCTGAAGGAAGTCCGCCGCCGGGAAGATGAGAAGAGCAAATTCACGCTAGTTTTTCTTGGCGCGCCGGAGGACGACGGCCAGATCGCCAAGGGACCGGCAGGCCGGGCGGCGCCACTTGTGGAGCTGACCTATAACTGGGACAGCGAGGATTACGGCGAGGCCCGCTATTTCGGCCACTTGGCCTATGAGGTCGACGACATCTATGCGCTTTGCGAGCGGCTGATGAAGGCGGGCGTGACCATCAACCGGCCGCCCCGCGACGGCAACATGGCCTTCGTCCGCTCGCCCGACAAGCATTCGATCGAGCTTTTGCAAAAAGGCTCGCCGCTGCCGCCCAAGGAACCCTGGGTTTCCATGCCCAATGTCGGCAAGTGGTAGCCCTGCCCGCTTTCTTGCCGGCTCCGCCAAATCTCTCTATATGTCGCCGGCCTTCGCTACCTGAGCGCCTTTGCGCTCACCATGCGCCCTTCGTCTAGCGGTCCAGGACATCGCCCTTTCACGGCGGTAACACGGGTTCGAGTCCCGTAGGGCGCGCCAGGTATCTCTAGAAGCCCCGTCATCACCGAATAATCTGCAACATCAAACGCTTCACCCTGCCGCAGGTGGTATCACTCGGTGGGATGCTAAATGCGTCGAATGCGGAATGTCATCAAGGATCGGCACGGCACCTACTACGCCCGAAAGATGGTCCCCACGGCTCTGCAAGAGGCCGTCGCTCGCGCCCTTGGAAACGACAAGGCACGGCAGGTGTGGCTGAAACGCTCCCTCGGCACCAAGGACCTCGAAACGGCCAACAAGCGGGCCAAGGCAGTCCTGATCAAGTTTGACCGCACGCTGGAGCGCGCCGAAGCCCTCGCTGCCCCGCGCCCGCTACGGACCAGCCTGTCTGCAGTCGAAATCAAGCGCATGGCCGAATACCACTATGCCCGCAAGCTAGCATCGCATGATGAGTTCATGCGTATCGGACCCGAGAATGAACGAGCAATGCGCGAACTTGATCCAGGCCCGGATTGGGACTGGTCCATACCTGAATTTGATGTGGTGGACGGCGCCCGCTCCCGACAACGAGCTCCGATAGGGTGATCGTTGTCAACGAATCACATCAGGGAGCGGTCACATGCAAATCACCACGATCGGTTTGGATATCGCCAAGAACGTGTTTCAGGTTCACGGG
>DATAWA010000083.1:0-3329 GCA_036267435.1 Xanthobacteraceae bacterium | reverse complement strand
CGTCCGCGGGCACGGCGGCGCTGGGCTGGCCGTCCCAGATCACCATCTCGTTGCAGACGTCCCACTGGATGCACAGATCGCGATGCGGGATATGCCGGCAAAGCGCCGCGACCTCGGCGATCATCGCCTTCTCGTAAGCCGCCTCGACGACCGGCATGACGGCGGGAACGACGACCGAGCTCACGACCGCAAGCGGCGTCGGCAGGCAGACCTGAAAGCGGATGCCCTTGGGCAATGTGCCATTATCGCGCGCCGCGACAAAGTCGAGGTACGAGGCGCGTGCCTCGCGGGCATAGCCGAGTTCGCCGAAGCGGAGATCCGACGGCGCGACGCCTTCGCCAAGCGTGAGGAGCGGAAAACGATTGGTCGGCCGGATGGCGCCGGACGGATCGGGGCGGAGAAATGGACTGGCGCGCAGCAGCGGATATTGCCAGCTGATCCACAAGCGCCGGCCGCCGACCTCGCCGTCGGGAATGCGGCGCAGATGCGGGCCGAGCAAGTGGCCGACGGAGGCGAAGACCTCATCGACCGTCTCGAGGCCGATACTGCCGACGAGATGCACGTCCACTTAAGTTGCGTCCCTCACTCGGCGGCGAGCCGCGGCGGCGGGCGCACGCTGTCGACGCCGTCGGCGGCGGTCGCCGAGATGGTGGTGCGTACCATGTAGCGCGGCTCGTTGCCGGGCCACGGCCGGCCGCGATGCATGGTGGCGCGGTTGTCCCACATGATGACGTCGCCTGCGCGCCATGTGTGCTGGTAGGTCGTGCCGGGCGCGGTCGCGGCCGCGGTCAGCTCCTCGATGAATTTCTCGCCCGCCTTCGGTTCCATGCCCTCGACCGCGTAAGTGTGCGAGGCGATATAGAGCGCTTTCCTGCCGTTGACCGGATTGGTCCACACCATGCGCCAGCACACCGGCGGCAGCGTCGCCATTTCCTCGGTGCTGGCGAGGCCCTCGGCGATCTTGCCGCGCGAATGGCCGTAGCTGTGCCAGGCGTAGGAATTTTCCAGCTTCTGCTTCAGCCCGGGTTCGAGCCGCTCGAAGGCAAGCCGCGTCGAGGCGAATTCGGTCTCGCCGCCGTTCGCCGGAATGGTGCGCGCGGCAAGCACCGAGGTCAGCGCCGGCGTGGTCTTGAACGAGGAATCGGTATGCCAAAGCTGGTTGGCCTTGTTGCGCATGGCATAGCGATGATCCTCCGGCACCACTTTGCCGTCCGGACCGATGGTGGTGAGGATGACGAAATTGGTGCCGGTGCCGAGCGAGCCGACTTTGGTGACTTCCGGCGGGCCGAAGCGGCGCGAGAAGGCAAGCTGGCCTTCGCCGTCGACCTCTTGATCGCGAAACAGCAGCACCGAATATTGCTCGAACGCGGCGCGGACGGCGGCATAAACAGCGTCATCATTAGCGACATCCGCCATCGTCACGCCGCGTACTTCGGCGCCGAAACCAGGACTCAGCGGCAGGATATCCATGGCTTCCTCCGTCTTTGTTATCTGCTTGAATTTCCCTCAAAAACGGGCCGCTGGCAAGCAAGGCTGAGCGGCTGCAGCGGCGAGATTGTAGGGTGGGCTGAGCGACGCGAAGCCCACGCCGTTGCGCGATTCGCGTGGGCACGGCGCTTCGCGCCTTTGCCCACCCTACTTTTCAAGCCTGAAACTTCGCGGAGACCTCCGCCGGAATCGGCTGCGATCTGATCTTGTCCGGATCGGCCGGATCGCGCGCCGCCCAGACGCGGGTCTCCTTGCCTTCCACCGCAACTGCGCCACCGACCGTGAGACGATGGGCGACATCGAAGCTCGAGCGGCGGAACTCGCTCACCTGCGATGTCAGCTCGACCACGTCGCCGAAGCGCGCCGGCGCGATGAAGCGCGCCCCGGCATCGACCAGTGGAATTCCCAAGATGCCGAAGGCACCCGCCAAATCCTGCGGCTTCACCCCAAGCGCGGCCTCGAACAGAAGCCAGGTGCCCCAATCGAAAAATTCGAAGAAGCGCGCATTGTAGACAATGCCGGCGGGGTCGCAATGACCCCACTCGATGGTGAATTGGCGTCGACTGATGAGATTCATGGCCGAGATTAGAGCACAAAGCGGCCGTAGGGTAAAAATCGTGATGCCAAAAATCATGACGGGCGAGCTTGCGCCCGCCCGCCACGTTCCAGAGCAGCTTGCTACCCGCTGCCGGGACCAGGATCACATTCGCCACATGATGCAGCGCCGGTAGCTGCGGCCGCACCCAAGCCAATCTGACCTTGGCGATCGTCGCATTCGGCAGAACCAAACGCGATTGATCTGACAGTGAGGATAGCGCGTCGCGCCGCGGCTGCAAGTGAAAGTCGACGTGCCGCGGCGGCAATCGTCTTTGGGGATAATTCTGTGGATTGGTTTTGTTTGGTTGCTGCCGCAGAGCAGGAAGGCCAGCAAATGCTGCGGTGGATAACGGGCGATGGCTCCTCATCCGAACCGCCATCCCAGCAATTCGGCGAACGTGTTGCGGCGCACCGTCCATTCGATGTGCGTGGCCGCAGGTACTTGCCGCGCCCCGCCGGCGATGACGCTTTGCTGCGCGCGCAGCCGCTGCGACGGCGGCACCAGATAATGGCGGGCGCCGAGACATGCGAAAGCATCGCCGGTGCCGCTTGCAAGCCCGCTTGGCACAGCGCCGCCAGAACCGCAGCGCGTTGCCATAAAGCCGGCAGGTGGCGACATGGGCGGCGTCGATCTCGGCCTTGCCCTCCTCGTAGGTGCGCCGCTTGTGAAAATGTCCCTTCTCGGGTTTCGGTTTGTTGCGCCATGTCGGCATGATGGTTCTCCTCTTTTTATCCGCCCCGTTTTTCGCGGAGGTGGATGCAAGCTTTCCCGGTCCCGCGCTCGCGCGAGTTCAATAGCTCCTCGTCACCGCCGGACTTGATCCGGCGGTCCATGCTGGCGTCCAGTGACGCCAGCCGATCCGAACTTTTTTCTGCCTCTTCGCCGCATGGATTGCCGGATCAGGTCCGGCAATGACGAAGAAAGAAAAGGCAAGCGGAACGCCGGAAGACGCGGACTCCACCAAACCACCCCGACGGGGGCGGCCGCGCGCCGATCGCGGCGCGCTCTCCTTCCGGCGTCCCACTGCGGCTCTTGCGGCAGCGACCGAACGCCACCGCTCAGCTCCAGTTCACGCACTTCCTGAGGCGGGACTACTGAGGAACGGGTGTTGCCCGCTCCCTGCCGCCCCAGTGCAGCGGGGGTTTTGTCCCCGCAGACCGGTCGTAATGCCGGCCGGGCGTTTTGGCCCGGAGCCGCCCGAGAACGGAGGTGACGAAGCCCCGCCCGCAGGAACCGCCCCCGC
>DATAWA010000082.1:0-2316 GCA_036267435.1 Xanthobacteraceae bacterium | reverse complement strand
GCCGCAGCGGCTCGAAATATTGGCGCTCCATTCTTGCGGGTTCGGCGCTGCTTCGGCGGCCGCTTCCAAAAACACGTCGAACGGCACGTCGAGCACGACCGGGCCGGGACGGCCGGTCACCATGGTTTTCCACGCCTGGCGAACGGCAAGCGGCACCATCTCGCCGCGCGTCGGCTGATAGACCTTCTTGCAGCAGGGCCGCACCATCGAGGGAAAGTCGGCCTGATGTTGGCGATACATTTCCTGGAACGCGCCGCGATTGAATTGGCTGGTCGGCACGTTGCCGGTCACGGCCAGAAACGGCACCGAGTCGAGGTAGGCGGTCGTGAGCGAAATCGGCAGGTTGGCGGAGCCGGGCCCGCAGGACGTGAACGTGGCGGTCGGCTTGCCGCCGACGCGGTAATAAACGTCGGCCATGAAGCCCGCGACGCTTTCGTGATGCACCGAGATCGTCTTGATGTCGCTCTGGCGTTCGTAAAGCGCGTCGATGAACTGGATGTTGCCGTGCCCGCACAGGCCGAACACGTAAGGCACCTTCTCCTGGATCAGATAGTCGACAATGACTTGCGCCCCGTTCATCTTGTTTGTCGACATCGGGTGAACCTCCTTATGGCGGGCTTAACGCACGGTGTGCGACGCTATTTCTCATATTGCTGCACGTCAATTGATATTGTGGTATTCCGGTTTGACGCGACGCCCGCCCCGGCGCGAACGCGCTTGTACCAACGGCGTCGGCGGCCGATGATCGGGCCTCCGCAAGCGGCGGCCGGTATTGCGAGGTCACGACGTGAACGTGCGCGCTAAGATCAAGACGAGCAAGCGGCCGCGACCATTGGCTCGCGGCGAGATCGCGCGTTTTGTCGCGCCTGTCTCCGACGCCGACGAGATGTCCGACGGTCGCCGCCATGTTGGCGTGCAGTCGCTCGGCCGCGCCTTTGCAATCCTCGAGCAGGTCGCCTGCCATCGCCACGGCATCGGGCTTGCCGAGTTGAGCCGCCTCGTTGGCCTCCACAACTCCACGACATTTCACCTCGCCAAGACCTTGGTGTCGCTCGGCTACCTGCGTCAGGAAAAGGACACCAAACGCTACCGCGTCGGGCGGCCGCTGTTTGCGCTGGCGGCGAGCGCGCTCGACGAGATCGAGATGGTCAATCTGGCGACGCCCGTGCTCGAAGAGCTGTCGCGCGACACCGGGGAAGCGAGCCATTTTGCCCTACGTATGGGTGACGCCGTGGTGGTGATCGCGCGCACCGGCGGACCCGGCGCATTCCAGCTCGCCGATCGGGTCGGCGTCGTGCGGCCGGCGCACTGCACTGCGGTTGGCAAAGCGATTCTCGCCGCTTTGCAGCCGGATCAGCTGAAGCGGTTTATCGATCGCGCCGGTATGAAGGCGTCGACGGCGAAATCGATTACCGAAATTCCGGCGCTGCTGCGCGAGATCGAGGAGGTCAGGCGGACCGGCATCGCCGTTGACGACGGCGAATTCGATCTGGAAGTGCGCTGCCTTGCGGTGCCGGTTGCGGATTTCACCGGCAAGATCGTCGGCGCACTGGGCATTTCCGGACCGGTCTGGCGGCTGTCGCGTCAGTTGCTGTCAAGCCGCGCAAAAATCGTTCAGACGGCGGCGGCTCGGCTCGGCCGCGAGTTCGGCGCCGCGCCGGTGAAGTGAAACGCGCGCAGGCGATTGCGCGCGGCGGTCTTTCACTTTAGGACCAAGAGCGGCGAGCGCGGTCGGCCGGCCCGTGAGTGTGCGCCATGACTTTGGGCCATGACTTTGGGCCATGACTTTGCGCTACGGGGAAGCTCCGCTTGACCGAGACCATCGCCGAAATCCTCGACGCCTATCACAGCGGCGCGGCGACGCCGGCCGACATCGTCGCGCGCAGCTATACCCGCATCCGCGCCCATGACGATCCGGCGATGTTCATCGCCTTGCGCGACGAGACGGCCGTCATGGCGGAGGCGCAGTCGCTCGCCGGCGGCGACAAGACGCTGCCGCTTTACGGCATTCCGGTCGCGGTCAAGGACAATATCGACGTTGCCGGAATGCCAACCACCGCGGCGTGTCCGGCCTTTGCCTATCGCCCCGCCACCGACGCCACCGCGGTGGCGCGGCTGCGCGCCGCCGGCGCGCTATTGCTCGGCAAGCTCAATCTCGATCAGTTCGCCACCGGGCTCGTCGGCACGCGCTCGCCGTATGGCACGCCGCGCAACCTGTTCGATGCCCGGCTGATCCCGGGCGGCTCGAGCTCGGGCTCGGGCGTCGCGGTCGGGGCCGGCATCGTGCCGCTGACGCTCGGTACCGATACGGCAGGA
>DATAWA010000081.1:0-5972 GCA_036267435.1 Xanthobacteraceae bacterium | reverse complement strand
CGGCCCGCATCGGGCCGGCCGAGATCAAAAATCGCATCGTCATGCCGCCGATGACGACGCGCACGGCGGACGCCGAAGGTTTCGTCACCGACGACAGCGTTGCCTATTATCTGGCGCGGGTGCGCGGCGGCACCGGACTGATCACGGTCGAGATGGCGTCGCCGGAAAAATGCGGGCGCCATCGGCGCCACGAGGTCGGCATCTACGACGACCGCTTCATCCCGGGACTGACGCGGCTCGTTGCCGCCATCCACGATGGCGGCGCCAAGGCCTCGATCCAGCTCGGCCACGGCGGCGGCCACACCCGCGTCGACATTTGCGGCGAAACGCCGATCGCGCCGTCGGCCATTCCGCACCCGGTCTACGAAACCACCTTCGAGACCATCATTCCGCAGGAGATGACCAAAGAGCGGATCGCGCAAACGACGGCCGCCTACGTTGCCGCCGCGCGCCGCGCCGCAGAGGCCGGCTTCGATTGCGTCGAAGTGCACGCCGCGCACGGCTATCTGATCTCGCAGTTTCACGCGCCGTTCGAAAACCGCCGCAGCGACGAATACGGCGGCTCGCTGGAAAATCGCGCCCGCTTCGGCCTCGAGGTTTTGCGCGCGGTGAAGGCGGCGGTGCCCGGAGTGGGCGTGATCTATCGGCTCTCGGTTGAGGATTTCTTTGCCGGCGGCTTGCCCTACGGCGAAGGAAAGCAGATCGCGATCTGGGCCGCCGCGGCCGGTGCCGATGCGCTGCACGTCACCGCCGGCCATTATCGCTCGCTGCCGTCGGCGCAGGTCGTGCTGCCGCCGATGAATTTCCCCGACGCGACCTTTCTCGACTTCGCCGCCGACGTGAAACGGCACATTAGTGTACCGGTGATCGCGGTCGGCCGGCTCGGCGATCCGGCGACCGCGCAGGCGGCGGTCGAGACCGGCAAGACCGACTTCATCGCGCTCGGCCGCACGCTCGTCGCCGATCCGCAATGGGTCGACAAGGTGACGCGCGGCGAGCCGATCCGGCGCTGCCTTGCCTGCAACACCTGCATCAACGAGATGCGCGGCGGCGCACGCATCGGCTGCGTCGTCAACGGCGCCGCCGGCCGCGAAAGTGCTTTCGCTCATCCGCAGCCGCCGCAAGGCGAGCGCATCGCCGTCATCGGCGCTGGACCGGCCGGGCTCACTTATGCGGCGCTGGTCGCCGAGGGCAATGCCGTCACGGTGTTCGAGAAGAATGCGGAGCCCGGCGGCAGCTTTCGTTACGCCGGTAAGGCACCGCTTTACCAGGAGGTCGAGGCGAGCCAGCAAAGCTTCGCGCGCTATATTTCCGATCTCGCCGCGGCCTGCCGGATGAAGGGCGTGAGCTTACGCCTGTCGACCGACGTCGACGACCTGCCCGGATTGCTGGCGCCGTTCGACCGCATCGTCGTTGCCGCGGGCGCCGACTATCGCTTCGGCCTGCGGCCGTTGGCCGAGTGGCTGCTCGATCATGGTCTCGCGCGGATGCCGCCTCTGGCGCGGCTGTTCGCACTCCCGGCGCTACGCGACTGGTTCTATTATCGCGGACGCTCGGCCACCGGCGACCGCTTCAAGGCTCTCGCGCGGCCGGGCCAGAAACTCGTCGTCATCGGCGACGCCGCGCGCGCCGGAAAGAGCAAGCAGGCGATCGCGAGCGCCTTCGAAGCGGCATTGCTCGGCGGGTAATCCGAACTGCGGACAAAAGGCCGCATGCCTGCATCCTTTTGTCGCCATTATGACTCGGCAACGCTCCGCCGCGGCTCAAGCTCCGGGCGTGGAACGAAGCGATGGACAGCCGGCAAAGAAAGAACCTCATTGTCATTGCGCCGTGCCTTGTCGCGATCGGCATCATGCTGGGGCTTGTCGCCTATTCGCCGACGCTCTACCGCCTGTTCTGCGGCGCGACCGGGCTCGGCGGCACCACGCAGAGGGTGAACGACGACACTGCGGCCATCGCCAAGCGCATGGTGACCGTGCAGTTCGACAGCAATGTCGAGCCCGGCATGCCGTGGCGCTTCGCGCCGGAGCAGCGCGCGGTGAAGGTGCATCTCGGCGAACAGAAGCTCGTCTATTTTTCCGCCGAGAACGTCAGCGATCAGCCGATCATCGGGCACGCGACGTTCAATGTCACGCCGTTGCAGACCGGCATCTATTTCAACAAGATCCAATGCTTCTGCTTCACCGAGGAACGGCTCGAACCGCATCAGAAAATCGATATGCCCGTGGTGTTCTATGTCGATCCGGCCTACGGCAAGGATCCGGAGCTGAACGACATCGACACGATCACGCTGGCCTATACGTTCTTCCGCTCAGCCAAGCCCGCGGGCGCGCGCGATTTGTCGCGCTTCCTTCCCGGCGCTCCCCCTGATCCCGCCAATGGCCAGAAATTGTTTGCCGAGCGATGCACCGCCTGCCATGCGCTCAATGTCAACAAGGTCGGTCCGATGCTCGGCGGCGTCGTCGGCCGCAAGGCCGGGTCGATTGCCGGCTATCCCTATTCGGCGGCGCTCAAGGGCGCTGGCCTGACCTGGACGGCGGACAATCTCGAGCACTGGCTCACGGGGCCGCAGCAATTCATTCCCGGTGTCAAAATGCCGATTCGCGTGCTGGAGGCGACGTCGCGCCGCGACATCATCGCCTATCTGCAGCAAGAGGGCGAAGCGGCGCGCAACGCCAAGGCCGGCGCGTCAGGCTCGTAGGCGGTTGCCCGCGCCATAAGCGGCCCCCAGAACGCGTGCGAAGCTCAATCCCTGCACCACGATCGTGAATACCACCACGGCATAGGTCATCACCAGCAACTGCGTCCGCCACGGCGTCTCCGGCAGCGTCAACGCGAGCGCGATCGAAATGCCGCCGCGCAGTCCGGCCCAGGTCAGCACCACCGTGGTGCGCCATTTTTCGGCAATCGTCTCGCCGCCGAGCGCAATGGGCAGCGCCACGCTGAGAAGACGCGCAACGACAGCGAGCGGCACGGCGAGCACGATAGGCAGCAGATCGGCCGGCGTTACCACCAGGCTCAGGATTTGCAGTCCCATCAGCAGGAACAGCATGGTGTTCAAAATCTGGTTGAGCGGCGACCAGAAGCCGATCAGCACGGCGCGCGTATCCGCGGTCATGCCGAGCCGCGGCGACGGCGAGTTCAGACACAGACCGGCGGCAACCACCGCGATCGGTCCGGACAGTTCGGCGAGGATGGCCAAGCGATAGCAGCCAAGTACCAGCGCGAGCGAGATCAGAAGCTGCAGGCTGTCGTCGCTGACGCGGCGTAACAGCCAGGCCGCCAGGCAACCGGCGAGGATGCCGATGAGCGCGCCGCCGGCGATTTCGCGAACCAGCGCAACGAACACATGGCCGTCGCCGATGTGAACGACGGCGCCCCGTGTCACGCCGAGCGCGAGAAGAAACAACACTACGCCGGCGCCGTCATTGAACAGGCTCTCGCCGACGATGGCCGCGCGCAAGCTCGCCGGCAGGCGGGTCGCGCGCAACAGATTCTCGATGACCACGGCGTCGGTCGGCGCCAGCACGGCGCCCAGCACCAGGCACCACACCAGCGGTATTGCCGCGCCGAAGCCGGTGAGCGCCCACATGGCATAGCCGAAAATAAGCGTGGAGACGATCACGCTCACGGTGGCGAGCGAGGCAATCACCAAGCGGCGCCGGTTCAGCTCGGCGACGTCGACATGCAGGCTGCCGGCGAACAACAACAGCGCCAGCGCGCCGTCGAGAAAGAAATGCGGCAGGTCCGCCGCGCCCAGCGCGCCGCGGAACCAGCGCATGACATGCAAATGCAACACATGATCGCTGGCGACGATGATGAGCGAGACGGCCAGCGAGCCGAGCAGCATGCCGATCGCCGGCGGCAGCTTGAAGACGAGATGGTTGACGCAGCCGATCAGCGCCGCCAGCGCCAGCACAATGGCGAGAAGGTCGATCGGCCCCAGCCCCATCTTGCGTCCATCCCGGCGGCAGCGTGTGGCTGCGGCGCTTCCGGGAGCTAATGACAGCTTTTCGCGTAAGACGAAAGCGGGGCGTTACTTGAGCGCGGTCGAGATCGTCGTGAAAGTGGTTTTCAGTTTGCCGCCCATCCCCGTCACCACGGGAATGATGGCCAAGGCAATGCCGGTCGCGATGAGGCCATACTCGATTGCGGTCGCGGCGCTCTCGTCTTTGAGGAATCTGACAATCAGCTGCATAGGTCGCCCTCGGGACTATTCCTTTTTTTTAGGGTGGGAATCTTATGAGGGTCTTAAGCTGATTTCAGAAACCAAAGTGCCAAAAAGGCATCGCTAATCAAGAATTTACCGTCATCGGACATATAGCGGCGTCGTGCTGTGAAAAGAACTGGAGCCATTGTGATGCTGCGCGCACCGAATATTGCTTTGTTTGTTATCTCCGGCTGTCTGGCGATTCTCGGCATCCTGGCGGCGTTGCCGATCGCGCTGCCCATTCCCGGCCTGACCGGCAATTCGGCGTGGTACATTTTCGCAGCGTGGTTTCTGCTCGCCGCGAACACCGCGATCCCGCCGCTCGCCGGATTCAAAGAGTAATAACGCCGCCCTACGCCATCGCCGGCGCCGGGCGGCGTGCAAACCCGCCGAGGATGCCGTTACGCGCGTCCGGTGACTTTGCGTGCGGCTTCGAAGTGCCCGTAACTCTGCACCGGCGCGCACATCAGGAAACGGTAACCTTCCTTGACGATGCGTTCGGCATTGCCCTGCTCGACATGCGGATGGCCGACCACGACATTGTGCTTCTTGCAGGTATCGACGATGCGCGTCATCCATTCCAGCACGGTCTTGTGCTCGTATTGCCGGGGATAGCCGAGCTCTTGTGACAGGTCGCCTTCGCCGATCAGAATGCAGCCGATGCCCGGCACGTTCTTGAGCATGGCGTCGAGGTTGTCGACGCCGCGGGTATCCTCGATCTGCAGGATGCAGAAGATCTCGCCTTGCGGATTGAGCGGCCAGACGTCGGCTTTCTGATAGTAGTCCTGCTGGTTCAAGCCCCAGTAGCGCGCCGCGGTGGTCGGCCCGTCGCCGCGGATACCGGCGGGTTCAAAGTGTTCGGCGGATTTCAGGCGCGGATAGCGGCAGGCGCCCACGGCATTGGCGGCCTCCTCGACCGTCGAAATATGCGGGAACACGATGCCATAGCAGCCCATGTCGAGCGCCTGCTTGGCCTGCCATTGCGCCATCTCGACGCCGTTGACCGGAACGCGGACCATCGGCGCAATGGCGGGCACCACCGAGGCTGCCTTGGCGATCTGGGCGCGGTTGAGCATATATTGCAGGCAGTCGCGCAACAGCCGCCCGTCCCACGGATTATGCTCCATCTCGAACACGCAGCCGTCGAACTTCGATGTGCTCATGGCGACGGCGCTGTTGATCTCGGCCGGCGCGAAACAGGTCAATGCATGCTGGCCCGCTTCCAGCGCCCGAATGACGCCGTTGAGCCTCGGTAGATCAGCCATTCCTTGGTCTCCCTGATTGTCGGCGGCATAGTAGCAGATTGCGGTGCGGGTTTGACAATCGCGCCGTGCGCCCTAGCATCTGGCCGCTCCATAAACCAAGTTCCTGAACCCCTGTATTAGGTACGGCGCCACTCATGATCATCGATTGCCACGGCCACTACACCACCGAGCCCAAGGACCTGCATCGTTTCCGCAAGGAGCAGACCACGGCCGCCAACGCCAAGGACAAGATGGCGATGCCGTCGCGGGCGTCCTTGAAGATGTCGGACGACGAAATCCGCGAATCGATCGAGGGCAACCAGCTCAAGCTGCAGCGCGATCGCGGCACCGACCTCACCATCTTCTCACCGCGCGCCTCGGGCATGGGCCATCACATCGGCGACGAGAGCGTCAGCATGGAATGGTCGCAGATTTGCAACGACCTGATCGCCCGGGTGGTCTCGCTGTTCCCCAAAAACTTCATCGGCGTGTGCCAATTGCCGCAATCGCCGGGCGCC
>DATAWA010000080.1:0-7924 GCA_036267435.1 Xanthobacteraceae bacterium | reverse complement strand
CCCATCGCCAAGCCCAGCCGGTCGCCGCGAAACCAAGCCGATACCGATTTGCTGCCGCCGGGCTGGGTCACGCTGAAGCCCAAGCCGGCGACGAAAAGGCACAGCAACAGCACGGCGAAATTGCCGCTGCGGGTGGCTGCGATGAGCGCGATGAAGGCGATCGCGCCGCCGATGCCGATGATGATCCGCTCGCTCTTGCGATCGAGCAGATCGCCGACGAACAACAGCGAAAACACCGCCGCGCCATAGGTCGCGGTGATCAGCAAGCCGGTCTCGGCCGCGGTCAGCTTGAAGTCCTGCTGCAGGAAGCCGGCGAGCGCGGCCACGCCGAGCATGGCGAAGGAAGCGGTGGCCTGCGCGAGCGTGGCCGCCGCCAGCACCAGCCAGCGGTACGCGGTGTTCGGTGGCGCGGCGGCATGTGGTGTCATGGCTTGATCTTTGTAGGGTGGGCAAAGGCGCGGAACGCGCCGTGCCCACGTTGATACGAAGGCGTCAAGACCGCGTGGGCTTCGCTGTCGCTCAGCCCACCCTACAAGCATAAGCCGATTACGCGAGTTCGATCTCGTCCGCTTCGGCAATGTCGCCGCCGCTGACGACCTCGGCGTAAATGCCGCAATCGGCGTGATCGAGATGGCGCATCAGCGTCTGCGGAATGTTGAGGTCACGAAGCGCGGTGTCGGGATCGACATTGGTGGCGGCGCAGCGGACGATGCGCTTGACCACTTTGAGCCGGACGGCTTGGCCGCACTTTAGCTCAAGGCCGACTTGGCCGATCGTCAGTTCGCGGCCGACCAGATCGAGCTCGCTCCAGGCCGGCCAGCCGTCGACATAAATATTGCCGCGGAAGCGCAGCGGGTTGACCGTCGTGCCGACCATGGCCTCGACCGCGGCGACCGAGGCGAGGTTGATGATCGACACCACTTTCCGGGCGACGTCGGAGAAGCTGTGACCGGGCGCATTGAGAATTTTCGGCGGCCCGCGCAATTCATCGGCGCAGAAGCCGGCGAAGAAGCGTTCGATCGCCGCGCGGCCTTCGGCTGTGCGCAGCTCGGCGGTGGCGCGGCGTTCCCAAAGCCTACCGCCGCTGGCGGCGGAGGGCAGGGTGGGGGTCTCGATTGTCAGCACATGGGTGTCCTGATCGAACGCGGACCGTAACGTGGCCAGCCGCTCGTTCTTCATCAGCATCAGGAAATGGGTCTTGGCGAGATAGCCGGGCGCCATGACGTCGAAGCCGGACGGCCCGTTCTCGATGGCGTAGAGACGGTCGCCGGGTACGGTCTGGCCCGGCCGCAGCACCGTCCGGTCAAGCCGCTCGGGAGTAAGCCCTTTTATCGGGTAACGGTAGATCGACTGAATTTTAGCCATGAGCGAACGGGCGCCTCTTTTCCGGTCGGGTTCCGACACCATATTTATAGCGGCGGATCGCCTTATTGGGGTCCGCGGAGTCCGCTCTCCGGACGCCTTGACCTGATCACCTTGACCTAGGTCATGGTTTAGCCGGAGCGAAAAGCTAAATCACCCAGTGAGCTAAATCACCCAGTGAGGATGTTTCGGTTTCGCCTTTAGAGGGTCCCCGAAATAGGCCGAGGGAGTGCCGGGTTGGCATAAAGAGAAATGGATTTCGAGAAATATACCGACCGCAGCCGCGGTTTCGTTCAGTCTGCCCAGTCGCTCGCGCAACGCGAGGGACATCAGCAATTCGCATCCGAGCATCTGCTCAAGGTTCTGCTCGACGATCCGGAAGGGCTCGCCGCGGGCCTGATCGATCGCGCCGGCGGCAATTCGCGCGCCGCGCTGGCGGCGACAGAAGCGGCGCTTGCCAAGCGGCCGAAGATTTCCGGCGGCGGGGCCGGGCAAATCTATCTCGACCCGGCTTTGGCGCGCGTCTTCGATGCCGCCGAGAAGGCCGGCCAGAAGGCCGGCGACAGCTATGTCACCGTCGAACGGCTGTTGCTGGCGCTCGCTTTGGACAAGACCAGCGAGGCCGGAAAGATTCTGGCCAATGCCGGGGTTACCCCGCAAGGGATCAACGCGGCGATCGAAGCCCTGCGCAAGGGCCGCACCGCCGACTCGGCCTCGGCCGAGAACGCCTATGACGCGCTGAAGAAATATGCCCGCGACCTGACTCAGGCCGCGCGCGACGGCAAGCTCGATCCGGTGATCGGCCGCGACGAGGAAATCCGCCGCACCATCCAGGTGCTGTCGCGGCGCACCAAGAACAATCCCGTGCTGATCGGCGAACCCGGCGTCGGCAAGACCGCCATCGTTGAGGGCCTGGCGCTGCGCATCGTCAACGGCGACGTGCCGGAGAGCCTGCAGGACAAGAAGCTTCTGGCGCTCGACATGGGCGCGCTGATTGCCGGCGCCAAATACCGCGGCGAGTTCGAGGAGCGGCTCAAGGCCGTGCTTTCGGAAGTGACCGGCTCGGCCGGCGCCTACGTGCTGTTCATCGACGAGATGCACACCATCATTGGTGCCGGCAAGGCCGACGGCGCCATGGACGCCTCCAATCTGCTCAAGCCGGCGCTGGCGCGCGGCGAACTGCATTGCATCGGCGCCACCACGCTCGATGAATACAAGAAGCATGTCGAGAAGGATGCCGCCTTGGCGCGGCGCTTCCAGCCCGTCTATATCAACGAGCCGACGGTCGAGGACACCATCTCGATCCTGCGCGGCTTGAAGGAAAAATACGAGGCGCACCACAAGGTGCGGATCGCCGACGCCGCGCTGGTCGCCGCGGCGACCTTGTCGCACCGCTACATCACCGACCGCTTCCTGCCCGACAAGGCGATCGACCTGGTCGACGAAGCGGCGGCGCGGTTGCGCATGCAGATCGATTCCAAGCCGGAGGAGCTCGACAATCTCGACCGCGAGATTGTGCGCTTGAAGATCGAGCAGGAGGCCTTGAAGAAGGAAAAGGACGCCGCCTCCAAGGACCGCCTGAAGCGGCTGGAAAAGGATCTGGCGCAGCTGCAGGAACAGGCCGACGCGCTGACCGCGAAATGGAAGGCCGAGAAGGACAAGCTGTCCTCGGCGGCGGACACCCAGAATAAGCTCGACAAGGCCAAGAACGACCTTGCCGATGCGATCCGCCGCGGCGATTACCAGCGCGCCGGCGAATTGCAATATTCCGCGATCCCCGGCCTCGAAGCCAAACTGAAGTCGACCGAAGCCGCAACGTCGGGCGCCGGCACGTCCAGTGCTTTGGCCGAAGAGGCGGTGACCGCCAATCACGTGGCGCAGGTGGTGTCGCGCTGGACCGGGATTCCGGTCGACCGCATGCTCGAAGGCGAGCGCGAGAAGCTGCTCAAGATGGAAGAGCAGATCGCCAAGCGCGTGGTCGGCCAGGCCGAAGCCGTCAAATCGGTGTCGACCGCGGTGCGCCGGGCGCGGGCCGGCCTGCAGGATCCGAACCGGCCGATCGGCTCGTTCATGTTCCTCGGGCCGACCGGCGTCGGCAAGACCGAGCTGACCAAGGCGCTGGCGCAATTCCTGTTCGACGACGAGCATGCGCTCATTCGCATCGACATGTCGGAATATATGGAGAAGCATTCGGTGGCGCGGCTCATTGGCGCGCCGCCCGGCTATGTCGGCTACGACGAAGGCGGCGCGCTCACCGAGGCGGTGCGGCGGCGGCCCTATCAGGTCGTGCTGTTCGACGAGATCGAGAAGGCGCATCCCGACGTCTTCAACGTGCTGTTGCAGGTGCTCGACGACGGCCGCTTGACCGACGGCCAGGGCCGCACCGTCGACTTCCGCAACACCTTGATCGTGATGACCTCGAATCTCGGCTCCGAATATCTGGTGGCGCAAGCCGACGGCGACGACACCGATAAAGTCCGCGATCAGGTGATGGCGGAGGTGCGCGGGCATTTCCGCCCCGAGTTCCTCAATCGCGTCGACGAGATCATCCTGTTCCATCGGCTCAAGCGCGACCAGATGGGCCGCATCGTCGATATCCAGATCGAGCATCTGAAAAAGCTTCTGGAGGATCGCAAGATCACCATCTCGCTCGATCCCAAGGCGCGTGAATGGCTGGCGGAGAAAGGCTACGATCCGGCCTACGGCGCGCGGCCGCTCAAGCGCACTATCCAGAAATATGTGCAGGATCCGCTGGCCGAGCTCATTCTGTCCGGCGGCATCAAGGACGGCGAGAAGGTCAAGATCGCGTCCGGCCGCGACGGCTTGAGCTTCAACGGCGCCAAGGTGGCCGAAGCGGCCTGAGGCCACCCCGCTCGTCCCCGCGCAAGCGGGGACCCAGTTGTGGATTCCCGCTTGCGCGGGAATGAGCGGGATGAATTCAGCGCGCCGGTGGTGCCGTCTGGTTCAATCGCTCGCGCACGTGCTCGACGAAATAGCGCGCTTGACCCTTCGGCAGGCCCCCGACGCGCAGCGGATTGAGCCCGCCCGAGCTTTCCACCGAAATGGCGTCCCAGAAAAATCCCCGCGTGTGGGTGACTTCGGCGACATGGGAGAGCGGCAGATGCTCGTCGGTGCGTTCCCAGGGAACGTACCAGCGCCGCACGATATTGGTGGACACGCCGATGGGGTCGGCCACCAGGCTGGCCGGGAAAATCCAGCGCGTCAGATTGAAGTGAAAGAGCGCCCACCACCGGCTCGAGCGCGCTGCGATCCGATCCTCGGTTGCCATTTATTTCCCGGCCTGACTTTTAGAGCGCGATCGCTTCAGGTTGAATCGATTGCGCTCTGTAACTTTTTGATGAAGCATGATCTTTTCGGCAAACCGGTATCCGCTTTTCCGGATCATGCTAGCGCGCCTGCGCGACATGCGACAGCGGCGCGGACGCCAGCACCGCGTCGAGCTGGGTGCGGTCCTTCTCGAAACTCGCCAGCGTATCGCCGTCGAGCACCCGGCCGCGCGGCAGCTTGACCCGCATCGGATCGACGAAGCGGCCGTTGACGACGATCTCGAAATGCACGTGCGAACCGGTCGACAACCCGCTCGACCCGACGAAGCCGATGATCTGGCCTTGCCGCACGCGGCTGCCGACCTGCAGCCCGCGCGCGAAGGCGGTCATGTGGCCGTAGGCGGTCTCATAGCCGTTGGCATGACGGATACGCACGTATTTGCCATAGCCGCCCTTAAGCCCGATCTCCTCGATCTCGCCGTTGCCGGCGGCGAAGATCGGCGTGCCGTAAGGCGCGCCCCAATCGACGCCGGTGTGCATCTCGCTGACATGCAGCAATGGATTGGTGCGCCAGCCGAACGGCGAGGTCTCGATGCCGGTCGCCACCGGCTTGCGCACCAGGAACTTTTTATCGCTGACCCCGTCCTCGTCGTAATAGTCGTAGGTGCCGTCATCCGGAGTTTGAAACCGGTAATATTTCTTGATGTCGCCGCCGATGGTCAGCGCCGCATAGCGCACCTCGTTGGCGCCTTCGCCGTTCTCCTCGTTGGAATACAAAACGTCGAATGCGTCGCCGGGCTGGACTTTGCGCTCGAAGTCGATGTCGTAGGAATAGATACGGATCAGATCCTCGATCACCGCCTTGGGCACGTTATTGCGCAGCCCGGTCTCCCACAGGCTCTGATAAAGGCTCACGCCGCCCGCGTCGGTTTGGCCGGCTTCGTCGTCGTCGGTATCCGCGGCTTCGGTGTCGATGTTGTGGATGTCGACGGGGACGTATTGGCCCATATCCGACAAGGCGACCGCGGCGGTGATGCCGGAATCCCCGGCAATGATGACGCGCAGCGGCTGCATATGGCCGAGCCCGGCCGGCATCATCAACACGCGGAGCTTTTGGCCTTCCTTGATGCCGCCTTCGAGCGCCGCGGGGCCGATGACGCCGATGATGCTCCTGATCTCGTCGGGAGCGGCGCCAAGCTCGCGCAGGATCGAACCGACCGTCTCGCCCTTTTTGACGGCGATCTGCCGCTCGCTCCAGTCGCCGCCGCCATTGATCTGGTTGTTGGTTTTCGGCAGCAGCGTCACGTTCTCCGGAACCACGCGCGAGCCGAAGCCGAAATAATTGTCGCCGTCGTGCTCGGGGGCGTAACCGAGCTTCAGGCTTGGCGTCCAGCCGGCATCGGCCAGCAGACTCTTGCCGACGCCGGAGGAAATCGCCGCATCGCGAACGGCGCTGAGCACGTCGTCGAGCGGCAGCAGCGTCGACGGCTTGACCTTCGCGAGCAGCGAATTGAGGTCGCACACCGCCGGCGATACCGCCTTCGCCGTCTTCGGGGCCGCCGTGAGATCGCAGGTCACGAACGACACTTCGGCATCCGGTTCCGCCGCAGGCGTCTGATCGTCGCCGGCGATGGCGTCGGTGAGCAGCTTTTGCGGATTGAACGCCGGAATGTTCGCCGACACATCGCTGGCCGTGAGCGAGAGATTGCCGGTGACCCGCTCATAGGAGTGGACGCGCACCAGTTCGCGGTTGCGTATCCGCGACGAGATCGGCACGCGTAAGACTTCGCGCGCCACCGACGGTTCGATGAGCGCGGGCAGGCGGTCGGTCTTATGCGCGCCGCTGAGCCGGTCGCCGATCGAGGAAATGGCGCCGCGCAGCGCGCTTTCCATCTGTTCGGGAGCGCTGGCGAAATTGGCCTCGCCGTCGAGCGAGGCAAAAACGGCGCCGCCCATCAAGGCCGCGCCGCACAGTCCGGTGAGTATCGTTCCGGAGAACCATTGCACCGACAGCCGGCGCCGGTCGACCAGCGTGCCGGAGCCGCCATCCACCGACAGCGGCGGCTCATTGCCGAGATCGATCATCTCGGCCTGCAGCCGCCGATGATGATGCGACTCTCGTGCGCCGCGCAGCCTAGCTTGGTCCAAGACTACGTCCCCACGTTCTTGGTCGACACGTTCTTGGTCCACACGTCCCGTTGGACCAAAGGTTCTTGGTCCAAACGGCGTCGAACCACACGTCCCTGGTCCACATTTCGAATCTGCGCGGCCGATATCCGGCCCGCAGACGATGCCCCGACGGTCCCCGAACCGTCAACCGAACCGGTCCTGCCGCGGCGTTTGAGTTTGAGTGGTGGTGTCGCTTCCCCCTGACCGCGACAGCGAAATCGTTCCGGCCCCAAGAACGGCGGAGGAATGTGGCCGCAGTGCGGCGTGGACACGGGCGGGAGCAAGCGAAAAAGCCGAGCCGGGTCCGAACTCTAGCAGGCTTGCGGCAGCTCCTTGATCGGCCTAACTCGGGTTTGCCATGCGCCCGGCGCAAGCGGCTCAAAATTGCCGCCGCGCCGGTCGTCCACAGCGCGTCTTTTATGTTTCCGGCTGTTGACAATAAGCCGGGGCAAAGCCTATATAGACCCTCTTGGACGCACCGCCGCCTGGCGCGATGGCGCGTCCGCGAAGCCCCTCACTGTTTATACGGTGACATCCGGCCATGACTTCTGGCCATGCTGGATGCGCGGGTGGTCTTCCGCTCCGGACGCGTTCCGGGGACGGAGCCGCAAGGCTCCGGGATGTTTGACAGGTGAATCGGAAGAAAGAGAAACGTGGACGGCGGAGTCCTTGCGGGCCGCTTTCGCGAACAAGGAGGGCTTGCCCTTCTTGGGAGGGGGGGCGGTCATTGAAGAGACTTCGGCGGTCTACGTTTCAAGGTTTTCTACACTGTTGACCGCGCAAGCGGTCAGACGTGTAGGGACCTCGTCAAACGTGTGATTAGCCGAGATCAATTTCTCTTCAACTTGAGAGTTTGATCCTGGCTCAGAGCGAACGCTGGCGGCAGGCCTAACACATGCAAGTCGAGCGCCCCGCAAGGGGAGCGGCAGACGGGAGAGTAACACGTGGGAACGTACCCTTCAGTTCGGAACAACCCAGGGAAACTTGGGCTAATACCGGATACGTCCGTAAGGAGAAAGATTTATCGCTGAAGGATCGGCCCGCGTCTGATTAGCTTGTTGGTGAGGTAACGGCTCACCAAGGCTACGATCAGTAGCTGGTCTGAG
>DATAWA010000079.1:0-4490 GCA_036267435.1 Xanthobacteraceae bacterium | reverse complement strand
CTCGCCGGTGCGCACGCCGCGCGGGCGCGACATTCTCGCCGCCTGCGGCCAGCTCAAGAGCGCGAGCGAAAAGCTCTCGGCGCGCGAACGGCTGGCGCTGCGCGCCATGGCCGTGACCGACTGAGCATGATCCCGAAAAAGTGGATGCCGGTTTTCGGATAAGATCATGCTCGAAGAAAAATCGCGCGGACCAATCGGGCAGCCATGACCGCTCTGTTCCGCATCCTGTTGATGTTCGTCGGCTACGTCTGGGCCTGCGTTGCCGCCTCGCTGGTGCTCGCGCTCGGCACGCTGGCGCCGCAATGGGATTATTTCTTCAATGCCATCGGCCTGCAATCGCCCGAGATGCAGTCGGCGGCAATGTGGACGGTCGTCGGCCTCGGCGCGCTCCTCATCTTTGTCATCGGCTTTTTGCCGACGCTGCTCGTCATCGTGATTACCGAGGGTTTAGCGCTGCGTTCTGTCGTGGTCTACGGCGCGATCGGCGGCGCGTTGGCCCTGACGATGGCGTTCGGCTGGGATTTCGCCGCCCATGGCGCCGCGGCCAACGTCGACATCGCACGCGAGCGCGAGGTCTTCGCCGCCGCCGGCATTGCCGGCGGCTTGGTCTATTGGCTGTTCGCCGGGCGCAATGCCGGCCTGTGGACGTCATCGCAGCGCGGACCAGGATCGCGATGAGCCGGACCGGGCTGACAATTGCGCTGGCCATCGGACTTGTGCTCGGCCTGATATGCGCGGTCGATCCGCGGCTTGATGTCGACATCGCCGCGATGTGGTTCAATACGTCGCGGCATTTGTTCGACGTCAATGCGCAGGCGTGGGTGCAGCACACTCGTGAAGCTGCGCGCATCGTCATCACGCTTCTAGTATTGCCAGCCTTTGTCGCCATTCTCGGCAAGCTCGTCTGGCCGCGGCGGCGCATGCTGATCGAGGCGCGCGCCTCGATCTTTCTGATCGCGACGCTGGCGCTCGGCCCCGGCCTTCTCACCAACGTCATCCTGAAGGACCATTGGGGCCGCCCGCGGCCGATCGACGTGCATCAGTTCGGTGGCGATTATCGCTTCGTGCCGTGGTGGGATCCGCGCGGCGGCTGCCCGGATAATTGCTCCTTCATCGCCGGCGAGCCGTCCGGCGCGTTCTGGACCTTGGCGCCCGCCGCGCTGGCAGCCCCGGAATTGCAGCCGGTGGCCTATGCCGCGGCGCTTGCCTTCGGCGCCGGCGTCGGCGTTCTGCGCATCGCCGCCGGCGCCCACTTTTTCTCCGACGTCGTATTCGCCGGCGTCTTCATGTATCTGGTGATCTGGCTGATGCATGGGCTGATTTACCGCTGGCGCCCGACCCGCATCGACGAAGCGGCGGCCGAGCGCAGGTTGGCGGAAGCCGGCGAGGCGCTGACCGCCGTGGCGCGGCGCTTGATACATCGGCGCGACAAGTCCGCTTGAGGTTGCACGGTCGTAACGGCTTGCGCCTGTCTGCCGCCCTCCTATAGTCCGCGCGCGTTTCGGGCGGGCAAGCCGCCTTTAAAATGGGGTTTCCACGATGCCCGCGGGCGGCAAAAAAGACGTCAAGAAAGTGGTGCTGGCCTATTCCGGGGGGCTCGACACCTCGATCATTCTCAAATGGCTGCAGACCACCTATGGCTGCGAGGTCGTCACCTTCACCGCCGATCTCGGCCAGGGTGAGGAGCTCGAGCCGGCGCGCGCCAAGGCGCTGACGCTCGGCATCAAGCCGGAGAACATTTTCATCGAGGATTTGCGCGAGGAATTCGTCCGCGATTACGTGTTTCCGATGTTCCGGGCCAACGCGCTTTACGAAGGCCAGTATCTGCTCGGCACGTCGATCGCCCGGCCGCTGATTGCCAAGAGGCAGATCGAGATCGCCGAGAAGGTCGGCGCCGATGCTGTGGCCCACGGCGCCACCGGCAAGGGCAACGATCAGGTGCGCTTCGAGCTGTCCTATTACGCGCTCAAGCCCGACGTGAAGGTGATCGCGCCGTGGCGCGAATGGGATTTCAAATCGCGCGAGGCGTTGCTCGCTTTCGCCGAGCAGAACCAGATCCCGATTGCCAAGGATAAGCGGGGCGAGGCGCCGTTCTCGACCGACGCCAATCTCTTGCACACCTCGTCGGAGGGCAAAGTTCTTGAGGACCCTTCGGGTGAGGTGCCGGACTACGTTTATTCGCGCACCGACGATCCGGAACATGCGCCGGATAAGGCGGCTTATGTCGCGATCGATTTCGAGCGTGGCGATCCGGTCGCCATCGACGGCGACGCGGTCTCGCCGGCGCAACTCCTCACCGCGCTCAACGCGCTTGGCAAGACGCACGGCATCGGCCGACTCGATCTGGTCGAGAACCGTTTCGTCGGCATGAAGTCGCGCGGTATGTACGAGACGCCGGGCGGCACTATCCTTCTTGCCGCGCATCGCGGCATCGAATCGATCACGCTCGACCGCGGCGCGGCGCATCTTAAGGATGAACTGATGCCGAAATACGCCGAGCTCATCTATTACGGCTTCTGGTTCGCGCCGGAGCGCGAGATGCTGCAGGCCGCGATCGACAAGAGCCAGGAGTTGGTCAGCGGCCGGGTGCGGCTCAAGCTCTACAAGGGCAATGTCGGCGTTGTCGGGCGATCGAGCAAATATTCGCTTTACGATCAGGACCTGGTGACGTTCGAGGAGGGCGCGGTCGCCTACGACCAGCGCGATGCCGAAGGCTTCATCCGCCTCAACGCCTTGCGGCTGCGGACGCTCGGGCAGCGCAAACGCAATCTGAAACTGTGATTCGTCATCCCGGGCCGCGCCCTTCAGCAGACGCGCCGCTTCGTGGCAATCCGGAATGATTACCTACATCTTCGGCAGGCCGCCATTGGCCGGCTTGCCGGGAAAATAGTCTGGCGCTGAGCCGGGCCCGCGCGGATCGACCGGATCATCGACGGGATAGGGCGTCCGCGGACCTTTGGGCTCGGGCTCGGGGCCCGACTTCGGATCTTCGCCCGGCTCTTTGATCTTTGGTTCCGTTTTCGGCGCGGTCATCGCATGCCCACTTTGCGGTTCTCGCCCATAGCGGGGCGGTGACCGGTCATCGCCGCGGTTGCCATCTTGATGTAGGCGACGGTCTTGCCCGGCGCGTCCCAATACTCCGCCTCGGCCGGCGTGACCTTGAGCACGCGAATATTTGGATCGTCCGGAGAATCCCACCACGCTTTGGCCGGTGTACCCCACAGCTCGCGAATCTTGGCGCGATCGGCCGAAACCTCGGCGTGGCCGGACAGCGAGACGTAGTTCTGGCTGCCGGTATCGGCGAAGGCGAGGCAGACCTTGGAATACTGCCTGATCTCATCGTCCTTGTGCCGGCGTGCGTCGGAGAGGAAGTAAACGGCATCCTCTTCGCGCCGGATATAAGCGCCCATCGGCCGGGCGTGCAGTTCGCGACCGTCCCAGGTGGCGAACATGCAGATGGAAATCTTCTGCATCAAATCCCAAACGCGATCGCTATCTGCGCTCATACTGTCCTCGCTTGCCGATGCTCCGCAGAAACAACGTATGGGCCGCCGATGTCGTTCCTTATGTCATTTGCTTGATATCGGTGCATCGAAACCGGAACGGGGCTCACAAATGCACGGTCACTTTGCGGTTCTCGCCGAGATGCGGCTGCTCGCCGGTCAGCCGCGCCTTGACGAATTCGAAGGCCGCCACCGCCTTGCTCGCCGGGCCGTCCCAAAGTTCGGCCGTTATTGGCGTAACGCGTAAGACGCAGACATTCGGATCGTCCGGTCCCTGCCACCACATCGTGTCGGTGGCTTTCCAGATTTCCGCCGCCTTGGCGTGGTCGCGCCGGACTTCGGCGCGTGCCGTCAGCGACAGATAGGCGCTTTCGTCTCGATCGATGAATGTCAGGCCGACGTCATGCGCAACGTCGATCTCGTGTTCCTTGGCGCTATTGAGATCGGTGACGATCCAGATCACGCCGGCCGCCCGCTCGGGTCGCGCTTCGACCGGCCGCGCGCGCAGCCCTATGGAAGCATGCGTCGTCAGCATGCAAACGCCAACCTTCTCGACGAGGTCCCAGACGCGGGTGAGGTGATCTTTTTCGGTCATAGCTGGGCAACCGGCAAGGCGGCGGCGCGGTTCCCGGTGTGTCATTCCGGGCGCGCCAAAAGGCGCGAACCCGAATCGCGACCGGGCATTGCTCCACCCTGACTTTGACTATGGTTTCCGGACTTGAGATTCCGGACTTGAGATTCCGGACTTGCCGCTTTGCCGCAATCCGGAATGACTACGAGCTATGCCTGCCGTTCGACCAGTGCGCGCTTGATATCGGCGATGGCCTTGGCCGGATTGAGGTGCTTGGGGCAGGCCTTGGCGCAATTCATGATGGTGTGGCAGCGATACAGCCGGAACGGATCTTCCAGATTGTCGAGCCGTTCGCCGGTCGCTTCGTCGCGGGAATCCACGATCCAGCGCTGCGCCTGGAGAAGCGCCGCCGGGCC
>DATAWA010000078.1:0-16301 GCA_036267435.1 Xanthobacteraceae bacterium | reverse complement strand
ACAGATAATTGAGCGGCCGCGGCGCGACAGCCACCCAATCGACAGCCGAGCTGTAGGTGGCGACTACGGCTTCGTCGGTCACATGCCGGGCGAGCACCCGGAAACATTCGTCGCGCTTCATCATGCCGGGCTCCGCCCAAGCAAGAAGGCGACCGGTGCCGACAAGTCATAGGCCGCATCGATCGCCGGCTTGATCTTCGCGACGTCGGCATCGACGCTGATGAGGTGATGGGCAATGCCCATGTCGTCGAGGATCGGCTCGACGATGCGCACGCCGTAACGCGGCGATGCACGCGGCGCCACTTCCGGATCGTGCTGGAGAAGCCCGATCATCATGCAGATCGGTTGCTTGTATTCCACGGCGATGCCGCGGATCGCATTGATCGAATCGAGGAAGCCGGTGTGCTGGATCAGGATCAACGCCCGCTTGTCGCAATACGACAGCCCGGACGCAATACCGATGCACTCATCCTCCTTGCAGACGCGGATCAGCTTGAAATCCTGGTCTTGCGCGATCGGCGCCAGCAGACCGGCGCTGGTGGTAATGTCCGGCACCGACAGAATGTACTCGATCGCACTTGCCTTGATCGCGGCGATGATGCGGGCGCCGCTGAGCAAGGCTGTATCTTTACCGGCGCTCATCACAGGTGGATGATCCTCGCTCACGAGAAGTTTCTGACCGCAAAAGGGTAGACCGAAACGCGCTCAGCAAAAAGCCGGCGCGAGCGGCCGGCTTTTTCTTAAGAGTCGCGTTGAAGCGCGTTATTTGTGGTGCCGCATCGGTGCGGGCGGCGTGCCGTCCGTCCAGGCATCATGCGGCAGCATCGCATCGACGATATAGCCGCCGACGAAGGGCACAATGCAGTCGCCAACGCCGTCATACATTTCGCGCGGCGTCAGCGGACGATTGAGCGCAATCGTTCCGACGAACGGATAGAGGACCGCGCAGGCAAACGTCGTGACGCCATAGGCGGTGCCGTAGCTGACATGACGGACCGCCGGGGTGCCGTGCTTCTTGGTCATGTAATAGCTGGCGACGCCGGTGCCCGTGCCGACGGCGACGCCGCTCCAAAACAGCCGGGGATCCTGACCACGCATCAGCCATGCCCAGAAGGCGCTCATATTGTTGTCCTGCGCCCGCGCAACCTGCGGCATCAGCCCAAGCGCGAAAATCAGCGCCAGCGCGGCAACGATCGTCCGTTTCATTGTGGTGACTCCCCCTCATACCCGCCGCCCAAAATAGGGGCAGTATGGTTAACGCCATGGTGAATGCGTCGCGGACGCCTGTCGAGGGCGGGAACCAGGGGAATAGTCGATTCCGGGCGCCCTGTGCCTATTTGGCAACGGACTTATCCCCAGGCGGCAGGGCATTTCATCGATCCATTGCGGCTCTTGAAACATCGAATATCCGAGCTACATTGTAGCCCAGAGAAGGACACATTGAATGACCGAAAACGCTGTGGTCCGCGCCCGCATCGACCAACGCATCAAGACCGAGGCTGCGGCCGTGCTTGGCGCTATGGGGCTGACGGTATCCGACGCTTTCCGCCTCATGATGGTGCGCATCGCCAAGGAAAAAGCGCTCCCCTTCGAGCCGCTCGTTCCCAATGATGAGACGATCGAAGCGATAAAGGCGGCGCGGCGCGGCGAGCTGACAACCGGCGGGCCGCCGGAAGAGCTGTTGGCGAAGCTCAATGAGGACGATTAGGTACACCAGCCGCTTCAAGCGCGACTACAAACGTGAGAAAGCGGGCCAGCGCGGTAAAACGCTCGATGGGGCTTTGGGTGAGGTTGTCAAAATGCTCGCCGCCGATATCCCGTTGCCGCGCCGCAATTTCGATCATCCGCTGACCGGCGAGTGGCGCGATCATCGCGACTGCCATGTACGGCCAGACCTCATCCTCATTTATCGCAAGCCAGACGAAAAGAATCTGGATTTGGTCCGCCTCGGTTCACACAGCGAATTAGGGTTTTGAGAGCGCTGCTACAGCGCCTTCAAAATAATAAGGTCAGCCTGCAATCCCTTATTCCGCCGCCGTTCGTCCGGCGCCGCCGGTGCCAAAGCGCTGCTCGATATAATCGACCACGATTTTCTGGAAATCCGAGGAGACGGTCGGGCCACGCAAAGTCATGGCCTTTTTGCCGTCGATGAAGACCGGCGCGGTGGGCTGCTCGCCGGTGCCGGGCAGCGAAATGCCGATGTCGGCGTGCTTGGATTCGCCCGGGCCGTTGACGATGCAGCCCATGACCGCGACGTTGAGGCCTTCGACGCCGGGATAGCGCTTTTTCCACTCCGGCATGGAATCGCGGATAAAGCCCTGAATACTCGACGCCAGCTCCTGAAAGGTCGTCGACGTGGTGCGCCCGCAGCCGGGGCAGGCGGCGACCAGCGGCACGAAAGTCCGCAGCCCAATCGTCTGCAACAATTCCTGCGCCACTTTGACTTCCAGCGTGCGGTCGCCATTCGGCTCCGGCGTCAGCGAAATGCGAACGGTGTCGCCGATGCCTTGCTGCAGCAGCACACCCATTGCGGCCGAGGAGGCGACGATGCCCTTCGAGCCCATTCCCGCTTCGGTCAAACCGAGATGCAGCGCGTAATCGCAGCGCCGCGCCAGTTCGGCATAGACGCCGATCAAATCCTGCACCGCGGAGACCTTGGCCGAAAGGATGATCTTCGAACGCGGCAAGCCGAGCTCTTCCGCGCGCTCGGCCGACAGCAACGCCGACTGGATCATGGCTTCGCGGGTGACATCGCGCGCATCCACCGGATGATTGGATTTGGCATTTTGATCCATCAGGTGCGTCAACAGCTCCTGATCGAGCGAACCCCAATTGGCGCCGATCCGCACCGGCTTGTCATGCTTGATTGCCGTTTCGACGATGGCGCCGAATTGGCGATCCTTCTTTTCCTTAAAGCCGACATTGCCGGGATTGATGCGATATTTATCGAGCGCTTCAGCGCAGGCCGGATGATCGGCCAGGAGCTTGTGGCCGATATAGTGAAAGTCGCCGACGATCGGCACGTCGACATTCATCTTCAGAAGCCGCTCTTTGATGTGGGGAACCGCGGCCGCTGCTTCGTCGCGGTCGACGGTGATCCGTACGATCTCCGAGCCGGCACGCGCCAGCGCGGCGACTTGTTGGGCTGTCCCCGCGATATCGGCGGTGTCGGTGTTGGTCATCGACTGCACCACGACCGGTGCGCCGCCGCCCACGGTCACATTGCCGACTTTCACGGCAACGGTTTGATGTCTTTCGGCCGGGCCGGAAAACTCCATCATGTCCAATACCTTAGGTTTGTCCTACGGACCTTCCCCCGCGGTTCCATAAAACCACGGCGGGCTAATCCCCCTGCATATAGCGTCAGCGAGGCCAGTTGACGAGGAGGATGCCGCCGGCGACGAGCGCCACCGCCAGGGCGAAAGCCGGCGTCAGCGGTTCGTTCAGGATCGTATGGCCGGCGGCAACGCCGAACAGCGGCGCCAGAAAAGTGAATGCGCACAGCCGCGCGGCCGAATAGCGCACCACCAGCGCGAACCAGACGGCGAACGTGACGCTCACGACCCAAATAGTCTGATAGGCAAACGCGCCGAGCGCGAGCGCCGACGGCATGCCGGCGGGGTGCTCGCCGAATGCGATTGCGCCGGCGGCCAACAGCGGCGCCGATACGACGAGCTGGTAGAGCAGGGTCTTCTCGGCGCTGACGCGATTAAGCGGCGTGACCTTGATCACCAGCGTAGTGGCCGCCCACGCCAGCGCGGCGCCGACCAGCATGAGGTCGCCGAGCAATTGATGCGGACTGATCGCGGGCGTCGGCACGCCGAACGCGATGACAATGCCGACAAAGGACAAGGCCAGCCCGAGCCATTGCGAAGCGTGAAAATGATCGCCAGGCACCAACCAGCGCGAGCCGACGACAACAAAGAACGGCGCCAGATAAAGAAACAGCGTCCCGCGCGTCACCGTCGTCCAGACAAGGCCGCGGTAAATCAGCAGGAACTCCAGCGCAAACAAGACGCCGGTCAGGAGCCCGGGAATGAGCGTGCGGTCGCGCCGGAACAGCGGCATGCCGCGGATCTGGGTCCACAGGCCGACCAGCACCGCGGCGATCGCGGACCGCGCGGCCGATTGCGTCAGCGGCGGAATGTCGTGGATGGCAAGCTTGATGGCGACATTGTTGAAGCCCCAGCTCAGGCATAAGCCGACCGTCACTGCGATTGCGAATGCGTCAAGCGGGCGCGACGACGGCGAAATGGGCACTGCGGCGCGGTTCAATGGTGCAAGGTCACTTTTCGCGGCAATGCGAAGTCAGCAGAACTTCCGACAGATTCCATCAAATATTAGGATTTTAGGACGTCGTCCGACAAGTAAAATGACCCTGAGTAGACACTCAGTAAAGTGCCCGGGGCCATCAGGTCAATGAGCGGCCACTCCGCCCGCCGCGTCGGCGGCGCTGGAACTGATTGCATGTAAAATAGTTACGTTTTCGACGTCGCGCAGGCGAAAAATAGCGAATTTATGAGACAATCAAAACTTCTCCTTATCACAACTGGGCTCCTTCTCTCCATCATGGCTCAAGATACGCAGCCATTGTGGGCAGATGGAATCGTTGCGCCTCCACCCATTTCGCTGTCGTCCGCAGCAGAGACAATGAATATTCGAAGCGAGAAGGTGGCAGCTTGTTACCCTGCTGGGGCCGAATGCACCAAAGACTCCGATTGCTGCACGGGATTCTGCAGAGCGGCATCAGGCAAATACACGGCCTATTGCGACCATAAATAAAATTATGTTTTCTTCCGCATCCGAACTTTGGATGGGCGGGATCGGACAGACCAACGAGATCAAGCAATGTCGGCGTGTCGGATATTGGGGTGGTACGGCTCGATAATGATGCCTCACTTTTCGCGGCAATGCGCGCAAATGCCGGCAATCTCGATCAGCGGGCTTTTCGGCGTGAACCCGGCTGCACGAGAGGAGGCTTGAAGCGCGTCGGCCGCGGCGCCGCCCGGCGCTTCGCCGACCGCTCCGCAGCGTTCGCAGATCAGAAAAACCACCAGATCGTCGCCGCCGTGATCGTGGACGCAGGCAACGAAGGCGTTCCGGCTCTCGATACGATGAACGAGGCCGTTGTCGCGCAGAAAGTCCAGCGCGCGATAGATCGTGATCGGCGCCGGCCGGGCTTTTCCGGAAAGCCGCTCGATGATCTCGTAGGCGCCAAGCGGCCGGTGGCTTGACAACAGCGCCTGCAAAACTCGGCGGCGCATGGGGGTGAGGCGTTGCGCGCGTTCGGCGCACAGTGCCTCGGCATGCGCAATCGCGGTGCTGGTGCAGCGCGCATGATCGTGGTCGGGGGCTGGAAAGATCGCGTGCGGCAGGTCTGTCATCGCTGGATTTGTCATACCAGATTGGTCCTGGCCGGATTTGTCATAGTCGGGTCGCTGTTGCGGCAATATAACGTTTAGCGGCGGCTTTGCCCCACTCTAGACCATGATCCGATCAGGTCGAATCGGGTCATGGTTCAGAGTCCTAGCTGGACCATGCTCCAGCAGAAACGGGGCCGGTGGGGCGCATGAGGGTCGCGAAAACGTGACGGTTGCGCCGATTTTTATGTTGCGCTGCAACAGGAAGCCCTCCACAGTCCGCACCTTGCATCCATTTCGCTTTTCCGGCGCCTTGCTGCGCTCTCCTGAATTGAGGGTTCTGTCATGCTGAAAGGGAAATCTGCGTTGGTCACCGGGTCGACATCCGGCATCGGTCTTGGCATCGCGCGCGCGCTCGCGGCGGAAGGCGCCAACATCACCATCAATGGCTTCGGCGACAAGGCCGCGATCGAAAAAGAACGCGCCGGCCTCGAAAGCGAGTTCAAGGTCAAGGCCATTTATTCGCCGGCCGATATGACCAAGCCCGATCAGATCGCCGACATGGTGAAGACCAGCGAGACAACCTTCGGCTCGCTGGACATTCTGGTCAACAATGCCGGCATACAGCATGTCGCGCCGATCGAAGAATTTCCGATCGAGCAATGGAATCTGATCATCGCGATCAATCTGTCGGCGGCCTTTCACACCATCCGTGCGGCGATTCCCGGAATGAAATCGCGCAAATGGGGCCGCATCATCAATACTGCCTCGGCCCATTCGCTGGTCGCCTCGCCGTTCAAATCCGCTTACGTGTCGGCGAAACACGGCCTCGCCGGCCTGACCAAAACCGTGGCGCTGGAAGTTGCCACCCTTGGCATTACCGCCAACTGCATCAGCCCGGGCTATGTGTGGACGCCGCTGGTCGAAAAGCAAATACCCGATACCGCCAAGGCGCGCGGCATGACCGAGGAACAGGTCAAGCGCGACGTCATCCTGGCGGCGCAGCCGACCAAGGAATTCGTCACGGTCGATGAAGTCGCGGCGCTCGCCGTCTATCTCTGCTCCGACATGGCCAAGGCCATTACCGGCGCCAACCTGTCGATCGACGGCGGCTGGACCGCCGAATAGCGGGTGCATGAGCAATATTCTGAACGCGCTATTGCCGGGGCGCGCCGCGGCGAAGACTGAGCCAAAGCAACCCAAGCGAATCAATCTCGCTTTGCAGGGCGGTGGCGCGCACGGGGCCTTCACCTGGGGCGTGCTGGAACAGCTGTTGAGCGACGAACGGCTGTCGATCGAAGGCATTTCCGGCACCTCCGCCGGGGCCGTCAACGCCGTGATGCTGGCGGACGGGCTTATCCGCGGCGGCCGCGCCGAAGCGCAAAAGCGTCTCGCCGATTTCTGGCGTTCGGCATCGAGCACCGGGCATCTGCCGACGCTGCAGCGGGCGGTGATGCAGCGCTTGTTGTCGTTTACGCCGCTCGAAGGCGCGCCGGTGCAGGCTTGGCTCGATGCGGTGTCGAGTTACTTCTCGCCCTATGACGTCAATCCGCTCAACATCAATCCGCTGAAGGACTTGATCGAGCGGTTTGTCGATTTCGAAAAACTGCGCGCGAGCACCGATCTGCAACTGTTCATCTCGGCGACCAACGTGCAGACCGGACGGGTGCGCATTTTCCCGCGCGACAAGATCACCGCCGAAGCGGTGATGGCGTCGGCCTGCCTGCCGACGATTTTCCGCGCCGTCGAAATCGACGGCGTGCCGTACTGGGACGGCGGCTATCTCGGCAACCCGGTGATCTTTCCGTTTTTCGGCACCACCACCACCGAGGATGTTCTGGTCGTCCAGATCAATCCGCTGGTGCGGCAGGCGACGCCGACCTCCTCCAGCGAGATCATCAATCGCATCAACGAGATCACGTTCAACTCGTCGCTGATCGGCGAGTACCGCGCCATCGATTTCGTCGTCCGGCTGATCGATCAGGGCAAGCTGCCGCGCGGCACCGGACCAGGCCAATATCGCCGCATCAACGTGCACCGCATCGTGCTCGACCGCTTTGGCACGCATTTCGATGCGTTCAGCAAGCTCTCCACCGATTACGATTTCTTCGACATGCTGCATGTGAGCGGCATGCGCGCGGCGCGGCGCTTCCTCGACGAGCATTTCGACGACATCGGTGTGAAGTCGACCGTCGATCTGCGTACCGAGGCGCAGGCGGAGTGGGCGTGACGCCCGGCCGGGATGCCATAATCGCAAGGCTGCCTTGCACTGAACTGGCGATCCTTTTTTAATAAGGTAGCTTATATTGTGCCTGCACAGATAACGCAGGCAAGTCATGCTTCCTAAGTCGCTCAATCGAGAATTTGCCTTTTCTCTCAACGATGTAGCCCGGATGCTCCGGACCTATGCCGATCAGAAAGCCAGTCAGCTCGGGATTACCCGCGCCCAATGGGTCGTGCTGGTCCGGCTCGACCGGTTCGAGGGGCTCAAACAATCCGAATTGGCGGAAATGCTCGACCTGCAGCCTATATCGCTGACCCGCCTGTTGGACCGGCTTTGCGAGAACGGACTGATCGAACGTCGTTCCGATCCCAACGATCGCCGCGCCAAGCGGCTCTATCTCACCCCCGCGGCCCGTCCCATGATCGAGCGGCTCGGAGTACTTGGCGACGAGCTGATGGGGACGGCGCTGGCCGGGGTCGACCGCGAGAGTGTCGAGCGCATGGTCGCGCAGCTTGCCATCGCCAAGGAAAATCTGCGCCACGCCATCCAGAACAAGACCGCAGCCGTCCCGGCAGGGGAGCAGCGCTATGGCTGAGCGGGCTCTGCGATCTGTTCCTGCGGACCGGGACGAAGCGCCTGGCGTGCGCGAAGCGCCGCAGGTGGCGCCGCCGACCGCGCCGCCTGTTTCCGGCCGCGAGCCCTCCCGCGACAAAAAAGTGCGGCAGGTCGACCGCCGCCGCATCCGCTTCGGCCTGTTCGCCTTGCTGCCGATCATTCTGCTGGTCGGCGGCTATTGGTATGTCACCGGCGGCAAAGTGATGTCGACGGACGACGCTTACGTGGACGCCGAGAAGGTCGGTATTTCCACCGACGTGCCCGGCATCGTGCAAGACGTGGACGTGTCCGACAACGAATATGTCAAGGCCGGCCAGCTGCTTTATCGTCTCGATCCGCGGCAATATCAGATCGCGCTCGACAACGCCAAAGCCAACCTGGCGGAAACTGCGCTTGCGATCGACGCAATGAAACAAGACTACAAGCGCATGCTGAGCGACGTTGCCGCCGAACAGTCGCAGGTCGGTCTCGATCAGACCAATTACAATCGCGACGTTATGCTGCTGCGCACGGCCACGGTCTCACAAGCGATCTACGATCAGACGCAATCCACGCTCGAAACCGATAAGAGCAAGCTTGAATCGCTGCGCCAGCAGGCGCAAGTGCAGCTCGCCAAGCTCGCCGGCAACCCCGACATCCCGGTCGAGCAGGCTCCGCAATATAAAGTGGCGCAAGCCAAGGTTGACGAGGCCCAACGCGAGCTCGATCGCTCTGTCGTCACCGCGCCGTTTTCCGGCCTCGTGACCGACGTGCCCGCCATAGCGCCCGGCAAATATCTTGCTGCCTCAACGACGGCGTTCTACCTGGTCGATACCGATCACGCCTGGATCACGGCCAATCCCAAAGAGACCGAGCTCACTTATGTGCGTACTGGGCAGGCGGTCACAATCACCATCGACTCCTACCCCGGCGTGACCTGGCACGGCGCAGTCCAGAGCATTAGTCCGGTGGCCGCCCAAGAGTTCTCGTTGCTGCCGGCGCAAAACACCAGCGGCAATTGGGTCAAGGTCGTGCAGCGCGTGCCGATGCGGATACGCGTCGACGCCGGCGACAAGAACAAGCCGCCGCTGCGGGCCGGCATGAGCGCCATCGTCAACGTCGATACCGGTCACGCGCGCGGCTTCCCGCACTTCTGGTGACTGCCGTGGCCGCCCAATCAACCGATGTCCCCAATCGCGGCATGATCACGCTCTGCGTGATCCTCGCCACGCTGATGCAGGCATTGGATACAACCATCGCCAACGTGGCGTTGCCCTATATGCAAGGCAGCGTCTCCGCCAGCCAAGACCAGATCGATTGGGTGCTGACCTCCTATATCGTCGCCGCCGCGATCATGACCCCGCCGACCGGCTTTCTGGCGAGCCGCTTCGGCCTCAAGCGGTTGTTCCTGGTCTCAGTCACCGGCTTCACGCTGGCGTCGATGCTGTGCGGCATGGCGCAGACGCTCACGCAGATCGTATTGTTCCGCGTGCTGCAGGGCGCGTTCGGCGCGGCTTTGGTGCCGCTGTCGCAGTCGGTGCTTTTCACCATCTATCCGAAGGAACGCCAGGGCTTTGCCATGGCGCTGTTCGGCATCGGCGTCATGATCGGCCCGGTGCTCGGCCCGGTGCTCGGCGGCTGGCTGACCGAGAATTACAGCTGGCGTTACGTGTTCTACATCAACCTGCCGATCGGCATTGTCGGCCTGCTCGGCATGAGCGCGTTCCTGCCGTATTCACCGCCGCGGCCGGCCGAAAAGCTTGACTGGTTCGGCTTCGGCACGCTGAGCCTGGCGCTCGCCTCATTGCAGATCATGCTCGACCGCGGCGAGATCAAGGATTGGTTTTCATCCGGCGAAATCATCATCGAGGCGGTTGTCGCGGCTTCCGCGTTTTATCTGTTCTTCACGCACATCTTCACGTCGCAAAACCCGTTCGTCAAACCGTCGATGTTTCGCGACCGCAATTTCACCGCCGGCATGCTCTTTGTCGTGGTCATCGGCCTGACCTATTACGCCTCGATGGCGCTGCAGCCGCCGTATTTGCAGGAATTGATGAATTATCCGGTCGTGACCTCGGGCCTTATCATGGGACCGCGCGGCGTCGGCACGATGGCGTCCATGCTGATCGTCGGCCGCATGGTCGGTCGCATCGACACCCGCACCCTGCTTGCGTTCGGACTAGGGCTCACCGCGTGGTCATTCTACCAAATGACCGGCTGGACCCCGGCTATTTCGCAGGAGCGGATTATCGCGGTCACGATGGTGCAGGGTTTCGGCCTTGGCTTTCTGTTCGTGCCGTTGAGCGCGGCGACGCTGTCGACGCTGCCGGCGCATTTACGGACCGAAGGCGCCGGCCTCTACAGCCTGTTCCGCAATGTCGGCTCGAGCGTCGGCATATCGGTGGTGAACGCGCTGTTGACGCGCAATACCCAGGTCAACCACGCCGACATCGCCGCCAACGTGACGGCGGTGAACCCCGGTTTCAACAACTCGGCCGTGGCGCATTTCTGGGATCCCATGACGGCCGCCGGCCGCACCGCGCTCGATGCCATGATCACCAGCCAGGCCCAGATCATCGCCTATATCGACGATTACAAGTTTCTGATGATCGCGACGCTGGTGGTGTTTCCGCTGCTCATGGTGTTCCGCAGCTCGTCACGCCCGCAACCGGGGCACATGCCGGCCATGGAGTGAGCGCGGGAGCATCGTCGGGACGGTATCTTGGCGCATCGATGGCCGCGGCACGGGTAACGCTACAGCGGCAGTAAAAAAGGGTGGCCTTTGCGGCCACCCTTTTGCCTCCTAATATGTCGTCGGACTACTCGCCGGCGGCGGCGTCCCGCGGCGGCTCGCCGCCTTCGGCCTTTTGTTTGGCCTCGAGGTCCTCGCCGGTGTCTTGATCGACCACTTTCATCGACAGCCGCACCTTGCCGCGATCGTCGAAGCCGAGAAGCTTCACCTTGACCTTGTCGCCTTCCTTGACGACGTCGCTCGTCTTCTGCACGCGGCGCGCCGCCAGTTGGCTGATGTGAACAAGGCCGTCCTTGGCGCCGAAGAAGTTCACGAAGGCGCCGAAGTCCATGACTTTGACGACGGTGCCCTCGTAGATGTGACCGACCTCAGGCTCGGACGCGATCGACTTGATCCAGTTGATCGCCGCCTTGATCGACTCGCCATCGGCGGAAGCGACCTTGACCGTGCCGTCGTCCTCGACGTTGATCTTGGCGCCGGTCTTCTCGACGATCTCGCGGATCACCTTGCCGCCGGAGCCGATCACTTCGCGGATCTTGTCGACGGGGATCTTGAACGACTCGATGCGCGGGGCGTATTCGCCGAGCTCGGCGCGCGCGGCGGTCAATGCCGTCGCCATTTCGCCGAGGATGTGCAGGCGGCCGTCTTTGGCCTGGGCCAAAGCCACCTTCATGATCTCCTCGGTGATGCCGGCGATCTTGATGTCCATTTGCAGCGAGGTCACGCCGCCTTCGGTGCCAGCGACCTTGAAATCCATGTCGCCGAGGTGGTCTTCGTCGCCGAGAATGTCGGAGAGCACGGCGAAGCGTTTGTCTTCGAGAATGAGCCCCATGGCGATGCCGGCGGTCGGGCGCTTGAGCGGCACGCCGGCGTCCATCAGCGCCAGCGAAGCGCCGCACACGCTCGCCATCGACGACGAGCCGTTCGACTCGGTGATCTCCGAGACGACACGGATGGTGTAGGGGAACTCTTCCTTCGACGGCAGCATCGGATGGATCGCCCGCCAGGCGAGCTTGCCGTGGCCGATTTCGCGGCGGCCGGGCGCGCCGGTGCGGCCGGTTTCGCCGACCGAATAGTGCGGGAAGTTATAGTGCAGCAGGAAGGTTTCCTTATACGTTCCCTGCAGCGCGTCGATGAACTGCTCGTCCTCGGAGGTGCCGAGCGTGGCGACCGCCAAAGCCTGGGTCTCGCCGCGGGTGAACAGCGCCGAGCCGTGGGTGCGCGGCAGTACGCCGACTTCCGCCACGATCGGCCGGACGGTCTTGACGTCGCGGCCGTCGATGCGTTTGCCGGTGTCGAGGATGTTCCAGCGCACGATCTTGGCTTCGAGCTCCTTGAATACGCCGGCAACCGCAAGCTTGTCGTATTTCGGTTCGGCGCCTTCGGGGAAAAAGTGCGCCATCACCTTTTGCTTGACGGCGGCGACGGCGTCCTGGCGGTCCTGCTTGCGCACGATCGCATAGGCCGTGCGCAAATCCTTTTCGGCGAGATCGAGAATTTCTTTCTCAAGCGCCTTATGATCGGTCGTGGCCAGATCGCGCGGTTCCTTGGCGGCTTTTTCCGCGAGCTTGATGATGGCCTCGATCACCGGCTGGGAATGCCGGTGGCCGAACATCACGGCGCCGAGCATGATCTCTTCGGACAGCTCCTTGGCTTCCGATTCCACCATCATGACGGCGTCCTGGGTGCCGGCGACGACGAGATCGAGCTGACTTTGCGGCATCTCATCGAGCGTCGGGTTGAGCACGTATTCATTGTTGATGAAGCCGACGCGGGCGCCGCCGATCGGCCCCATGAACGGCGCGCCGGACAGCGTGAGCGCCGCCGACGCCGCGACCATGGCGACGATGTCGGGATCGTTCTCCTGATCGTGCGACAGCACGGTCACGGTGACTTGGGTGTCGCAGCGCCAGCCGTCGGCGAACAGCGGACGGATCGGGCGATCGATCAGGCGCGAGGTCAGCGTGTCCTTTTCGGTCGGACCGCGCTCGCGTTTGAAGTAGCCGCCGGGAATCCGGCCGGCCGCGTAGTATTTCTCGGTGTAGTTGACGGTGAGCGGAAGGAAATCGATGCCTTCCTTCGGTGCCTTGGCGGCAACGACGGCGGCAAGCACACTGGTCTCGCCGTAAGTGGCGAGCACCGCTCCGTCGGCTTGACGCGCGATTCTGCCGGTTTCCAGCGTTAGGGTACGGCCACCCCAGTCAAGTTGCACCTTATGAATGTTAAACATTGCGATTGTCTCTCATGGTTTTCGCGAAAGTGCGAAAGCCATAAGCAAGACGGCGAGGCGCTGTCGGCGCAGCGATCCTGCGTTGCCGCTTCAGCGTCCGGCGATCCTGCCATGGCCCTCGGACCTTCCGTAGATAGGAACGGGCAGTGGCCCATTCCATGAAATCGGCAGCTCTGCTGCCGGGCAAAAGCGGGCGCTGCATGCGCTCCGCCCACACACGCGCGGGACCTTCCCGCGCGGAATCGTTTTAGCGGCGAATACCCAGCCGCTCGATCAGCTCCTTGTAACGGCGATCGTCGGTACGCCGGAGGTAATCGAGAATCTGACGCCGTTGCGACACGAGCTTGAGCAAGCCGCGCCGCGAGTGATTGTCTTTGGCGTGCGTCTTGAAGTGCTCGGTCAAGTTGGTGATCCGCTCCGAAAGAAGCGCGACCTGGACTTCGGGCGACCCGGTGTCGCCGGACTTGGCGGCGAAGGTCTTGATTACTTCCGCTTTACGCGCGGTCGTTATCGACATCGTCATTAACCTCTTTGTCTTGCGGCACGACCAGCGATGCCGGTTAAATTGAACACGCGGCGGGGAACAATCTCGCCGCGCTCGACCTCGGCAATGGCCAAAAGCTGGCCGCCGGAAGCGACCTGGACCGTGCCGCGGAAGATGGTGGCGTCCCGTCCGCGCAATAATGCGGCTTGGCCCCTGGTGAGCCTTGCCGCGTCTGCCGGGCTCACGGCCAGCGCCGGGATGTCGTCCAGCGCGGTCTCGATCGGCAGAAGCGTATCGGCGAGGTGTCCCTCGCCGGAGGCCGCTCTATGGCACAAAGCCTCAATCTGTTCCAGAGGGATCATGTCGGTCTCGGCGAACGGGCCGACTCGCCCCCGGCGGAGCGCCGAAACATGCCCGAGCGCCCCCAGCGCCCGGCCGAGATCCCTGGCCAGCGAGCGGACATAGGTGCCTTTTCCGCACTCAGCCGACAGCATGGCGTGGTCGGGATCCGGCATATCCGTCAATTCCAGCCGGTAAACGGTCACCTGGCGGGACGCCAGCTCGACGGTCTCGCCGTCGCGGGCGAGGTCATAAGCCCGCTCGCCATCGATTTTGACGGCCGAGAAGCGGGGCGGAACCTGTTCGATGGTGCCGGTGAACCGGGGCAACAGCGCGTTTATGCCGGCCGCATCCGGCCGGATCTCGCTTGTCGCCACCACCCGCCCCTCGGCGTCGTCGGTATCGCGCTCCTCGCCCCAGCGAATGGTGAACTGGTAGGTCTTATGGCTATCGACCACGAACGGCACGGTTTTGGTCGCTTCGCCGAGCGCGATCGGCAGGCAGCCGGAGGCCAGTGGATCGAGCGTGCCGGCGTGCCCGGCGCGCTTGGCCGAATAGAGGCGCTTGATCACCGAAACGGCATGCGTCGAGGTCATGCCGATGGGCTTGTCGAGCACGATCCAGCCGTGAACATCGCGTTTTAGTCTCTTTTGTCTGACCTGCTCCGGATTGGTCTCGCCTTGCGTGGCGACGTCCGGGGCGTGCGGCGCACTCATTCTTCGTCTTTCCCACTTTCGAGGTCGCGCTGGACTATGGGCGTGCGCAAAAGCTTCTCGATGCGTTCGGCTTCGCCAAATCGCTCGTCGAGGCGGAAGCGAATGTCCGGTGCAAATTTCAGGTTGACGCGACGCGCGATCACCCCGCGCACATAGCGTTTGTTGCGCTCGAGCGCTTCGAGCACCGGTTTTTCGTCGCGGCCGCCGAGCGGCATGATGTAGATCGTCGCCAGCCGCAGATCGGGGCTCATGCGCACTTCCGGAACCGTGATCATGTGACCCTCGATCACCGGATCGTGGATGTCGCCGCGCGTCAGCATTTCGGCGAGCTCATGCCGGATCAATTCGCCGACGCGGAGCTGACGCTGCGAGCCGCCTGCAGATTGGTCGCGATGGTGCTGACGTGGCATTGTCTTGATCTTCGTAATTCGATCTTCGCAATTTGGTTTTGTCGGCGTCCGCCAAGGGTCAAGGGCAAAGGGCCAAGGCAGACGATCCAGTAATCCCAGTCGTTCGGTGATTACTGGATGCCCCGCCTCAGCGAGGCATGACGGTACGGGAGAGCCGCGAACGTGAGCATCGAACTCACAGCGTTCGCTGCACGCTCTCCACCCGGTAGCATTCGATAACGTCGCCTGCTTTCATATCCTGATAGTTTTCGAATGCCATGCCGCATTCCTGGCCGGCGACGACCTCGCGCGCGTCATCCTTGAAGCGCTTGAGCTGCGACAGCTTGCCCTGGTGCACGACCACGTTGTCGCGGATGAGCCGCACATTGGCGCCACGCTCGACGGTGCCGTCGGTGACGCGGCAGCCGGCGACATTGCCGACCTTGGAGACCTTGAACACCTCCAGGACGGTGGCGTTGCCGAGCATGGTCTCGCGCAAAGTCGGCGCCAGCAGTCCGGACATCGCCTTTTTCACGTCGTCGACGAGATTGTAGATGATGTCGTAGTAGCGAATCTCGATGCCGGCCCGCTCGGCGGCCTCGCGCGCTTCCTTGTGGGCGCGAACGTTGAAGCCGATCACCGCCGCGCCGGAGGCTTCCGCCAGCGTCACGTCCGACTCGGTGATGCCGCCGGCGCCGGCGAAGATGATCCGCGCCATAACTTCGTCGGTGCCCATTTTCTCCAATGCGCCGACGATCGCTTCGATCGAGCCTTGCACGTCGGCTTTGATCAGCAGCGGAAATTCCTTGCGCCCGGTGGTCTTGAGCTGACTCATCATCTGCTCGAGCGAGCCGCGCAGGCCGGTCTGCCGCGCCGCCATCTTTTCGCGTCTCTGGCGGGTGCGGTAATCGGCGATCTCGCGCGCGCGCGCTTCGGTATCGACGACGGCAAGCCGGTCGCCGGCCTCGGGCGTGCCGTTGAAGCCCAAAACTTCGACCGGCATCGACGGCCCGGCCGCCACGACGGAGTGGCCGGTGTCCGACATCAGCGCCCGCACGCGGCCCCATTCGCTGCCGGCGACCACGATATCGCCGGGCTTGAGCGTACCGCGCTGGACCAGCACGGTGGCAACCGGTCCGCGGCCGCGGTCGAGCCGCGCTTCGATCACGGTGCCTTCGGCCGGGCGGTTCGGATTGGCCTTCAGTTCGAGGAT
>DATAWA010000077.1:0-20709 GCA_036267435.1 Xanthobacteraceae bacterium | reverse complement strand
GGGCGATATAGAGATAGCCGCGGTCGATGATCTCGCGCATCTGCCGGTAGAAGAACGTCAACAGCAGCGTGCGGATATGGGCGCCGTCGACGTCGGCGTCCGTCATGATGATGATCTTGTGATAGCGCAGCTTGTCGATGGTGAACTCGTCGGGGCCGATGCCGGTGCCGAGCGCGGTAATGAGCGTGCCGATCTGCTCCGACGACAGCATCTTGTCCATGCGGGCGCGCTCGACATTGAGAATCTTGCCGCGCAACGGCAGCACCGCCTGAAATTCACGATTGCGGCCCTGCTTGGCGGAGCCGCCGGCGGAGTCGCCCTCGACGATGAACAGCTCGGATTTGGCCGGATCCTTTTCCTGGCAATCGGCGAGCTTGCCCGGCAGCGAAGTAATGCCGAGTGCGCTTTTGCGCGTCATTTCGCGCGCTTTGCGCGCGGCTTCGCGGGCGGCCGCGGCCTGGATCACCTTGCCCACGACGATCTTGGCTTCCGCCGGATGCTCTTCGAACCAGGCCTTGAGCATGTCATTGACGATGCCTTCGACCGCGGGGCGGACTTCCGAGGAGACCAGCTTGTCCTTGGTCTGGGAGGAAAATTTCGGATCGGCGACCTTGACCGAGAGCACCGCCGTCAAGCCTTCGCGGCAGTCGTCGCCGGTCAGCGCGACCTTCTCCTTGCGGGCCACACCGGCGGTTTCGGCATAGCCGGTGACCTGCCGGGTCAGCGCGCCGCGGTAGCCGGCCAGGTGCGTGCCGCCGTCGCGCTGCGGAATGTTATTGGTGAAGCACAGCACCGTCTCGTGATAGCCGTCGTTCCACCACATGGCGCAATCGACCATGACGCCGTCGCGCTCGGCCTTGATCACGATCGGCTGCGGGACGAGCGGGGTCTTGTTGCGGTCGAGATATTTGACGAAGGCCTCGACGCCGCCCTCGTAGCGCAGCTCCTCGCGCTTCTCGACGGCATGGCGCATGTCGGAGAGTACGATGGTGACGCCGGAATTGAGGAAGGCGAGCTCGCGCAGCCGGTGCTCCAGCGTGGCGAAGTCGAACTCCGTCATGGTGAAGGTCTTCTTCGACGGCAGGAAGGTCACCTCGGTGCCGCGCTTGTCGCGCGCGGCGCCGATGACGGCGAGCGGCGCGACCGGCTCGCCATTGGCGAACTCCATGGAATGTTCATGGCCGTCGCGCCAGATGGTCAGCCGGAGCCAGCTCGACAGCGCATTGACCACCGAGACGCCGACGCCATGCAGGCCGCCGGACACCTTGTAGGAATTCTGGTCGAATTTCCCGCCGGCATGGAGCTGCGTCATGATGACTTCAGCCGCGGAGACCCCTTCACCCTTGTGGATGTCGACCGGGATGCCGCGGCCGTCGTCGCGGACGGTGCAGGATCCGTCCGGGTTGAGCCGGACGAAAACCTCTTTGGCGTAGCCGGCCAGCGCCTCGTCGATGGCGTTATCGACGACCTCGTAGACCATGTGGTGCAGGCCGGAACCGTCGTCGGTGTCGCCGATATACATGCCCGGCCGCTTGCGCACGGCATCGAGCCCCTTGAGCACCTTGATCGATTCTGCGTCGTAATCGGAAGGTGCGGGGGCAGGTTTACGGACGGGTTCGGCCATACGGGAAAGCTCGCGAATCGGCTGCAAAAAATGGACGTGTGAATCGGTGAATCTTGTACACGAATTCAGCGCCCCGTGCACGGCAAAAGCACTTGGATTAAGATATTGTCAAAACGGGGTTTTTCAAGGTTTTCGGCGCTATCGGAAGCGGCCTCGTTTCGGCCCGTAAAACACCGCAGCCCTTAATGCTTCGTGCGCGCGCAAGGCGGCCCGGTGCGGCCGCCACTGAAGTCAGAACAATCAAAGTTCCGGGCGCCGCTCCTGCGGCTTAATAAGATGCCGGTCGCCCGGCCGGTATTCGGGAACCGGATGCTGGAACGAGCCGAGCACGGCGGCCCAAAGTTCCATGCGATCCAAATCCTCGCGCAGCCGTTCCACCGCTTCAATGAGGTTCCGAACAATTAAATCTTCTGCTGCTGCCTGTTCCGGCATTGTTATCGCCTCTGTTATGGACCGGCCGTTTCCTTGCTCCTGGCGAGTCAAGAGGTGGGTCGCAGTCTTGTTCCCTGATCGCCGCGTGGCGCGGCCGGCAAATGTCGCGCGCCAAATGGGAACCGATCCGCTTCAAGTCGCCGGCGATCGCGCCTGGAGCCTGCCGGCGGTGACAGCGACCATGGCCGCGGCCCCATCGATCTCCGCGAACAGCGCCGGATCCGCGCCCGTCATCCAGACTTGGCTGCGCAATTTGGCGAGTTCGCCGTGCAATGCCGCGCGCCGCTCCGGATCGAGATGGGCAACGACTTCGTCGAGCAACAGGATCGGCGGGATCCCGGTCATGGTGGCGATCAACTGGGCGTGGGCCAGCACCAGTCCGATCAACAGCGCTTTCTGCTCTCCGGTCGATGCGTCGGCCGCGGCGATGTTCTTGTCCGCATAGACAACCTTGAGATCGGTGAGATGCGGTCCATCCAGCGTGCGGCCTGCGGCCGCATCGCGCGATCGATTGTCGCGCAACACCGCGCGGTAGCGCTCCTCGATTTCAGCGGCCGGGTGATGGGCGACGAGCTTTTCGATCCAGCCATCGAGCGCGATGTCGGCGGCCGGGAAGGTCGAGCCTTTGCGCGCGGCCAGCACCGCAGCCAGCCGCCGCACGGTTTCGACCCGCAGCCCGGCAACCGCGACGGCAAGTTCCGCGGTTTCATGCTCGACCGCGTCGAGCCAATGCGCGTCCGGCGCTGCGTCCTCCAACAGGCGGTTGCGCGAGCGCAGCGATCGCTCCAGGGCATTGACGCGGCTGCCGTGTTCGGCGTCCACCGCAAGCACCAGGCGATCGAGAAAGCGGCGGCGCTCCGACGGCGCACCGGCAAACAGCGTGTCCATGGCCGGCGTCAGCCAGATGACGCGCAGGTGATCGGCGAAGGCCGCGGCCGACGGAGCCGGCTCGCGGTCGATCCGGTATTTGCGTTGCGTCGTTGCGCCGTCTTCCAGCGGCCGATCGATGCCGGTGCCGAGCGTCGTCAGCCCCAGCGCGCCTTCGACTTCGGCGGCGACCGCCCAGGAGCCGTCACCCTCGCTGAATGCCACTTCATCGAGCGTGGCGCGGCGCAGCCCGCGGCCCGGCGCCAGAAACGAGATGGCCTCGATCAGATTGGTCTTGCCGGCCCCGTTCGGCCCAACCAGCACCATGGTCTTGGCGCCGGCTTCAAGGGAAGCCGCGTGATAATTGCGGAAATTGGTCAGCGTGAGTTTGAGGATCATCAGGCATCAGCGATCAGGGATCGGGACGGCTCTGATCCCAGACACCCGTTACCTGATCCCTGTCAAACCCGCATCGGCATCAGCACGTAAAGCGCGCCGCGCGGCTCCTTGTCCTGAATCAGCGTCGGCGAGCCGGGATCGGCGAGCTTGAGCACGGCGGCTTCGCTTTCGATCTGCGCGGCAATGTCGAGGAGGTAGCGTGAGTTAAAGCCGATATCGACCGGATCGGCCTCATACTCGACCTCGAGCTCTTCGTTGGCGCTGCCGGAATCCGGGTTGGTGACCGACAACAAGAGCTTTCCGGCGGAGATCGACAACTTCACGGCCCGGCCGCGCTCGCTCGACACCGTCGACACCCGATCGACGGCGGCCTCGAATTCCTTTTTGTCGACGACAAGCTCCTTGTCGTTGGCGATTGGAATGACCCGGCTGTAATCGGGGAAGGTGCCGTCGATAAGCTTCGAGGTCAGGATGGTCTGGCCGATCGTGAAACGAATCTTGCCGGGCGACAGCTCGATCGCGACTTCGGTCTCGCCGTCCTCCATCAGCCGCTGCACCTCGCTCACCGTTTTGCGCGGCACGATCACGCCGGGCATGCCGGCGGCGCCCTTCGGCAATTCGATTTCCATTTGCGCCAGGCGATGGCCGTCGGTCGCCACCGCGCGCAAGGTCTCCGCCTTGGCCGAGCCCGCGGCATGCAAATAGATGCCGTTGAGGTAGTAGCGGGTCTCCTCGGTCGAGATAGCGAACTGGGTTTTGTCGATAAGCCGCTTGAGATCGGCGGCCTTGAGCGTGAACTTATGGGTCATCTCGCCGGGGGCGAGATCGGGAAAATCGCTTTCCGGAAGCGTCTGCAGCGTAAAGCGCGAGCGGCCGGCGCGGATCGACAGTGCCGCGCGGTCGCCCGACGATTCCAGAACGATCTGCGCGCCCTCGGGAAGCTTGCGCACGATGTCGAAAAACATGTGGGCGGGGACCGTGGTCGAGCCGCCGGGTCCGGCTTCGGCGGCGATCGCATCGGTGACTTCGATGTCGAGGTCGGTGGCCTTGAGCGAAAGCTTGGCGCGGTCGGCGTTCAACAGCACATTGGCGAGGATCGGTATGGTATTGCGGCGCTCGACCACGCGATGCACGTGGCCCAGTGATTTCAACAGTTCCGAACGCTCGACTGTGACCTTCATCGCAAAATCCATCGCCCCCAAGCTTGCCGGATGAAAATAGGGTGCGCGCCCAATGGAAGGCAAAGGTGGCGTGCAGCGGCAACTTGGGCAAGTGCAAGGCCGGCCTGGGCCGGCCTTTCCCCTATCTTTTCACAGATTTCGGCGATCGGCGGCAAGGGCGGATCAATCCTGAAGCTGCCGTTTGAGAGCCTCGATCTCCTCGGCCAAGGCGCTGTCGTTACCCACCAGGTTCTCGATCTTGCGCACCGCATGCAGGACCGTGGTGTGATCGCGGCCGCCAAAACGGCGGCCGATTTCCGGCAGCGAACGCAAGGTCAAAACCTTGGCGAGGTACATCGCCACTTGGCGCGGCCGCACCACATTGGCGGTGCGGCGCGACGACAATAGGTCAGCCCGGCTGACATTATATTGGCGGGCGACGATGCGCTGGATGTCTTCGATGCGCACCCGCTTTGGTTCGGCGGGACGGATCAAGTCGCGCATTTCCCGCTCGGCCATTTCCAGCGTCACCGGCTGCCCGGTCAGCTTGGAGTGCGCCAGGAGGCGGTTGACCGCGCCTTCGAGGTCGCGGCCGTTATGGGTGACGGACTTGGCGATGAAACTGAGCACCGGCGCCGGAACCTCGAAACCGGGATGATGCAGGCGGGCAGCGTTAATGCGACTCTTGAGGATTTCCAGCCGCAGTTCCTCGCCGAGCGAGCCGATCTCTACGACAAGGCCCCCGGCAAGCCGCGAACGTACGCGGTCGTCCAGGCTTTCGAGATCGGCCGGCGGCCGGTCGCTGGCAATCACGACTTGGCGCCCGGCGTCGATCAAAGTGTTGAGGGTGTGACAGAACTCGGCTTGGGTCGAGCGTCCTTGCAGGAACTGCAAATCGTCGATCACGAGTACGTCGATGGCCCGCACCGCCTCTTTGAAGGCGAGCGTGGTCTGGGTGCGCAAGGCCGAAACAAAGCCGTACATGAAGCGTTCGGCGGTGAGGTAGAGAATCTTGCGGTCGCCGCCGTTATTGCCGGCCCAGCTGATCGCCTGCAGCAAATGGGTTTTGCCGAGACCTACGGCGGCGTGAATATAGAGCGGATTGAACATCAGCGGTTCGCCGCGCCGGCCGGTGGCGACCTGTTTCGCTGCGGCATGCGCCAGCGTGTTCGAGCGGCCGATGAGGAAGGTGTCAAAGGTAAGCCGTGGGTCGAGCGGTGAGCCGCCAAGCGCTTCGTGCACCGTTAAGAACGGTACGCCGCTGCGGTCGCCGTTGACGGCGGCACCATTGCGCGCGTCGCGGGGCGGCGCCAAGCCGTCAGCGGCCTTCGGTTTGACCGTCGGCAGCTTGATGGTGGCCGAGCGAACGTTCAATTCCAGGCGCGTGACGTCGGGTTCTTCCTCCTGCCACCTGGCAAGTACCCGTTCGCTGTAATGCGATTGGATCCAGTTGCGCAGAAACCGCGTCGGCACCGACAGCCGCAACAAGCCGTTATCGGCGGCTTCGAGTTCCATGCGGCCGAACCAACTGGAGAACACGTCCTCACCCAACTCGGAACGCAACCGATCTTTCACTCGCCGCCAGCGCTCCTGTTCGGTGATGTTCATTTTGGCCCGCTTTGCTTTCGAAGGTGGATTTCCCGGGCCGGCCGCGGGAGAGAGTCTATCCCACGGGCCCGGATTCGGCCGACACGCAACTCAAGGTCATCGAAGAGGATCAGGCTCGGCGCGACCTGCGCGGCTGCCGGCCGTAATCCAGAGTCACGCTTCAGCCGCTGGATGCGGCTCTGGGCCAACACCAGCCGATAGTCGCGGCAAAAAGCGGATTGCTACTTGTCGTCATGACGCCCCCACCTCCATCGCTCCCAGATTCGATGGCTATCACTGGCTCTTTGTGCAGCGCGGCTGCGAGACCTTAATAGCTACGTATTCCCACAAGATCGGCGCATACTCGGTTACGCTCGCCGCTCAGTACTCGGGGCCACGACAGGTCGGAACGCACGCGACTGGACACACCTCACCCGCACCCATACCGCGATGAGTCAGCGCTAGACCGACTTGTTGAAGACCGCCTTCGGAAACCGAAGGGAGATAAAAACTACCACGCGGATGGCCGCCCGCAACAGCAAAAAAGCCTCGTCAATATTGAGCTTTTAGATGCGCGGGCAACAAAGCACGCCAATTTCGGGGCAGCGTGTTCGGACAAATCATTGACTCGACGCACTGAATCGACGCCCGATAAAAAGCGTAATCCGGCTGTCATGTCGACAATCGCACGCCGGACCAAACAAAACCTGGGCTCAGCCGAATCGCGCGGACTCAAAGTCCTGCTGTGGGTATGTGCGATAAGTCATTCATTGCCCATCAATTCTTTTGGACAGTTTTGTGGGGTAGCCCGCAGGGGAGACGATGGGAGCAAATAACATGAGGCGTTCGCCATGCGCGCAAAGCCTCAGCTTGGCATATTTGCGCCGTGACGTGACAATAATGCAACAGTGAGATGGCAGTCCACGATCTGACTGCGCATCTCACTACAAAATTTCAGAAGCGAAAAACGGGAAAGCTATTTCTTGCCGAGTTTGGCGATCCGCTGCGCGAGCCGCGAAACCTTTCGGCGCGCCGCATTGCGATGCACGATACCTTTTTGCGCTGCACGAATGAGCGCCGGCTCGGCCTGCGCCATCGCCGTCATGGCAAGCGACTGATCGCCGGCGGCCAGCGCTTCCTCGACCTTGCGTGTAGCCGAGCGTACGCGCGAGCGCCGCGACTTGTTAACGGCGGTGCGACGCGTGCTCTGGCGGGCAGCCTTTTTGGCAGACTTGGTATTGGCCATGGACCGTACAGCTTCGTGGACGAGGGGCGCTTATAGGGGTGTGCGGGCGCAGCGTCAACGCCGGGCAGAGAAAGCCAGAGCGCACCGGAACCGCCTATTTCGGCCCGAGTGAGTTCACCCTTCCTTTGACGAAAGCCTCTTAGGCGACCCGTTTGGCGCGCACCGCGTCGTAGCCCGCGATCACGGCGGCGCCATCGGCTGCCGGAAAGCCCGACAGCGGCGGTTCGACCCGGGCCCATTCCGGCGCGCCATGAATATGAGCCAAGAGCGCCTTGACGCCGGGAACCAGCGGCTTGCCGTCGAACAATTTGCGGATCGCGACCGCCTCGGCCAGCGCCGCGGCGTCGCCGGAGCGATAGGCGCGCGCGCAGAGGTCGGCATTGAGATTGGCGGTTGCCGAGATGCAGCCGGCAAAAGAACCGGAGCGGGCTTCCGGCAGCGCCGCTTCGGTAGAGGGAAACACCTTGAACCGCGGCAGGATACCGGCGGCCTCACGCGCGTAAGCCATGTCGCCGGATGAATCCTTTAAGCCGACGATGCGTTCACCGAACTCATCGAGCAAGCGGCGGATCAAGGCGACATGCCAATGCAGGCCCGATTGCGCCGGAAAATGGTAAAGGTAGATCGGTACCGGCCGCGCGGCGGTAGCGGTCATGATCGCGTCGATGTAGGCGACCAGGCCGTCGTCGTGCACGCCTTTATAATAGAACGGCGGCAGCACCAGCGCGCCGGCAAAGCCGAGTTCGGCGGCGTGCCTGGTCAGCGCGATGGCGTCGGCTAAAGCGGCGGCTCCGGTTCCCACCATCATGCGGTCGAGCGGCAGCGACGCCTCGGCATAAGCGCTCATCACCCGCCGCCGCTGGTCGAGCGAAAACGAGGTCGCTTCGCCGGTGGTGCCAAGCACGTTGAGCCCGTCGCATCCGGTGTCCAGCAGAAAGCGCGCCAGCGCCGTCGACCGCCCGGAATCGGGCTCGCCGTTTTCGCCGACTGCGGTCGCGACCGCGGCGATCACGCCATGAAGTGTCTTTGTCGCTGTCTTGGTCGCAGTCTTGGACTCTGTTTGGGACATGGCAGGAACCTGGCTTTACGAACTGGTGCGGGGCGTCTTGCGCCGGCCGCCGATCCAGTAAAGCATGCGGTGGCAATGTTCAATCGAAGGGGTCGCCCGGTCACCGACCAGCAGGCGCGACCCCGATCTCACCGGACTCTGGAAATTGAAATGACGGAAAACTACGATGTCATCATCGTCGGTGCCGGCGCTGCGGGTTGCGTGCTGGCGAACCGGTTGTCGGCCCGCGCCGCCAATCGCGTGCTCCTGCTCGAGGCGGGAGCGGACACGGTGCCTGGGGCGGAGCCCGCAGATATTCTCGATTCCTATCCGCGCTCTTATTATAACGACGCCTATTTTTGGCCCGCACTCAAGGCGCATTGGCGGCGCAAAGACAATTCGCCGCTGACCGGCTATTCCCAGGGTCGCGTCATGGGCGGCGGCTCCTCGGTCATGGGCATGGTCGCCTATCGCGGCACGCCCGACGACTATGCCGAGTGGGAGAGCGCCGGCGCCGCGGGATGGGGCTGGGACGACGTGCTGCCCTATTACCGCAAGCTTGAGAGCGATCAGGATTTCGACGGCGCGCTGCATGGCAAGGACGGCCCAGTGCCGATCCGGCGCACCAAGGCGGCGGACTGGGCGCCATTGGCCAAGGCGGTCCATGCCTATGCCGAAGAGCACCAGATTCCCTTCGTCGCCGATATGAACGCGGACTTTCGCGACGGCTACGGTTCGGTGCCGATGAGCAATACCTGGGAGGAGCGCCGATCCGCGTCGATCTGCTACCTCACCGCGGACGTCCGTCGCCGGCCGAACCTCACCGTCATGACGCGCGCGACCGCTACCGGGCTTGTCTTCGATGGCCACCGTGCCGCCGGCGTGACGGCGATCGTCAATGGCGTGCGGCAGACGTTTCCCGGCCGCGAGATTGTTGTTTCGCTCGGCGGCATTCATTCGCCGGCGTTTCTGATGCGGGCCGGCATCGGGCCGGCCGCGGCGTTGCAGGCGCTCGGCATCGAGGTGCGCGCCGACAAACCCGGCGTCGGCGAAAATCTGTCCAATCACGCCATTCTTTTCATCGGGCTACTGCAAAAGCGCGGCATGCGGCAAGCCGCCGAGATCCGTCCTCACCCGATGACCTGCTTCCGCTACTCGTCGAGCCTGCCCGGCGCGCCGCCTCTCGACATGTATCTGAACGTCCAGTGCAAGACGTCATGGAGCCCGCTCGGGCATCAGGTCGCGAACCTGGCGCCGTCGCTGCTCAAGCCGATGGCGCGCGGGCGCGTGTCGCTCACCGCCGCCGATCCCGCGACCTATCCGCTGGTCGAGTTCAATTTCATCGGCCACGAACTCGACCTGAAACGGTTCATGCAGGGCTTCCGGCGCTGCGTCGATATTCTGGCGCATGACAGCGTGCGGGCGATGACGCGGCTCACCTTCCCGGTGAAATTCAACGATCGTCTGCGGCGGCTGAACCGGATCACGCCCGGCAACAAGATCAAGAGCGCGCTGGTTGCCGCGCTGATCGACGCGGTGCCGCCGCTGGCCGAGCCGATCTTCGCCACCTTGGCCGACCGCCGGGTCGATCTCGCCAGCCTGGCCGAGGACGACGAAGCGCTGGCCGATCATATCCGCGACAACGTCGCCGGCACCTTTCATCCGGTCGGCACCTGCCGCATGGGCGCGCCGGACGATCGCAACGCGGTGACCGATTCCGCCGGCCGTGTTCACGATATCGCCGGCTTGCGGGTCATCGATGCCTCGATCATGCCGACCATTCCGCGCGGCAACACCAATATTCCGACCATCATGGTGGCGGAAAAGCTCGCCGATCAAATGCTCCGCGAAAGCGCGTGAGCGTTCTTTGGTATTAGAACAATTCAATTCGAAGGGCCGGCGCAATATCGGACGAGACTTTCAGCTCGCTTTTTGTTAGCTGGCAAGCGCGGCGCGCGTGAGCGCGCGACCCCGCCGGCAGAAGATCGGGCCATGGAAGAATTGAACGGACGCATGATCGCCTGTCAGATCCTGGTAACGGGGCTGATCGCGCGCGTGGCAAACGACTCCAAAGATCCGCTGCGCTTTCTTTCGGACTTTCGCGATGAAATCCATGCGGTGGTGAATCGGATCAGGATTGCCGGCTCGCTCGACAGCGAGCGCGTGCGCCAGATCGCCACCCGCACCGTCGACGAATTATTCTCGCTGATGAAGCCGCCGAGCGAACCGACGGACGATGACGCGCTGTAAACCGAGCGGCGCGTCGATCATCGCAACGCTCGTTCGCTTCCGACCGCGCCATGCCTTCCAAGAGAGACAGCCATGCGGTTTGTCCGCAAATCATGCCGCGCGATCACATCGCTACGATGAACCCGACAAGCCCGCGTCCACTTACGCGCCTGGCGTGAATCGAAACCACACGCCGTGTCAGACGCTTCCGGCAGACCTTAGAATGGATGCGATCTGCGCTTTCGACCGCGCGGCGGTTTGAGCGTAACCATCCGGGTCGGCACAGTTTCGAATTAGTCTAGTGTAAATCATTGATTTCATTATATTTTATTGACCGCACCCCAACACCGCCGTACTTCAATCCCGAACGTCGATCGGCCGCAAAGGCCGGACGGTTGAAATCGGGGGCGTTATGACTGAAGCGGGTGGCGTGTCGCGTTCATCCACGGGTCCGTCCATGGGGCCGTCCATGGGTCCGTCCATGGGTTCGTCCATGGGTTCCTCCATGGGTTCCTCCATGGGGCCGCCCCTGGCGATGGATATTATCCTTCCCGGCCTGCGCGACGGGCAATCATCGAAAAAAGTCTCAGTCGGCTGCTTGATCGCCGTCGCATCGATCTCGGCGGCGAAGGCACAAGACTCGGTGCTGCCGCCGGTCACCGTCGATGCGCCGATCGCGCGCAAGAAGCCGGCGATGGCCAAGCCCAATGCCGAGCAATTGCGCGTGCGCGCGGCGTTGCGCCGCGCCGCGCGGGCCAAGCAAAACGCGCAAGCGCAACAGGCGGCAGCCGCCGCGGCAACCACCACCGCGGCACCGCCCGACCATGATCCTTATGCCGACCCGGCCGCGCCCTACAAGGCGGATCGTCTGGCGTCGCCCAAATTCAGCGAGCCGATCGTCAATACGCCGAAGAGCATTACGGTCCTGACCAAGGAGCTGCTCGACGACAAGAATGCCACCAGCCTCAAGGAGGTCGCGCGCACGACGGCCGGTGTCACGCTCGGCACCGGCGAGGGCGGCAATGCCTTCGGCGATCGCTTCTTCATCCGCGGCTTCGATGCCCGCAACGACGTTTTTCTCGACGGCATCCGCGATCCCGCCGTCAGCGTCCGGGAAAATTTCTTCACCGAGCAGATCGAAATTCTCAAGGGCCCGTCCGCGACCATCGACGGCCGCGGCACCACCGGCGGCGCGCTCAATATCGTCACCAAGCAGGCGGCCGACAAGAATTTCTATAACACGGAGACCACGATCGCCGGCGACGGCACACGGCGGGTGACCTTCGACGTCAACCAGGTGATCAACCCGACGCTCGCCATCCGTCTCGACGGCATGTGGCAGAACGCCAACGTCGCGGAACGCAATGACACTTATGACGACCGCGGCGGTGCGCTGGCGGCGATCAAATGGACGCCCAACGATTCCTTCAAGGTGACGGCGAATTACGTTCACACCAATCTCTGGTCGCTGCCGGATTTCGGGGTGCCGTACAACAATGTCGAAGGCGCGCCGGTCACCTCGCTGGGCGTGCCCCGCGATACCTATTACGGCTTCGACAATCGCGACTTCCAGAAAGTGCAGCAGGATTTCGGCACGGTCGACAGCGAATACATCGTCAACGACTTTGTCACGCTCGATAACAAGATCAGGGATGAGCAATCGATCCTCAATTATATCGGGACAATCCCGGAGCAAAGCACCTCGTGCAACGGCACCGCGACCACGCTCGCCGGCACGAACCCGGCGAATTGGACGGTCTGCCTCAATCCGGTCAGCCGCTACCAGGTGACGACCGTCCAGGCGGACCAAAGCTCGGCCACCATCAAATTCGCGACCGGCCCGGTCAAAAACACGGTCGTGACCGGCGCCGAGGTCGACTACGAAAAGGTCTCCATCGACAGCTATAACGGTCTCGCCTCGGAGGCGGTCGGTCCCGGCGCCTTCAACGGCGCCGGCAGCTTCGGACCGGTGTCCGTGCTTGATCCGCCGAACAATCTCTACTTCGGCACGTCGCCGACGCTCACCGGCAATCCGACGGTGATTCCGGTCGCGACCAAAAGCGGCTATGTGCTGGAGACCGCCAACTACCGCGACTTCATCATTTTGAACGGCGGAGTGCGGTTCGATCAATACAACGTCGCGGCCAAAAAGAGCGGCGCCGAAATTTCCGCCGCCTCGAGCCTGTGGAATTACAATCTCGGCGCCGTCTTCAAGCCCATTCCGATCGCCAGTCTCTATTGGGCCTATGGCACCGGCTCCGATCCGGTCGGCTCCGAACTCGACGGCACCTCGACCAATTACGGCGGCCTCAATCCGACGTCCCCGCTCACGCAGATTTTCGGTCCGGTCGAAAGCCGGGCGCAGGAAGTCGGCAACAAGTGGGACTTGTTCGGCGGCCACTTGCTGGCGACCGCGGCGCTGTTTCGCACCGACGTCAGCAACGCCCGGGAGCTGGTCGGCTCATCGACGACCGGAACCATCACCGCCGGCGCGGCCTACCACGTCCAGGGCCTCGATCTCGGCGCCCAAGGCAACATCACCGATCGCTGGAGCGTCTACACCGGCCTCGTGCTGATGAAGACCCGCGTCGATCATTCGGCGGTACCGTCGAATATCGGCTTGCCGCTCGCCTTCGTCGCCGATCAATCCTTCAACATTCTGAGCAAGTACAAGCTGCCGACGTCGTTTCTTCCCTACGACGTCGAGGTCGGCGGCCAGGCGACCTATCGCTCCCAAATCTACGGCGGCACTTTGCTGGCGGCCAATGCCGGCACCGAGCTGCCGAGCTATTGGCGCTTCGATGCTTTTCTCGAAGGCAAAGTCACGGCGAACCTGAAATGGAAGCTGTTCGCCAACAACATCTTCAACAAGCTCTATTACGACGCGATGTATCAAAGCGGGGCGCCGTTCGTTCTGGTCGCGCCCGGCCGCGCCCTCGGCGTGGAGCTGTCGGCCAAATACTGAAACCCGTTTCAAACAAAAGCACCGGCCAATGCTTGTCTGCATACCCGACGTGTTGAGTAAGGCCGAGGTGGCCCGGTTCCGGGCCGCGATGGATTCCGCGCCGTGGGAGGACGGCCGGTCGACGGCTGGCGCGCAATCGGCGCTGGTCAAGAAAAACGAGCAGCTGCCGCCCGATGGCCCGCTCGCCCGCGCGCTCGGCGAGCAGGTGATCAAGGCCATCACCGCCAATCCGCTGTTCATTTCCGCGGCCATTCCGCTGCGCATCTTTCCGCCGTTGTTCAATCGCTACGGTATCGGCCAGCATTTCGGACTGCATGTCGACAATTCGGTGCGCGGCGACCAGTTGACCGGGCTGCGCATTCGCACCGATCTGTCGGTGACATTGTTTTTGTCCGAGCCGGAAGATTACGACGGCGGCGAATTGGTCGTCGAAGACCATTATGGCGCGCAGCGGGTCAAGCTGCCGGCCGGCCATCTGGTTTTGTACCCGGCCACCAGCCTCCACGCCGTGACCGCGATAACCCGTGGGGTTCGCGTCGCCTCGTTCTTCTGGCTGCAGAGCATGATCCGCCAGGCCGACGCCCGCAGGATGATCTTCGAGCTCGACACCGCCATTCAGGGCCTGGTCGGGCGCCTGGACCGCAACGATCCCGAGATCGTCAGGCTCAGCGGGCTTTACCACAACATGATCCGTCATTGGGCCGAGCTATGACGCCCGTCCTGTCGTCGGAATTGGCGTCGAGTTTTGACGAGCCGTTGCGGTCGTTGCCCCGCACCTGGTTGATCGGCGCGGTGGGCGCGCTCGTCCTTCACGTCGCCGGTGGCGCCCTGGTCTTCGGCTATATGCGCGACAGAAGCGTCGACCTTGGCGCGCCCGGGCTCGTGATCGACGTCGAACTCACCGCACCGCGCCGGGCTCCGAACGACCTGCCGGTGGGACCGGATACCGAGGCGTCGGCCCGCGCGCCGGCGGTCGTCGAGCAGAAAACGGTGATCCAGAAGAACCATCTGCCCAAAGATACGCCGACCGATACCGACGACCCGGAGCGGATCGTCTCGCGCGAGGACATCAAGCAGCCGCTCGATCAGGACCCGAAAATCACGGCGGTGCAAGCCGCGCCGTCGAATCCGTCCGTTGCGGCCGAGGAGACGGCGATTCCGAGCGTCGCGACCGCGCGCGAATCGGAAGCCTCACGCACGCCGTCGCCGGGCACCGGCGAGAGCGCGCTGCGCGAACGGGTGACCTGGCAGAAGGAACTCGCCGCTCATTTCGACAAATACAAGCGCTATCCCGAGGATCGCGCGGTGCGCTCGGCGGAAGTCGTCGTCAACTTCGTGCTCGACGACGCCGGGCACATCGTGTCGTCACGCGTCGTCAAAAGCTCCGGCGATCCGGTGTTCGACGATGCCGCGCTTTCGATGTTGCAGCGTTCCGACCCGGTGCCGCCGCCACCGCCGCTCGTCGCCAGCGCCGGACTGAGCTTTACGATGCCGGTGATCTTTCACATCGAGGCGCAGAAGTGACAGGGCTCGTTGCGCTCACTCGGGCACGCTGACGTAGATTTCGCCGCCGCGGACCGCGACCGGCACCGGCGCCAGCCGCACCGACGGATCGCCGGGATGGCATCCGGTCGCCAGATCGAATTCGTAGCCGTGCCACGGACAGACGATGTGGCGCTGCTTGCCGAAGCGCAGCCCGACGCTTTTCTTGTCCGGCGTGATGATTTCTTCGACCTGATGGAAAATCTTGCCCTGACAGACCGGGCCGCCGGCATGGGGACAGACATTCTCGTAGGCCAGCACTTTGCTGCCGGTGCGGAAAATGCCGACTTCGAGCTTGTCCAAGGCGAAAATCCGGTAGTCGCCGTCGGCAATATCGGTCAGCCGCCCCACTGAGACCTCGTCCATCACTATCCCCTTTCGTCACTCTATTCCCGGCGGGCGATGGAACCAGATCGCCACGTCGAACATGTTGAGATCGGCGGCGCGGATCAGGGCGCAGGCCGTCACCACGGTTTCGGTCGCCGTCACCGTGCCTGGTGGAAACGGCGCGACGTCATGGCCGCGCCGCTCGACCTTCGCGGCATAAAGCCGGACCGCCGCGGTGAGCATGCGCTGCAGCGTCCGGTCCGGAATCGAATCGGGCTTGCCGCGTTTGAGCGCGTCGCGCACGGCAACGGCGAAGTCCGTGGCCTTGGCCGGCTGCACCGTCTTGCGGGCCGCGCGCTTGCCGGCTTTCACCTTGCGCACCGCGGATCAGGCCGTCACCGGCACGCGCGCGGCAGGTTTGACGGGCTTGGTCTTCAGGCGCTTGTGCTTCGGCACTTCGAGGTTGAACAGCCGGGCGGCGTTGAAGCCCAGAATATTGCGTTTGGCCTGCTCGTCGAGAAACGGCAGTGTGGTGATGGAGCTCGGCAAGTCGAAGTCCCAATGCGGCCAGTCCGAAGCAAACAGCAATTGGGTGTCGGCCTTGATGGCTTTTAAGGTCGCTTCGGTCAGATCCATGTTCGAGCGTTCGAGCGGCTGACTGGTGAAATACATGTCCTGGATGTACTCGCTCGGTCGCCGCTTCAATAGCGGGGCTTCCGACGACCGCATCATGTATTCGGAATCGAGCCGCTGCATCAGGAACGGCAGCCAGGCGAGCCCGCTCTCGATCCACATGACTTTCAGCTTCGGGAAGCGCTCCGGCAGTCCGTTGATGAGCCAGTTCGTCAGATGGATGATGTTGTAATAGACGAACGAGATCGAGTGCATCGAAATGAAGCGATTGCATTGCTGCATCGACTGGTCGCCCCAGTGGAAGCCGGAATGGAAAGCCAACGGCTTGCCGGTTGCCTGGATGGCCGAATAGAGCGGCATGTAGCTGTCGTGATTGACGGCGCGAAAGCGCGTCGAGGTGACCGAAAAGCCGATGACGCTCGGATTGTCGGCGTAACGCTCGACCGCCTTGAGGCTTTCCTCGGGGTGATTGAACGGCAGATAGAGCATCGCCTTGATGCGCCGGTCCTGCGGCAGGATTTCCTCGGCCAGCCATTTGTTGAAGGCGTTGCCGATCACGACTTCCATCTCGATCTGCGGGTGCATGCCCAACACCAGCATCGGCGTCGGGAACACCACCATGTAGTCGATGCCCAACGAATCCATGGCGCGCTGCACCAGCGTCACCTGGGCATGCGTGCGCCCGCCCGGCACCGCTTCGGCGAGCCGCTGCTGATGCGGAATGCGGCCGAACACGTCCTGATGCAGAAATCCCGGCGTCGCATTGAGGAGGCCCGGCGCCGCGCCGCGATCCTTGAAGGCGCGCGCCATCTGCCGGTAGACGTCCGAGTCCATGCGGTCGACGACCTCCGACCAGAACGCGGTCTCGGTGACATGGGCGTCGACGTCGACGATGAAATAATTTTCCTCGCGGGCCTCCTTGGCAGCGTGCGCCAGGATTTCGCGCGTATCGGTATGAATGGAGATCTTCGGCAGTTCGCTGACGCTCGATGCTTCCTTTTTGCCGTTGCTATTGCCGTTCTTGCCGTTTTTCCCATTGCCCCCGTTTTTGCCGTTTCTTTCTGGGCGTGGCGTCTTGGTCAGCATTGGCGTCCTCCACTTGAGAGCATGATCCGGAAAAGTGGGTACCGATTTTCCGAAAAGATCATGCTCCAACAAAACACCCTAGGCCATGATCCGATTCAACCCAATCGGATCATGGGCTGGAAGCGGGCGCGTCATCGCGCCACGTCGGTTGCCCGAAAGATTACCAGCAATCTCTCGCTCTGCACATCTCATGCAGCCGGTTCAGGCGGCCGGTTGCTCGCCGGCGACGGCCGGTGCTAGGAAACATTTGAGCCCGCGCATGTTTTCCGGTTTGCCGGCGTCCACTGCCATGAAGCTTCCGCTCTTCGACTACGCCTGCCCGACCAGCCTTGCCGAGGCGGTGGCGCTCTTGGCGTCGCATGACGGCGAGGCCAAGCTTCTGGCCGGCGGCCAGTCTTTGGTGCCGATGCTGGCGTTCCGTGTCGCGTCACCGGCGCTCCTGGTCGACTTGCGCAAATTGACCGACCTGCGGGCGATAACGATCAGGGACGGCGCCGTGACGCTCGGCGCCATGGTGCGCTGGCGCGATATTCTCGAGCACCCGCAGCTGGCGGCGGCTCACCCGCTGTTGGCGCGCGCCGTCGCGCACGTCGCGCATTACCAGATTCGCAACCGCGGCACCGTCGGCGGCAGCCTGGCCCATGCCGATCCGGCCGCCGAACTGCCCTGCGTCGCGGTGACCTGCGAGGCCTCAATCGTAGTTCAGGGCGAGGCCGGGGCGCGCACGATCGCAGCCGCGGACTTCTTCCACGGTCCTTTGATGACGGCGTTAAAGCCCGATGAGATCATCACCGAAATCCGCTTGCCGGCCTGGCCGGCCCGGCGCCGCTTCGGCTTTTGCGAATTTGCCCGGCGCCGCGGCGATTTCGCTTTGGCGGGCGTGGCGGCGTTTTACGATGACGGCGGCGGCAAAGCCGCCAATGCTCATGTCGGCGCGCTCGGCGTTGGCGACCGGCCCTTGCGCCTTGGCGCGGTGGAGCAGGTTCTCAACGGCCATCCGATCGACGACGCGGCGATTGCGCGCGCCGAGGCCGCGGCCGCGGCGGCGGTCGATCCGCCGGACGATATTCATGCCACCGGAGCCTATCGCAAGACGCTGACCGGCGTCATGCTGGAGCGCGCCTTGCGCAGCGCGCTCCACTGAAACGAACGCTCCCGGCGCAAAATCCCACCTGAAGGCGGAGTCAATGACCAGCAGTCTCGATGAAGTCCGTTACGAGCTCGCGCTCGCCAATCGCATCATCGCCCATGAGGGCGTGCTCGATGGCTTCGGCCATGTCAGCGTCCGCCATCCGCACGACCCCAGCCGCTATCTGTTGGCGCGCTCGCGCAGCCCGGAATTGATCGAGCCGTCGGACCTGCTCGAATTCACGCTGGATTCCGAGCCGGTGACGCCGCCCAAGGGCGAGATGTATGGCGAGCGGGTGATTCACGGCTGCATCTATCAGGCGCGGCCGGACGTGACCGCGGTCTGTCATCATCATTCGCTGGCGGTGCTGCCGTTCTGCGTGACCGGTATTGCACTTGAGCCGGTCTTCCACATGGGGCCGGTGATGGGCCAGGTGGTGCCGATGTGGGACAGCCGCGATGAGTTCGGCGACACCGATCTCATGGTGGTCAAGCCCGAGGAGGGCCGCTCGCTGGCCCGGGCGCTGGGTCCGAACTGGATGGTGCTGATGGCGCGCCACGGCGCGACGGTGGCTGGGCGAACTTTGCGCGAGCTCGTTTTCCGCACGGTCTATTCGCACGCCAATGCCGAGATCCAGTTGCGCGCCATGGCGATCGGCAAAATCGCGCCGCTCAATGCCACCGAGCGGCAGCGCGCCGAGCCGCGTCAGCTGCAGCCGCGGCCGATGGGCCGGGCCTGGGAATACTGGACCGCCCGGCTGCAGAAGGCCGGCGGGCTGCCGCCGCAGGCGCGGTCGCGCGCCACGGCGAAGGCGAAGCGGCCCGCCAAGCGCGCTAGTAAGGCCCGCGGGAAGCGATCGCGGCGATGACTTGGCTCAGTTGGCTTATGCGGTTCTTGTAGGCTTTGGTCAGGCAGGCGACGTCGCGTCCGCAGGCGTTGCGGATTTTGAGAAATTCGGTCTGCGCATCGCCGATATCGCCGCGCTGGCCCATTGCCACCAACGATGTCGCGATGCTGTACAGCGTCGCCATCCGTGCTTCCGCTTGGCCCAGCGCATAGGTCCGGCAGACAGTCTTTTCCGCAGCCGTTTTGGCCCGCGCACAATCGAGCGGCGCATAGTCGGCGGCATGCGCAAGGGGCGCGTTGCAGGCGAGGGCGATAGCCAGTACTGCCCCGGACCAAGGCTTCATAGCGACTTCCCGCTTCAGCCGAAGGTCGGCACGAACAGCTTCTCGACCGGGATTGGTTCGGGGATCAGGCCTTGCTCGGCCATGTAGCCGACCAGCGCCTCAAGCGTCGGCCGGTTCGGCTCGACGCCATACGGCCAGCAGTCGCCGCCGAACAATTCGTCGATCTCTTCGACATCGTCCGGCAGCCACGGCAGCATGTAGCGCAGCGTTCCCGAGAATCGCATTTTTTCCCAGGCGCGGTCCTTAGCGGCGCAAAACGCCTTGTACAGACTGGTGGCGACGAAGGGGTGGCGCTCGTAAACGTCGTTGCGGATGACGACGAGGTGCATGATCGGGAAGATCTTGGTGCGCCGGTAATAGTCCTTCTCGCGGGCCCGGTAGTCCGGAAACAGCCGCACCACGTCGGGATGGTGCTTGAGCGCGCGCGGCAAGTTCGAGCCGATGATGGCGTGAATGTCGCCGGCGGCGAGGAGGTCGCTTAGCGACTTGCCGCTCTGGTTCTGGGTGATGGCAACCGGCTTGAGGAGCGGCATCACCGATGGATTGCCGTAGCCGCCCGGCTCGTTGATCGCGCCCTGGACCCATTCGATGGTCGAGAGGTCGACGCCGAGGTCGTGCTGCATCAGGCCGCGGACGAAGATTGCGGCGGTCTGGGTGTAGAGCGGTACGCCGATGCGCTTGCCGTTAAGCTCCTTCGGCGACGCGATGAATTTGCGGTTAACGACGATGAAGCCGTGCCGGAAGACCCGCGAGGCGAACACCGGCAGCCCGACGAAGGGCAGCTTCTTGGCCGCGTAACGGCTGACGAACTCGGAGCTCGACATTTCGCAGGCGTCGAATTCCAGATTGTTGGACATCCGGTCGAAGATCTGGCGCGGATTGTCCATGACGAGGAAATTCAAGTCGATGCCGTCCGGCTTTATCTCGCCGGTTTGCAGCGCCAGCATGCGGTCGTAGAGGCCGCAGGCGAATGTGATCGGTAAGGACGGCATCGCAGCACCTTTCAATGACAGCTTCAGAGCGTAGCGCGCGCACTATCGCACACCGTGCGAACGGCGAAAGCGGTGCACGCGAGTGCCTCCACGCCGCAGTCGGCGAAAAAATTCGCCGTGCATGACGAATTTTCTTGCAATGCGGAGTCGATGCGCCTATTTGCCGCTCGCCCAAATTCGCACGTGCCTGTGGCCGTGTGTCGATCGGTAGGCATCCGGACAAGAGGCCGGACAGTCGCCTGAGGTTCGAAAG
>DATAWA010000076.1:0-23165 GCA_036267435.1 Xanthobacteraceae bacterium | reverse complement strand
CGGCCTGAGTCGCGCTCATGCTTTACCGGCGATTCTTTTGATGGTCTTGGAGCCCGCGATGAACAGGATGCTGATCATCGCCCTTGTGGGCGCTTGCCTGGTCAATCTCTTTTGCCTGCTCGGCCATCTCGGCAGCGTGGCCGGCTAGGGCGCGCGCGGTGCTGCGAGCAATCAGCGCGAACGGCGCGGTGCGCGTTTGCTCGCCTTGAGCCGGCGCTCTTCCTCGTTCAGCTGCATCAAAACCACAAACAGCTCGTGTGATAATTTCTGCGGCGCCTGGTAATGGGCCCGCAGGCCGTCGCCGAGCATCGTCTGCATGGTCCGGTGCAGCGTCACCGGATCGTTCTCCGGACCTGTTTCGGTATCGGCAACTGGCTCACGTTCAGCGGTAAGGGTCGACATGGCGTCCCCTCGGAAGGCAGCCTCCCATGGCTTTCCTAATCGGGTAATCGCCAACTTGTTCCGCCGCGTGGCGCGCGGCCGGTGTTCAAGCGAAAGGGTAGCCGGAAACGCCGGCGCCGGCGCGGACATAGCCGACACCGATGGCGCTGAGCAGACCTTCGATGCGGCCGACGGTCGCCTCGATAAGGCTCGCCGGCTCGCCGGCCTCGAGCTGGCTCTTGAGCTCGAACAGCCCTTGATTGGCGACATCGAGACGGCGCGCCAGCACCATGGTGACGTAAACCAGCGCCGCCGGATCGCGCAGCAGATGTTCGGCGTCGGCGACGTAAAAGTCGGACGCTTCCAGCGTGTGGACGTCGGCGCCGTGCGGCTGATCGAGCAGTGCCGAGAGTTCGCCGAACATCGCGCCCGCCTCCGACACAGTGGCGAGCTCGGTGCCGCTTTTGAGAATGGCGACCGCGCCGCTTCGCAGAATCAAAAGCCGCCCGGTCTTGGTGCCCTCGGCGAACACGACTTCGCCCGCCTCGTAGCGTTCGAGCGGCAGCGCGGCGAGCTTGTCTTGCCAGACCGCAGGATCGTGGATCGGCGCCATCGCAAGCCCCCCCAAATTGTACCGCTCAATGAAGCGCCTAATGGGCCGCTTCGCCCGAAGCCCGTCACAGGCCGCCCGCAACAGGTACTATGCCGGCCCGCGGCGGCGCAACACGGGTGCCCGGCCATGGCCGAAAGCGCCCTACTGTCGCGCTGCGATCCGCGCTACAATCGCACCATGGCTGACATGGATGACTTCCCGATCGTTCCGGTGATCGCAATCAAGGACACGCCGAAGCCGCGCCGGCTGGCGAGCCTTGGCGAGGTGCGCGCTTATGTCGACGAGGCGATGCGTTTGGGCCGGCCGGAGCCGTGGCGCGAAGTGTGGCATCGCCTCAAAAGCGTCAGCGCCGAGGAAGACGCCATCGAGGCGATCGGCGATTTGCGCGAATTGCTCGCCGAGGAAGACTTATTGCTTCCGACCGCCGGCTAGTGCGATCCAGACCTGCCGCGCCACAGCGCGTCGAGACTGATCGGCCCGGCGCCGGCGAAGACCAGATAGAGAAACACGAAGCAGAACAGGATGGCGTCCTCGCCGGAATTGAGGATCGGATAAAAGCCGCGCGGCGCGTGCGCCATGAAATAGGCAAACGCCATTTCGCCCGACATGATGAAAGCGGCCACGCGGGTCAACAGGCCGAGCCCCAACAGGATGCTGCCGACGAACTCGATAATGCCGGCAAACCATATCAGCGTCAGAAAGGCCGGCATGTGGCCCGGCTGCGGGAAGCCGAACAGCTTGGACATGCCGTGCTGCAGGTACAGGATCGCCACGACGAAGCGCAGCAGGCTCAGCATATACGGCGCATACCGATCGAGCGTGCTCGCCGAGCCGGCATGTTGCATGGGTAAATCGCTTGGCATTTTCAATATTTCTCCCAAGCACCCCCATAGCCCCTGTAGGCAAATGCGCGCGCGGATGCACATCACAAAAAACTGATCTGTCGAAATCGGAGGAATCTGGGACTGGCGCAACCCTCAACACGCGACCACGGCGACGTGTCCTTGCATGCCGTAATCGATCAGCGCGCGGTCGCGCGTGATGAGCGTAGCGCCGAGCTCGCGAGCGGTGGCCGCGAGAATGCGATCGGCGGGATCGTTCGGCGGCTGGCCTGGCAAATACGACGAAGAGATCAGCAAGTCGGGCGACATGTCGGCGAGCTGCACGCCGGGAAAATCGAACAGATTGGCAAACCAGCGCTCGGGCCGGATCAGTAATTGCAGCCGTCCGCGCGAGACCAGCATGCCGATTTCCCAAGCCGTGATCGGCGAGATGTAAGTCGCGCCACCGCCTGCACTCGCCGCCCGCATGGCGTCAATGGCCGGGACTGCGAGCTGCGCTTCTTCGGTCATGAAGATCAGCGCACAGGTATCGAGAAGGAGCGGTTGCACCTACCCCTGCCCTTTCTCCGGCCCGTAGAGCGTATCGAGCCGGGCCGCCCATTCTGGATCTGCCGGCTGCGAGAGATCGGTGCCCGGCACGACACGGACCAGACCTTTCATGGCGCCGTACAGAGGATGAAACGGCTTCTCGCCATGCGGCTGCGCCGCGGCACTCCGCGGCTTCCGCACGCGGCGGAAGACGAGCTTGCGCGCCGCAATATTGACCTGCTCGCTTTCGAAGCCGGCATCCAACCAGACTTTTGTCATAACGCTATTGTCCGGATTGTTGCTCCACCACGGCCGGTGCTTGTGCGCGGATGCCGGCAATTTCGTTCCGGCGATCCTTTCAATGTCTGCAAACGTCATCGGCACGCGGTCGCCATGCTGGCGTCTCAGATACTCGCCAAGGCCGCTATATTTGGACATCGAGGCCTCTGAATAGTTACAGTTAACTATGTACCTATTTTTATAGTTAGGGTCAAGCCTTGTCCGATGTCGATTTGACGCGGCCTTGCATTGGACCCGCCGGCAGGCCAAGCAGTGCACCGCCCATCGCCTTCCAAGGAGTTCAATAATGCGCATCGTCCCGCGTATCGGCGCTGCCGCCGCTTTTGCCATTATTATTGCCACGATCGCCGGCACGCTTGTCACCGCACCGGCACGAGCGCAGCATGTGACCATGACCGCGGACGGCCTCGGCATCATCGACACCAAGGTCGGCACCGGCGCCACGCCGAAGGCGGGACAGACCGTCGTCGTGCATTACACCGGCTGGCTCTACGACAACGGCAAGCGCGGCAAGAAATTCGACTCCTCGGTCGACCGCGGCCAGCCATTCGAATTCCCGCTCGGCAAAGGCCAGGTCATCCCAGGCTGGGACGAGGGCGTCGCGACGATGAAGGTCGGCGGCGAGCGCACGCTGATCATCCCGCCGAGCCTCGGCTACGGATCGAATGGCGCCGGCGGCGTCATTCCGCCGAACGCCACGCTGTTATTCGACGTCAAATTGCTGGCGGTGAAATAACCCCGCGGCTGAATTAAAACGGGCACGTCACGGCTCTTCGGTCGGCGGCAAGATGCGCGTCTCGTGGAAGCGCGCGGCGTGCATTTCATAAACTTCGCGCACCAGAATATGCGTGGCCACCTCGTTCTCGGTGCGGCCGAGTTTGCCGAGCGTGGCCAGTAACGCCAGGTAATTGAACGTCTCGATCGGGAGCGTCAGGCTCAAGGCCCTCGCCTCCGAACGATTTTCCGGTCGCGCCATTACCAGATTCCTCACATTAAAACGCCATTATAATGGCATTTTAACTATTGGCAGGCGAGTCGAATCATGCGACCTTCCGATTCGGCGAGGGATTTTCGCTCAACACCTTAAAGCGGCTACCGGTCAGTCACGCGTACGGACGTCTGCTGAAGACCAGCGGGCTTGCATCGCTTGGACAGCGCGGATGCGGCTCGGTGATGCGGCGCGACGCATGAATACGCGCAGCCGCGCACCGATTTCGCGCTGAACAGCACTTGCAAGCGCTCGCGGGCGCCGTTGCGCGCGGCCTTCGTCCTGTCGGCGGCCCAGCTGGCCGCGGATATCACGAGGCCACGTCATGACCAGCTCGCCCTGGACTGCGGAGCTTATCGAACAGCTCCGAAACTGTGTCGTCGCCGGACTGTCTTGCAGCCAGATCGCCGCCGAAATCGGCGTCAGTCGCAATGCCGTTATCGGCAAAATCCATCGCCTCGGCATCGGGCCGGGGCGGCCCGCGGCATCGCCGGCGCGTAGCTGCCCTCCACGCGCCCGGCGGCCGCGGCACTCCCCGCAGCTCCGCCTCTTGCGGCTGTTCTCGGCGGAAGCGCCCGCTGTCGAGGCGACCGATGCCGCGCCCTTCGACACCACGCAGCGTTGCCCGCTGGTCGCACTCGCGCAGGGCAAGTGCCGCTGGCCGATCGGCGACCCTTGCGAGGCCGACTTCGTGTTTTGCGGCAACGAAGCGGTCACCGGCTTTTCCTACTGCCCCGGTCATGCTCGCATGGCCTACCGGTTGGGCGGACGGCGCACCGCCTGAATAGGTCCAAACGCCTATTTTGACGGTTTCAGCGCGATCGTGACGGCGAGCGCCGCCCGCGTTCGCCGTTTCTTCAGGAACCTCGTCTAATGACGACGGGTTATGACGCCCGCGGCGCAAACCTTACTGGCCGAACTCGACACCACGCTCATCCAAGCGCCGGCGACGTGGCGGCGGGGCGTGTTGCGGCGTATCGCCGATCTGTATGCCGCCGGCGCGGAAGGCTACAGCGACGAACAGATCGCGCTGTTCGACCTGGTCATGGGCCGCCTCATCAGGAACGCCGACCGGGGGCTGCTTGCCGAGCTCAGCAATAAATTAGCGCCGCTCGGCAGTGGACCGCCCGAAGTTCTCGGCCGGCTCGCCGGTCACGCCGATATCGCGGTCGCCGGACCAGTCTTGGCAAGCGCCAAGGCGCTGCCCGACGAGAGCATCGTTGCCGTCATCGACAGCGAACGGGTCGAACCGAACCTCTTGAGCAAAGTGGCGGCGCGGGCCGCGCTCAGCGAAGCGGTCAGCGATATTCTCATCAAGCGCGGCAGCCGGTCGATCCAGCGGAAGATCATCGATCATCCGAACGCAGCCATTTCGGAAAAGAGCTTCGCCAAGCTCGTTATCGGCATCAATGGCGATAAGAGTCTCGCAGCCGCCATTGCCGCGCGACAAGACGTGCCGGAAGATCTGCGATTGTGGCTCGATAAGGTTTTAGAGCAATAGCTCAGCTTCGCGTCGCACGCCGCGGCCCGTCTCCATGGTATCCTGACAGGACGATTCGATCAGACAGGCGGGGGTTTGGCGTGAGCCGCAGCAACATCCTCTATCTCATCGTCGGCGCGCTTGCGATCGCCGTCGTCGTCTTGGGCTATCAGCTTTATCAGGATCGCCACCAGCCGGAGGGGCTGCATATCAATGTCGGCCCCGGCGGCCTTTCCATCCAAGGCAAATAGTCCGCGACGACAGCGTCCCTAATTGCCATCGCGGTCACCGCCGCCGAACAGTCCGAAGAACGGCAGTACCGGCGGCGGTTGCGGCGGCAGTGCATCCTGACTGTCGTCGTCATCGCGTTGGTTCGAGCGATCGTAAAGGCGGCCGTCATCGCGATCGCTCGACCGGGCGACGTCGGTCGGCGGCTGACGGCGCGCATCATATTGAGGTTTCGCGGCGCGATATTTGGTGCGCGCGCTGCCCTCGACCTCGCGGCTATCCTGGCGGCCATAGTCGTCATAGAGCGGCCGGCCATGGTTCAACGAATGTGCCGATGAATGGGCGACTGCCATTTCGCCGGTGCGTTGAGCCGGCGGTGCCGGGCGCTTGATCGCAACATGCCGCCTCAGTGCATCGGCATTGGCATCGGGCTTGGCGACCGGCGCGGGCTGCGGCGCACTCTCCGCCGCAGTGCCCTCCACTGTTGAACTCTCCACCGTTGTCTTGCGCTCCGCCGGGTGATTGGCCGTCGCTGGCTGAGCGGAAATCTGCCGGTGTTCGCGCGACAGCGCATCCGGCCATGAGGTCTGCTGCGATTGGGTCACAGCGATTTGCGGTGCCGGCGTCTGGGGGTCGTTGGACGCATTGGTTTGCGGGTGCACGACCGCGATCGCTCCATCGATCGCGCCGGACGGCGGCGACGTCATCGCCGTTGCCGCCGGCTCCGCTGGGGAAACGTCCTGCGCCGAAACCGGCGCCGGCTCCGCAACGGCAGGCAAACTTGACCTCGAGACTGCGGCCAAATCGGATGCAGGCCGCGCTGGAGCGGCCGGCGCCGCTGTCGCGGATGCCGAGGTGGCTCCTCCGGCAGCCGGCATTGCGGCGTCGAAGGTGCGGATCAGCGTCGGCGATTTTGGTGTTGCCGACGCGTCAGCGTCGTCATTTGTCGTTTCGCTGGCGAGCTTGCTGCCCGGTTCCGGCGGCACGCCGTGATTGGGCGGTGCCGTCAATGCAAGATTGATGGCAAATATGCTGAAGCCGCCGATGACACCGCCGGCCAGCGCGGCCACTGCGACGACCGGCAAAACCCGAAGCATGCGGAAAAACCAGCGGAAGTCCGGATAGGGCGCCGGAGCCATGGCGAACTCCTGTTGATCGGAACATCACACGATCCCACTGCCCGTGCCGCCAACGCTCGAATTCGCAGTCCCGTTCCGCAAGTCCCGCAACCGCTTCTTTGCAAACAGCGCGTTCCCAAAGTTCCCAGAACCGCCTGTTCCAAAAAAGCCCGATAGTCAGCGAAAAAGCCGTGACTGCTGCGCTGCGGCTACTCGCGTCGCAATGGCAGGGCTTGACTGGTTCAAGCCGCTCGCGGGAACGCCAGCGCGTTTCGCACGTTGAGATTCTAAATATTTGACGTCAGGGAGTCTTTCAGGTGAACCGGCGTGATCGAGAGTTATTGAATAAGCAATCGCACGCAATGTATGTGCCGCCGCGCAGCGACGGCGTGCTGATGCTGGGAATTCTCGCGGTATTTTTCGCCGGCATTGCACTCGGCGGTTTTCTCTATGCCTACACGTCCGAGCCGGGTCCGGTGCAGCTGGCTTCGAACACCCCCATCGTCCAGCAACAATAAGCTTCACGGTCGCGCACGCGCGACTATTCTTCCGGCTCCGTAGTGAAGAACAGCGGATAGCCCTTGCTCTTGCCGAGTTCGGTTGCTTCCTTGGCTTTGGTTTCGGCGACGTCACGGGTGTAGACCGCGATGACGCAGGAGCCTTTTTGGTGCGCCGTCATCATCACCCGATGGGCCTGGTCGGCGTTCATGCGAAACACCGCCTTAAGCACCAGCACCACGAATTCGCGCGGCGTGTAATCGTCGTTGAGCAGGATCACCTTGTAGAGCGGCGGCCGCTGCGTTTTGGTGCGCACTTCCGTGCGCGGCTTGACGATGGTTTTGCTCATGGCGAAGCCGACCCGGGCCGCTTAATAATAGCCGTAACGACGCACGCGCGTCATCGGCCTGCGTGCAATATAGTCCGTCGCCCGTTGCAATGCAGACGATAATGCGCTGGAACCGGGTTACCGGCGTGGCGTTAACGCGCGCCCCGCCATTGGAAGAGGACGACCGCGAAATCAGCGCGCCGAAATCATTGCGAGGATATCATGCACTTTATCGGAACGATCATCATCGGCTTTGTCGCCGGAATCATAGCGCGCTTCCTGGCGCCTGGTTCAAATAATCCCTCGGGCTTCATCCTGACGACGCTGCTGGGAATCGCCGGCGCCTTTGTCGCGACCTTGATCGGTCAAACCGTCGGTTGGTACCAGCCCGACCAGGGCGCGGGGCTACTCGGCGCCGTCGTCGGCGCGCTGGTCGTGCTTTTTATCTGGCACCGCCTCGTCACGGCCAGGGCTATTCCCGACCCCGGTACCCGGCGCTGGCTCTAGGCCGCAAGCTCGCTACCCGCGATTGACGGCGCTCGACCACGACCGCGCGCGGTATGCCGGTGCGGCCGGCGACCGTGACGTGGCTCGTTTCTTTGCGCGTTCCCATTCTTAAGACGGCGCCGCGCGCCACTTCCGCAGAAACCTGCATCAGCGATACGACGATTTCGATCTGACCGTCGACATCGTCGGTAAGGCCTTGGGCAGCCAGCACGGCGTCTTCGATCGTTGGAGGGTCCCTGCGTACCCGGCGCCGGCCGTCTTTTGTCTGCCAGACTTCGCTCATATCGCACCTGCCGCCGTTTTCCGGCTTTTGGAGATTTGGACCCTTATTATCAGCGATTTACCGCAGTGCAGCAAGCCTATTGTGCAACGCAATAATAATTTTGTGAAGATCGTAAATCAACACGTCCGCGGCCTCACAATGGGCCGCGGACGCTGTCGCAAGACGCTGTTACAGAGATTCGCCAGAGTCGACCACCGTCAGCGCGGCGCCATCTCGCTGAACAAAACCCCGCCTTTGGCTTTCGAGGTTTTTGCAGTCTCGACCAGAGACACGGTGACATGCTCGGCGGTCGTGCCGGCGTTTTTCACCACCGCCTCGGTGATGTCTTTGACGAGACCGCGCTTCTGTTCGAGCGTGCGGCCCTCCAGAATATAAACGACGACTTCGGGCATTGATTTTCCTCCGTTGTTGCTCGCCTGCCTCACTTGATCAGAACTCGTGCACCGCCCCGGCTATGCACTTGCCTCAAGTTCGAGCCCGTACTATCGGAAAGTTTCCGGGTAGGCACAACAGGGAGCTGACAATGAAGCGTTTGGCATTCGCGGTTGGCGTTTTGGCGCTGAGCTTCGCCGCCTCCATACCGGCACGCGCCGATTTCGCCGTAGTGAAATTCGAGCTCGGCTTTTGCCGGATCTGGTGGGATACGGCCGCCAAGCCGATCGGCACCGGCTGGAGCGTCGTCGCGACCGCGCCGACTTTCGAAGGCGCGTGGGCCGCGCAGACGGCCGCCGTCCAGAAGGGCAAGTGCAAGTAAACTAGCCTCTTCGTTCAGCCTCCTGCCACCGCCCGCCGTCATCGGCGGGCGGTCGTAGTTCATGCTCAACTCAGTTGAGCATCGGAATAAACCGATTGAGAGTTTTTCCGATCGGAGCCGGTGCGGCGAACAATTTTGGCTAGACGCCATCCGGCGCGGCGCGAGCGCTCGGCCGCAATCCTACACTCAGCGATTGGGATAGTACGACGTCCCGTCTGGATGAGGATGGAATATCCGCCGCAACAGCGAGCCCAGACCGGGCGTCGGCTTATCTTTGCTGTTCGATGCATAGGTGCCGCCGACGTGACGCTTGGCTTTCTTTTCCGCAGGCTCGGGCCGCAGCAGGCCCTCGTCGGGCACATCGGCGGCGTGCTCGTCACCAGCATGTTGCTCATCATCGGCCGAAGGCGAGGCGTAGGACAGAGCCGCAATGCCATCTGCCGGCTTCGGTGCGGCAGCGCCCACGTCTCCGGCTGAATTTCGCAGCACTGCCGCAGGTAGAGATTTTTGCGGCGGTCTGATGGGTTCAGGCGCCATCGAAGATGCCGCGACCGGCGCCGGCGTCGGTTGCGGAGCACCGGCAGCCGTGATCGGCGGAGCAACCTGTGGCGCGGCGACATCAGCCGATGCCGGCGTCGGCGCGGAAGCGGTGAGCTTGACCGGCGCGGCACGCGATGCGACCGCCGCAGATACTGGCGGCGCCGCCTGCACACTGGTGACGATGGCGTGCGCGGTTGCTGACGCCGCTTTGTCGCCGGAGCCCGCCGGACGATCGACCAGCGATATGACGACGGCGGCGCCTGCCGTCGCGCCGACCGCCGTCGCGACCAACACAACGCGCAAGGTCCGCATCAAGCTTGGCGCCGGCGCAAGATAGCCCCATTCCGAATTGAAATTACCCGCCGAGCGCATCGCAATCTCGCAGCACGATTTCCGTTCGCAGTGATGGGATCGAACAAGCGGCCGAGGCAGTGACTGCCCCATTCATCGGCCGTGTTTCCCGGGCATTGGCGCCGCTCTGCAAAGCCCGTGGGCATGCCGGCAGTTCCACCGCCGCGTATGGCTTACCGGGGGTCATTGGCCCCGGCAAGATACGGCGGGCGTGAAAAAGCGTCCCTGTTGCCGAAACGCACCATTCGCGCCGCAAACCGGTGATGCTGTGCCATTGTTGTACACAGGCCTGTGCAAAAGGAACGCCCAGTGCGCTCCATGCCGCGCCCCAAACGCTTCAGGACGCAGAGTTGAATGGCCGGCCCACGCTCGACATCACGCCGCCGATGCTGCCGCCGACCGAATTGAACACGTCGCCAATGGCCGAGATGACATGGCGAGTCGCGGCGACGACGTGATCTTTGAGGTCCAGCGTTTTGCCCAAAAGCGAATCCGGATCGCTCGCCAGTCTGTCGCCGGAGCTGCCCGCCTCGGCGACGACAATGGGCGCAGGCTCATTCGCCAGCGCGATCGCAAGCGGGGCATGCGGTGCCGCAGCGACTGCCGTGGGCAGCCTGCGATGAGAGGGCGCCGCCTTCGCGACGGCAACGGGCGGCGCACTGGCGCGGGCTGCGGTCTGCGAGGCCGCCAAGGCGTCCGCCAGCCTGGCGTCGGCGGCCGCGCGCGCCTGCGCCTCGGCGTGAGCGGTAGCGGCGTCCTCGGCGGCATCGCGGCGCTTTTCGGCGGCCACCTGCGCCTTGAGATAATCCATGATCACCGCGTGCTCGTCGCGGACCATCGCCATCATTTCCGGCGACGCCGGCTGTACCGCCACCAACTGCGGAGCGGCATGGCCGAAATGATATTGCGTGAACAAAAAGCCGCCGATCACGCTCGCCAGAGCGGCCGGGAGAACCTCCAATACCATCTTACCGGCCAAGCGCGCGAGCCACGGCGCTTGCGGCCGCATCAACCAGTTCGGCTGCATCGTCCTAATCCCGCTGCTTTGCATCCCCCGCCCTTTCTCAATTTCAAACGCGCGGTTGAATTTCAAACATCCGTTCTGGGCGGCGGCAGGCCAAGAAAAAGGAATTTTTGCGGCATTCCCCAGGGTCCTTGCCCGAGCGCCAGTCAAACCGGCCGGCCCAGGCCGCCGACAACCCAGTTGCCGATTTGCTGCGACAGCCAGTCGACCATGGCGTCGTCGAGCACCAAGCCAACGGGGGGCTGCGCCAGCGTCTCGCGATTGCGCAAGAACACGCTGCACTGACCCATCAGCCAGATCGAGGCCACGGTGATTGTACGGCGGTCGGCACCCGGCATAAATCGGGCGATCAGGTCGGCGGCCAGCCCCATGAAGGGGGCGGCCTCTTCGCTGAGGAGAGCGCGAAATACCGGTGTCGGCCGCACCGTCTCCCAATTGAAGATCCGCATATGGCGGCTGTATTCGTCGCGTCCCATCAGCGGATGCAATTGACGGCGGAGGAAGGCGTAAAGCGCCTCCTCGCGCGACATCGCTTTGGTCTCCGCCGCATGCGCCAACTGATCCTCGGTCATGGCGCGAAAGGCGGCACGCAGCACCTCGCGGTAAAGTCCGTCCTTGCCCTCGAAATGATAATTGATGGCAGCCTGGTTCACCCGCGCCTTGGCGACGATGGCGCGAATGCTGGTGCCGTCGTAACCGCGCTCGGCGAACAGCCGCTCGGCGGCCTTCATGATGCGCTCGCGCGTGACTTCGGAGGGTCGCGTCATTCCGGTCGGAACTCCTTTTTTCAAACCATTGTTTGAATTCCAAATAGCCACTTGTGCGGGCTAAAGCAATCGCCCGATTGCCGCGGACCGGAACTTTGGCACTGGCGGGCGCGAAACGATGTGATCGGGGAGCGGGCGAGGCCGTTATGGCGGCAAAAATGATCGGTTTGGCGCCCCTTATGGGATCGGATCCATGAGTTCCTCGCCTTAGCCTCTCCGCCTGCTAACCTCACCGATGCGGCGATTGCCCGGCCGAACTGCAGAAAAGCCGCCAAGGAGTGCGAGATGGCACGCGTCGACGAGGTCAAACGGGAAAATCTCAATCCTCGCCAGCAAAAGCTCTATGACGACATCATGAGCACGCGGCCGCGCGGTAAGTTAAGCGGTCCCTTCTCGGTGTTGATGCACACACCCGATATCGCCGAGCCGGCCAATGCGCTGGCCGATTGCTTTCGGGTTCGTCCACGCCTCGACAAGCGGCTGATCGAATTGATCACGCTGATGATGTGCCGTGCCGCCAGCGTGAAATATGCCTGGTCGGTGCACGAGTCGCTGGCCCGCCAAGCGGGCTTGTCGGCGGAAACCGTCGACGCCATTCGCGCGCGCAAACGGCCGGTTTTTTCCCGCGACGACGAGAAGGTGATCTACGACGTCGTCAACGAATTGATCGAGACCAAGACGCTCGGTGCGGCGACCTTCGAGGCCGCCACGGCCGCATTCGGCCGCGACGGCGTGATCGAGGCGGTCAGTTGCGCCGGCTTCTACGGCATGGTTGGATTCGTGCTCAATGCGTTCGACGTGCCGCCCCAACCGGGCGGCGCAATTCTCACCTGACCGGGCGCGACCGAACGCGGCCGCAAAGCTGCGACGCTTTCACATTCTCCAGTATCGCGCGGCCTCGCCGGGTCAAAGCAAGGGTGCGGTGGCCGTCATTTTCGGTACGCACAAGACCGTCGACGACCGCATCTTCCCACACCGAAATATGCGGACAGCTGTGCCATGCTTCCACGGCCTGTTCGCGGGTGCGCCGGCGATCCGCCACCCAGGACAGAAATTGCAGCATGATCAGGCTCGGCGACTCGGGCATGCCGCACCTCGGCGATCCTGAGATTATAGCAGAAAGCCCGCTGGCATAACGGCTGGCCGTCCGATTGGAACCAAACCCGGGGGTATGGCGTTATTTGGCGCATTTCCTCATGGGGTATTTCATGTCCATCCTTATCGGCGCGCTGATCACTTTTGTGGTCGTCATTTTGGTGCTGTATCTCGTCAACATGTTGCCGATCGACGGCCGCGCCAAACAGATCGTCCGCGTCGTTGTCATCATCATCGGCATTATTTCGTTGCTGCGGTACCTGGCAGTCTTCTAAGCCGAAACTCGGCGATCGGCCGGTTTCCACTTTGCCGATCATGCTCTAAATTGCCTGTGTGCGCCGCATTGAAGGTTACGTCATCGTTTCCGCGGACGGCATGCTCGCCGATGCCAAAGGCGAGATGCCGGATTCGATCAAGAACGATGCCGATCAGCGCTTCTTTCAGGCTGCGCTCGACCGCGCCGCGGCGGTCGTGCACGGGCGGCATTCGCATGAGGGCGGTCCCCATGCCGCGCAACGAAAACGGCTGATCGTGACCCGTCAGATCGGCGCAATCGCGCCCGATCCGACGTATCCCAATGCGTTCCTTTGGAATCCGCTCGGCGTTACGCTCGACCAGGCGCTTGAGCGGCTCGGCGTCGGCGATGGCGCGATCGCCGTCATTGGCGGTCCGGATGTGTTCAGTTTATTCCTGCCGCTCTACGATGCCTTTCATCTGTCGCATGCCGCCAAGGCCAAGATTCCGGGCGGACTCGGAGTCTTCACCGAAGTGGGTCCTAACGTCACTCCCGAAGACGTTCTAAGCCAGCGGGGCTTTCGGCCGGGCCCGCGCCGCGACCTCGACAAGGAAGCCGGCGTCTCGGTGGTGACATGGGAGCGTCAGCGATGACGGCGAGGCGTCTTTCGCCGTTCTGCCAACGATGCTGCGATCTGTTTTTCTACCGACTATGATGCCGCTATGAATATGCGGACACCCTCCGTCCCAGCCGGCCCCACGCGCGTTGCCGCCCTGGATTACGAGATTGCTCAGGAGCAGGCCTCGGCGCTTGGCCGGCTTGGCCGCGCGCTCGAAGCCGCGCTCGCGGCCCTCGCGGACCATGACCGGACAACCGCCTCTGCGCGTGGATCGTTGCGGGCGCAGCTTGTGGCGGAGGCCGGCGACGCACTGTGGTGCTTCATGGTCCAGCGCGAGGCCTGCGGCTTGCGCGACCCGCGGCCAGTCCTGCGCGATTATCGCGTGCCCGCCGAAGTACAAAACCGCATGGGCATTTTCACCGGTCACCGCAAACCGGCGCGCTGACATCACCCCGGCGGTTCGACGATCCGCAGCTGCGCGGCGAAGAACCGATCACGGCAGCACGAGGTTGCCGCGTTAGGCGCGTCTTAACCTTTGTCGGCCGGCCGCGGCGGTTCCGCGAAAGGCTTTGTTCACCGTTCTCAATGCATTGTTACCGCCAATTCAACGGCGTGGCGGCGGCCAGAGTCTCGATGCGTACCCTTCCTTTGCTTGACGAACTCGAGGATGCGCTCGCCTCCGGCAATATCAATCGCCGTATCGACATCCTCACCCGCATCACCGATCTGTTCATCAACGGCGCCGACCGGTTTTCCGAGGATCAGGTCGGGATTTTCGACGACGTTATGGCCCGCCTCGTCAACACCATCGAGGTCAAGGTGCGCGCCAAGCTGGCGAGCCGGCTTGCGCCCATCGCCAACGCGCCGTCGAACGTGATCCACATGCTGGCCTTCGACGACGACATCGAGGTGGCGCGCCCGGTGCTGGCGCAGTCGCCGCGGCTTGACGATCGCGACCTCATCATCGCCGGCAACAATAAAAGCCAGCAGCATTTATTCGCCATCACCCAGCGCGTGACGCTTAGCGAGGGGGTGACCGATGTTCTGGTCGAGCGTGGCGACCGCGACGTCGTGCATTCGGTGGTCAGAAATGTCGGCGCCCGCTTTTCCGATGCCGGCTTTCGCATGCTGGTCCGGCGCTCGGCCGGCGACGACGCGCTGGCAACCGAAGTAGGCCTGCGCCCGGACATCCCGCGCCAGCATTTCCTCGTGCTCCTGGAAAAGGCTTCGGCGGCGGTTCGCGAGCGGCTGGCCGCCGAAAATCCGCAGGCCGGTGCCGCAATCGACGGTGTGGTGGCCGAGGTGGTCGGCGGGCTACGCCTCGAAGCGCGCAACGCCTCGCCGGACTTTGCCGCCGCCAAGGCCGCCGTCGAGCGGCAAAACCGCGTCCGGCGCATCGGCGAATCCGAAATCTATCAATATGCGCGCGATCGCAAGTTCGAAGAGACGGCAATTGGGCTGTCGATCATGTGCGACACGCCGATCGACGTCGTCGAACGCGCGCTGCTCGATCCCGGCGCGGAAATCATCCTTATCCTTGCCAAGGTCGCCGGGCTGTCGTCGACAACGACCAAAGCAGTGCTCTTGCTGCGCGCCGCCGACCGCGGCATGTCGGCAAAAGACCTCGAGCATGCGCTATCGAGCTTCAACCGCCTGCAGGTGGATACCGCGCGGCGCGTGCTGAGTTTCTTCCGCACGCGGTCGAAAAAACCTGCCGAGCCGACAGTCCCACCGGCGGTTGCCGTCAACGGCTGAACGGCCGCGGCTTCGTGGCCGCGAGCTTCACGCCCCGCAGATCGCTTTGCAAAAGATCGGCGTCTGCGAACGCAGATGTGACAAAGCTTTAAAGGTTTTCTTGCAGAATCTTCTTGACTCATCGCTGTTTGCATTTATGTGGGGATTAAGCCGCTATTTGGTCGGTTCACATGGACTGATCGGGGCGGCTTTCACTTTCCGCGGCGCCGGTTCGCCGGCATCTCGGGTTCTGATCTAGGTTGGGGAGGACGGCATGAGCCAGAACGCCCTCTTGCGATCGGTGAAGGGCTTGGGGATCCCAGGTACCGCCCGAAAGGAAGACAAAAAGGCCAAGCTGAAAGTGGCGGCTCCGGCGCCGGAAGATCGGCGGCCCGATCATTTTGCCAAGCGCAAAGGCGTACGCTGCGCCGGCGTGCATCTGATCGTGGATCTGCACGGCGCCAAGCGTCTCAACGATATCGACCATATCGAAGCGACGCTGCGGCGCTGCGTCGAAGCCGCCCAGGCCACGCTTCTGCATATTCATTTGCATCATTTTCAGCCGAGCGGGGTTTCTGGCGTCGCGGTATTGGCGGAAAGCCACATCTCCATCCACACTTGGCCGGAAATCGGCTATGCGGCGCTCGACATCTTCATGTGCGGATCGGCCGATCCCGACAAGTGCATTCCAGTACTGCGCGAGGCGTTCTCCGCCGAGCGCGTCGGCATCAACGAGCTGCTACGGGGCGAAAATCTCTAAAGTCTGTCGCCATTGACAGCCCTGGTGGAGCGGATTTGCCGTTGCGGCCGGGGGATATTATGGTGAAAAAATCGGCCGAAAAACGCTGGATTGCCGAAACCCTGTTCGACGACTTGGGTTTCCGCATGACGTTCCGCACCGACAAGGTGCTCTACGAAATGCAGACCGAGCACCAGCATCTCGTGCTGTTCGAACAGCCGTTCTTCGGCAAGATGCTGATGCTCGACGGCGCCACCCAGATCTCCAAACGGGACGAATACATCTATCAAGAGATGATGTCGCATGTGCCGCTGTTTGCTCACGGGCGCGCACGCGACGTTCTCATCGTCGGCGGCGGCGACTGCGGCATCGCCGAGGAGGTGCTCAAGCATAAGACAGTCCGGCGCCTGACCCAGGTCGAGATCGACCCCAAGGTGATCGAATTTGCCCGCGAGCATTTTCCGGAATTCACCGGTCCGGTCTTCGCCGACGAACGCTTCGAATCCGTCATCGACGACGGCGCCAAATATGTCGCCAGAAGTGGCCGCCGCTTCGACGTGATCATCGTCGACTCCACCGATCCGATTGGTCCTGGGAAAATCCTGTTCGGCCAAAAATTCTATTCCAACTGTAAACGCTGCCTCAACAAGGGCGGCATCCTGGTGACGCAGAACGGCGTTCCGTTCTTCCAGAAAAACGAACTGACCGCGACGATGTCGAAGTTCAGGCGGCTATTCGCCGACGCCACCTGCTACGTGGCCGCAATCCCGGTCTATGTGGGCGGTCACATGGCCATGGGCTTTGCCACCGACGACAAGCGGCTGCGGCGGCAAAGCGTGACGACGATCGCCCGGCGCTATCGCAAGTCTGGCAGCTTCCCGACCCGATACTGGAGCCCCGAGCACCATGTCGCCGCCTTCGCCCAGCCGCGCTTTATCGCCGATCTGGTGGCGAAGGCGCAGAAGCGGCGCTAATATCCAGAAATTCGCCGGATAACGGCGCTAAAACAAACGTGAATGGCGCGCGCCGCCGGCACTTCCTAAGCTGGCGGGAGTGGCACACAGGCCCACGGGGGAGGACATCGTCATGAAGCTCTATATGCACCCGGTATCGATGACCAGCCGGCCGGTACGGCTGTTCATCGCCGAAAGCAAAATTCCGGTCGAGGAGGTTGTCGTCGACCTCTTCACCGGCGAGCAGTACCAGCCGCCCTATACGGCGCTCAATCCGAACAGCATGGTGCCGATGATCGAAGACGGCGATCTGCGGCTGACCGAAAGTTCGGCAATCCTCAAATACCTCGCCGACAAGATCGGCTCGCCGGCCTATCCGAAGGACTTGAAACAGCGCGCCAAGGTCAACGAGGTCATGGATTGGCTCAACACCAATTTCTACCGCGAGTGGGCCTATAATCTGTGCTATCCGCAGCTGTTTCCGCATCTCAAGCGGCGCAGTGACGAGGCGCAGGCCGCCACCCTCGAGTTCGGCCAGCAGAACGCCAAGCGGTGGCTTTCGGTTCTCAACGACCACTGGATCGGCCCGAAAAAGCAATTTCTGTGCGGCGACCAGATCACGATTGCCGACTATTTCGGCGCCGCGCTGGTGACCCTGGGCGAGGTGATCCGCTGCGATTTCTCGGCCTATCCGAACGTCGAGCGTTGGCTGAACAACGTAAAGAAGCTGCCGAGCTGGCCCAAGGTCAATGAGGCCTTCTACGGCCTGATCGAGTCGGTGAAAGGTCAGCAGTTTCAAACCGTATGACGCCGCGGCGCCGCGGCCGGTGGACGGCGGCGGCGCCGCTTCCTATCTGAGCTTTTCAGGCCCGAATTGGAAAGCGGCAAAGCCATGAGCTTCTTCCCAGGAAAAGATCCGGCGCTCGGCGATGCGCAATCGAGCGATGCGATTGAGCATATCGTGGTGCCGCGCTCGGTCGATCTCGGCGGCTTCCAGGTGCATCGCGCGCTGCCTTCGGCGCGCGCGCGCATGGTCGGCCCGTTCATCTTTTTCGATCATATCGGGCCGGCCATCTTGAAGGCCGGCGACGCGGTGGACGTACGGCCGCATCCGCATATTGGGCTCGCCACGGTCACCTATCTGTTCGACGGCGAAATCGTGCACCGTGACAGCCTCGGGACCGCGCTGCCGATCCGTCCCGGCGCCGTCAACTGGATGACGGCGGGGCGCGGCATCGTGCATTCCGAGCGCACCGCGCCCGACCGGCGCGACGGTGGGGAACCGCTGCACGGCTTGCAATTATGGGTCGCGCTACCGAGCAAGGACGAGGAAAACGCTCCGGCTTTCGCCCATACCGCGGCGGCCGAGATTCCACAGCTTAATGAGGACGGCCTGACGCTGCGCGTCATCGCCGGAACGATGCATGGGCTGCAATCGCCGGTATCGACCGGATGGGACACGGTGTTTGCCGAAGCGCATCTGAAGGCCGGCACCGTCCTGCCACTGCAGACCGATCACGAGGAACGCGCCGTTTACGTCATCTCGGGTGAGATCGACATCGCCGGCGACCGCCACGGACCGGAGCGGCTTTTGGTGCTCAAGCCCGGCGACCGCATCGACATGAGGGCGACGGCCGACGCCCGTATCGTCGTGGTCGGCGGCGCTGCCATGGACGGACCGCGTCACATCTGGTGGAATTTCGTGTCGTCGCGCAAGGACCGCATCGAAGCCGCCAAGGCCGATTGGAAAGCCGGCCGCTTTGAGCTCGTTCCGGGCGATGCCACCGAATTCATTCCGCTGCCGGAATCGTGAGCTTGGCGTAAGCGGCGAAGCTTCCGCCGTTCAAAATACCTGTCCGATCGCTGCCGCGATTTCGGACGCGGTGGATGGATCCAGTGCAGCCAAAAAAAGAGTGGCAAAAAGGCCGATAGCCGAGAAAATCACGACGCCCGCGTCGAGCGAATTGAACGCCTCGCCGAGGTCCTGCCAACTGACATCGTCGTCACCGCCGCTCCGCCGGGCGCGCAGCGCCGGCGATACCAGCTCTCCTCTCATCGGCATGTCGGACATCCGGCGCGTTGAACGCGTGCACGCGGTTAACGCTTGAAAGGAGGTGCGGAGATGGCGATCCGAAGGTAGTGCAGTTTCCAATCCTCGAAACCCTCTACGGGTAAGGATTTTTCGCCGCGCCCACGGAAGAGACCGCCGACCGAGCGCAAGCCCGGGTAACGGCTCCAGCCTTTGGCTCGCAGTGATGACCGGCGCCGCCAAGCGATCGCGGGGACAAAGGGCAATGCGCTCAACGAAGCCGTCACCACAGCAAGCTGCGCCATCTCCGACACCGGCCCCCCAAAGCTTCCAGTTGCAAAGGGGGGTGAAACAGCCCCCGACGGAAGATGCCCAACGTAGTCGCCGGGGCGCGGGCGCGCCTAAAGAAAACCTAAAGATCGGCTTGGGGTGCGCTTTTTTTTCCGCTATCGTCGACGACGGCAAAGGCGACGAGGCTTGATCTACCGATTTGGCACTTGCGTTCTCGACCTCGCGGCGCGGGAATTGCGCCGCGATAATTTATTATGCCCGGTCGAGCCGCAGGTCTTCGATCTGCTCGAATACCTGATCCGCCATCGGGCGCGCGTGGTCGCCCGGGACGAACTGTGGAACAAGGTCTGGAAAGGGCGCGCGGTTTCCGACGCCGCGATCGACATGCGCGTCAGCGCGGCGCGGCAGGCCGTCGGCGATACCGGCGGTGAGCAGCGCTTCATCCGCACTCTGCGCAAGAAGGGATTCCGCTTTGTCGGCGCCGTCGTCGAGGATAATGGTCAATCTGCGATCCCGCATGCGAAAGACGATGAGCGCAATCGCGCAATCCTGACCGACCATCCCACCATCGCCGTCATTCCGTTCGCCAATCTGAGCGGCGACCCCCGTCAGGACATTCTCAGCGACGGCATAACCGAGGATTTGATTACGGCGCTGGGCAAGGTCAATTGGCTGTACGTGGCAACGCGCACGTCATGCTTTGCCTTGAAGGGACAATCGCTCGGCATCGGCCAGATCGTGCGCAAGCTCGGCGTCCGCTATCTCGTCGACGGCAGCATCCGCCGCATGGACGGACGCGTCCGTCTCACCGTCCAACTCATCGACGGCTTCGGCGAGCACCAAATCTGGGCCGAACGTTACGACATCGAGGGACCGGTTAGTCTGCGGCTCTACGACCGGATTTGCGAAAAAATCCTCGCAGCAGTCGAACCGCATCTCTATCTCGCCGAGCATATGCGCTCGCGGCATAAATCGATCGGCAGCCTCGGTGCCTGGGAGTGCGTCGTGCGCGCCTTGTCGCTGATGAATACCCGCGACCGGCGCAAGGTTGCGACGGCGCATGCACTTCTGCGCAAGGCCGTTTCGATCGATCCTGCCTCGGCGCAAAATCACAGTCTGCTGTCGATCATAACGACGCTACGGGTGCATATGAGCTGGGCGGAACGGCGAGACGTCGTCCCCGCGGCACTGAACGAAGCGCGCACCGCGTTGGCACTCAACCCCGACGAACCCTGGGCCCACGCCGCGCTCGGTTACGCATCGATCTGGAAACAGCCCGAAGACTCGATCCTGCCATGCCGGCGCGCGATCGCGCTCGATTCGAACTTTGCCGTCGGTCACTATTTTCTGGCGCTCGGTTCGACCTATGCCGGGCATCACGCCGATGTCCTGGCGCACGCCGACATGGCGGAGCGGCTGGCGCCGCGGGATTTGCTGGCGCGGGGCTATGCCGGCGCCCACGATAACGTTCGCGCGACGGCGTCATTTGCCACCGAGGACTATCGGCGTGGGATCAGGTTCGCGAGCAATGCGACGGTCTACAGCCCGAATTCGCCAACCGCCCATCGCGCCTTGATCATCAATCTGGCGCTGGCGGGCAAGTCGCCCGAGGCGCAACATGCGCTGCAAACCTTGCAGCGGCTGGCGCCCGACATATCGCAAGACTGGCTCAAGCAAAACGCGGTCTGGTCGTCGGGCGAAACCATGCGGCGCTATGTCGATGCGTTTCGCGCATCGGGCCTGGAATAGGACGGCGCAGCGTTCCTCGCGCGGACGGAGGGTTTTATGAAAAAGTCGATTGAACGTCGCGCTGCGGCGATCCTCTTTGCCGGCCTTTTCTGTGCTGTGGCGGCATGCTCATCGCCGGCATTCGCCGAATCCGATCTCGATCGCGCCTATCGCATCATCGCCATCAAAAAATTCGTCGATCTCACCCATTCGTTCGGTCCGGACACGCCAGTCTGGGCTGGCTTCGGCCAAGCCAAATTCTCGCCGGCAAGCGATCCCAAGACCGGTGCGGCCTATACGATTCCGAAGGATGGATTCCGCGCCACTTATTACCAGATGGTCGGGCAATACGGCACCCATGTCGATCCACCGGCTCATTTTGCCCAGGACGGCATCACCATGGACCAGATTCCGCTCAAACAAATGATTATGCGGCTGGTCGTGCTCGACGATACGCCTTACCTCGCCAAAGATCCCAACCATGCATTCTCGGTCGCCGATCTGAAGGCCTGGGAGCGCGCGCATGGACAGGTGCCGAAGGGCGCCTTCGCCGCCTTGCGAACCGACATGTACAAGGACTGGGATACCGATCCCGAGCGCTTCAAGCGCCAGCCGTTTCCCGCCTGGTCATTCGATACGATCAAATACCTCTACGAAAAGCGCGGCGTGACGGCGACCGGCCACGAGGCCATGGACACCGACACCACCGAAAAGATGGATTCGGAGACCTGGATCCTGGAGCACGGCCATTATCAGATCGAGGTCATGGCCAATCTGGACAAAGTGCCGGAAACCGGCGCGCTCATCGTCGTCACCTGGCCCAAAGTCAAGAATGGTCTTGGCTTTCCCGCCCGCGCCTTCGCGATTTTGCCGTAAAGCGATGTCAGTCCGCCGCTCCCTGCCTAATCGGCAAGGCACGTTCTGACATTTTGCGGCGAATCTGTTGCGGGGGCGGACATGATCGGTTTTCGAGCGGGCATGGGGCGGCGGCCTCTTGCCGTGGCAGCGGCGATCGCCGCCTTGCAACTCGTACCGCCGACTCCGGCCTTCGCGGCCGCACCGCAAATCTCGGTCGAGAGGAAATACGTCGAGGTGTCCGTTACCGTCGACCCGGCGCTCAAACCGATTGCCGGGCTCTATGCCAATTGCCTCATCGAAGGCAGACACTGGGCGGATAAGGCTATGTTGGACGCCGCCGCGCAATGGCGCAGCGATCCGAAATCCTTTCGGGATCTGCAATGGTCGTATGACCGGACCTATGAATTGCGCTCGGTGATCGAACGCTATGTGAGCGTGGTGCGCAGCGACGGCACCTTCGAAGGCGGCGCCCATCCCAACCAGGAGATCGACACGATCCTGTGGGACAAAAGCACTGGCCGACGCGTCAGTATTCGCCCCTTGTTCAATGAAACGGCCGACGACGGCCCGACGATGATGGCGTTGGCCAACGCGGCCAAGCTCGCGGTCGCGGCCGCCAAGCTCGCCAAGGGCATCAACGGCTACGGCGACGACACGGTGGCCGCCGATAAGATGACGCCGGAACAGGAGCTGCGGCAGGATAATTTCATCAACGACGGCATCAAACCGAGGCTGCTCGAGCTTGGGCCGGTAACGCTTGTGCCGTCGACCGAAGCCGGCAAAAGCTCCGGCTTGACGTTCCACTATTCGCCTTACGCCGTGGGCCCCTACGTGGAGGGTCCTTACACCGTCTTCGTGTCATGGACGGCGTTCAAGCAATTTTTGTCTCCTCAAGGCGTCGCGCTGTTCGGCGGCGAGCGGCCGAAGGCGGACGCGGATCATTGGTAGCGGCTCCCTCGCCCGCGGCAGGGGGCCGCTTGCCTTTTAGGCGTCCTCGATGAAGTTTTACCCATAAAGGTTTGCTGCGGCGTCCCTCAGGCGGCGTTGCGCTGCGCCTTCATCCAAGCTTCGATCTCGCGTGCGGCTTCGGCTTTAGCGAAGCCGTAACGCGCCTGCAGGCGGCGCACGAGTTCGCTGCGGCGGCCGCCGATGCGGGTGACATCCTCGTCGGTGAGCTTGGCCCAGTTGTTGCGGACCTCGCCCTTGAACACCATCCAATTGACTTCAATCTGATCCCAGTTCATCGATTGTCTCCCTGCTGGAGGACGGACAAACGACGCAAAGCCGTTGACGCGTCGCTGACACCGCCGGATGACAGCCGTCCGATGCGGCCTGAATGCGACGTCGGCGCGGT
>DATAWA010000075.1:0-32211 GCA_036267435.1 Xanthobacteraceae bacterium | reverse complement strand
CGGCTGGCATCGCGACCGCCCGCACTACGACGACGTGATCGGCGTCTCGCTCCTCTCGCCCTGCACTTTCTGCATGCGCAGAAAGCGCGGCAGCGGCTGGGACCGCGCGTCGCTGCGGCTCGATCCGCGTTCGGTTTATCTCTTGCGCGGGCCTTCGCGGGAGGAGTGGGAGCACTCTATCCCGGCGGTGGAGGTGTTGCGCTATTCGGTGACGTTTCGGTCGTTGCGAGATGCAAGGCGCGAAGGACCCTCCTCATCCTGAGGTGCGTGCCGAAGGCGCGCCTCGAAGGATGCTGCCACCGGCGCCTCGGCCGTCGCCCTTCGAGGCACGCTTTGCTCGCACCTCAGGGTGACGGGATTCTTTGTCGTTGCCGGACTTGATCCGACAATCCACGCGGCATCGACGGGTCACCATGGCACGGTCACGCCGCTTTCTTCCCCTTCTCCGCAATCCCGGCAAGCGCCCGCAAGATTTCCGTCGCGCCCTTGATGCGCGCTTTGGGCGTCTCCCATTCGTCGAAGAACACCACCTTCATGTCGGGGCGCACGCGGGCGCCGACCGGGTGTTTGGCGATGTAGGAGATTAGTCCATCCGGATTGGAGAAAAGATTGTCGCGGAACGACAGCACCGCGCCCTTGGGTCCGACATCGATCTTCTCGACATTGGCGCGCAGGCACAGCGTCTTGATGGCGACGATTTGCAGGAGATACTCGACCTCCTCCGGCAACGGGCCGAAGCGGTCGACGAGCTCCGCGGCAAAGCCGTCAATATCGCGGTCGTCCTCGATTTCCGACAAACGCCGGTAGAGCCCGAGCCGCACCGGCAGGTCGGTGACGTAGTCTTCGGGAATGAGCACGGGCGTGCCGATGGTGATTTGCGGCGACCATTTGTCGGCGGCGGGCGCGGTGATGCCGGCCTTCATCGAGATCACCGCCTCTTCCAGCATCTGCTGATAAAGCTCGTAGCCGACTTCCTTGATGTGGCCCGACTGCTCGTCGCCGAGGAGATTGCCGGCGCCGCGGATGTCGAGATCGTGCGAGGCGAGCTGGAAGCCGGCGCCCAGCGTGTCGAGCGATTGCAGCACTTTGAGCCGGCGCTCGGCCTGCGGCGTGATCCGCCGGTTGGCCGGCAGTGTCAACAGCGCATAGGCGCGCAGCTTCGAGCGGCCGACCCGGCCGCGCAACTGATAGATCTGCGACAAGCCGAACATGTCGGCGCGATGCACGATCAGCGTGTTCGCGGTCGGGATATCGAGACCGCTTTCGATGATGGTGGTGGAGAGGAGAATATCGAACTTGCCGTCGTAGAACGCCGCCATGATGTCTTCGAGCACGGTCGGCGGCATCTGTCCGTGGGCGACGGCAACGCGCACTTCCGGCACGGCCTTGTCGAGAAACTCCTTGGCGCCGGCGAGGTCCTCGATGCGCGGGCACACGTAGAATGCCTGGCCGCCGCGATAGCGCTCGCGCAGCAAGGCCTCGCGCACGGTGACCGGATCGAATGGCGAGACGAAGGTGCGCACCGCAAGGCGATCCACCGGCGGCGTGGCGATGATCGACATTTCGCGCACGCCCGACAGAGCAAGCTGCAGCGTGCGCGGGATCGGCGTTGCGGTCAGCGTCAGCACATGGACTTCGGCTTTGAGCTGCTTGAGCTTCTCCTTGTGGCCGACGCCGAAATGCTGCTCCTCGTCGACCACGATCAGGCCCAAATCCTTGAAGGTGATCGATTTGCCGAGCAGCGCATGGGTGCCGATGACGATGTCGACTGCGCCTTCGGCGAGCCCTTTCTTCACCGCGGCGAGATCTTTTCCCGAAACGAGCCGCGAGGCTTGCGCGACCTGGAGCGGATAGCCTTTGAGCCGCTCCGAGAACGTCTTGAAATGCTGGCGCGACAGGAGCGTCGTCGGCACCACCACCGCGACCTGCTTGCCGTTCATGGCGGCGATGAAGGCGGCGCGCAGCGCCACTTCGGTCTTGCCGAAGCCGACGTCGCCGCAAATGAGGCGATCCATCGGGCGGCCCGAGCCGAGATCGTTGTTCACCGCGGCGATGGCTGCAAGCTGATCGTCGGTCTCCTCATAGGGAAAGCCGGCGCAGAATTCGTCGTAGAGCCCGGCGCCGACCGCAAGCCGCGGCGCTTCGCGCAATTGCCGCTCGGCGGCGATCTTGATAAGTTCGCCGGCGATTTCACGGATGCGGTTTTTCATCCGCGCTTTGCGCGTCTGCCAGCCCGCCCCGCCGAGCCGATCGAGCTCGACGCCCGAGCCTTCCGAGCCGTAGCGCGACAACAGCTCGATGTTCTCCACCGGGAGGAACAATTTGTCGCCGCCGGCATAATGGATTTCGAGGCAATCATGCGGCGCGCCGGCGGCCTCGATGGCGCGCAAGCCTATGAAGCGGCCGATGCCGTGGTCGACGTGCACGACGAGATCGCCGGCCGACAGCCCCGTCACCTCGGCGATGAAATTGTCGGCACGCTTGGATTGCCGCCGCGCGCGGATAAGCCGCTCGCCCAAAATGTCCTGCTCGGTGACGAGCGCGATGTCGGCGGTCTCGAAGCCGGAATCGAGCCCGAGCACCGCGAGCGCCACTTGCGGCTTCGGCAGCGCCTGCGCGGCCGGCCACGACGCGACATTGGCGAGATTGTGCAGCCCGTGCTCGGCGAGCACATGCGACATGCGCTCGCGTGAGCCGTCGCTCCACAGCGCGATCACCGCGCGCTTGCCGGCGGCTTGCAGCGCGTGGACGTGGTTGGTCACGGCCTCGAACACATTGGCGCCGGGCGCGGCACGCTCGGCGGAAAAGCTGTGCCCGGCGTGGGCGCCGATTTCGAGGATGTCGGGCGAGCCGTCCGGCGCGGAGAACGGGGTGAGCTTGGCGAGTGCCGCAGCGTCCAGCCGCGCCTGCCATTCCGCCTCGGCGAGATAAAGCCGCTCCGGCGGCAGCGGCTTATAGGACGCGCCGCCGTCGCTCTTATCGAGCGCTTCCTTGCGCGCGTCATAGTAGTCGGCGATTTGCGCCAGCCGCTCGTGGGCGGCTTCTTCGGCCAGCGGCTCGATGGCGACGGGGCTGCCACTCAGATAGTCGAACAGCGTCTCAAGGTTTTTGTGGAACAGCGGCAGCCAATGCTCCATGCCGGCGTAGCGGCGGCCTTCGCTCACCGCTTCGTAAAGAACGTCGTCAGGCGTCGCGGCGCCGAAGGCAGCGACATAGCCGGTGCGAAACAGCCGTATGGTGTCGCTGGTGAGCTGGAATTCCGACATCGGCACGAGGTCGAGCGCGCGCAGCTCGGTCTCGGTGCGCTGCGTTTCCGGATCGAAGCTTCTGATCGATTCCAGCGTGTCGCCGAAGAAATCGAGCCGCACCGGCGCGTCTATGCCGGCGGCGAACAGATCGATGATGCCGCCGCGCACCGCATAGTCGCCGGGCTCGCGCACCGTCGAGGCGCGATTGAAACCATTGAGATCGAGCCAGCCGATGATGCCGGCCATCGGCAGGATATTGCCGGGCGCGGCCGACAGCGATTGCTGAGCCATGACCGCACGCGCGGGGACGCGCTGCAGGATGGCATTGACGGTCGTGAGCAGAATGGCGGGATGCTCGCGGCCTGTGACCGCGGCTAATCGCGCTAGCGTCATCATGCGTGCCGCCACCACCGCGGCATGCGGCGACACGCGGTCGTAAGGCAGGCAATCCCAGGCCGGAAACTCCAAAATCTCGATATCGGGGGCGAAAAACGCCAGCGCCCGATGCAGCGTCGCCATGCGTGGGCCGTCGCGGCAGACCACCGCGAGTGAAATCGCCGGCGGTTTTTCGCGGGCGGCGATGGCGCGGGCTAGGTCCGCCAGCACCAGGCCTTCGGCGCCGTCGGCAACGCCGCCGAGCGTCAGCGGCCGCCCGGCACTGAGCCGTTGCGCCGGCGAATGGACGAGACGAGAGGCCGCGGTCACGTGCCCTCCCCGGCCGTCGCGTTGTGGGCGTGAAAAGCGAGGAGCGCCCGCAGCACCGCGCTATCGTGCTCGGCCGGCGCACGCACCTCGCCGGTGACCCAGGCATACAGCTCGGCATTGGGCACTTCGATCAGCCGCTCGAAATCGTCGAGCGCCGTGTCGTCGAATGCCTCGATATGCGCGTCGGCAAAGCGGCCGACGATCAAATCCATCTCGCGCACCCCGCGCCGCCAGGAGCGGAACAGAAGCCGCTTGCGCCGCGCATCCAGGCCTTCGCTCGATCGTTCCGTCATGGTGTTCCATTTTCGCTGGCGCATGATCCTTCCGGGATCATGCACAACGCCAAAAGCCCGGACGCGGCCGGGCGAGCGTTATATAGAGGGCGGCTCGATAATTGTCAGCGGCGATTCAGTCTCTGTCAGTTATTCTCTGGCGGTAAGGTCCAAGCCGCGTTTCCCGGATGCGGTGCAGCGCGCAGCGGTGCACCGCTGATCCGGGATTGCTCAAGGCGCGGCGCTTGTAACGGTCCCGGGTCTGCAGCGCACCACTCCGCTGCGCTTCGTGCTGCGCTGCCCCCGGGAAACGCAACGGAAGCCATGCGCCCGCCGATCCTCAATCCATTGTTTGCCGCCATCACGGCGCTGCCCGGCATCGGGCCGAAGCTTGCCAAAATCCTTGCGCGGCTTTTCGGCCGGGACGGCGAGCCGCCGCGCGTCATCGATCTTCTGTTCCATCTGCCGACCGGTTTCGTCGACCGGCGTAACCGGCCGAAACTCTCCGAGGTCGTGCCCGACACCGTGGCGACCGTCGCCGTCACCGTCGAGCGCCACCGGCCGCCGCCGCCGCACCGGCCGCGCGCGCCCTACAATATCGACGCTGCCGACGACACCAACACGCTCACCATCACCTATTTCAACGCCCGCAAGGACTATCTGGAAAAGCTCCTGCCCGAGGGCGAACTTCGTTACGTCTCCGGCGTCGTCACGCTCTATGACGGCCATCTGCAAATGCTGCATCCCGACCGCGTCGTGGATGAGGCCGGCTTCGCCAATCTGCCGCTTCTCGATCCGGTCTATCCGCTGACCGAGGGTCTCGGCCCGAACCAGCTGCGTAAAGCCATCGAGAACGCGCTCGATCGGCTGCCGGCGCTGCCGGAGTGGCAGGACGAGGCTTGGCGCAAGCGCAACGGCTTTCCCGGTTTTGCCGATGCGCTGCGCGCCATCCACCGCCCGGCGGTGCCCGACGACATCAAGCCGGACAGCGCGGCGTGGTCGCGGCTCGCTTACGACGAATTATTGGCAAACCAGCTCGCGCTGGCGCTCTTGCGCGCGCATATGCGCACGCGCGCCGGCCGCGGCGTTGCGGCCGAGGGCGCCTTGCGCGCGCGGATTGTCAAAGCGCTTCCGTATGCGCTGACGCCATCGCAGGCGCGCGCGGTGACCGACATCGTTGCCGATCTGGCGCGGCCGGAGCGCATGCTGCGGCTGCTGCAGGGCGACGTCGGCTCCGGCAAGACCGTGGTGGCATTGCTCGCCGCCGCGCATGTCATCGAGGCCAAACGGCAGGCGGCGTTCATGGCGCCGACCGAAATTCTGGCCCGGCAGCATTTCGCCACCATCGCGGAGCTTGCAAAGGCCGCCGGTCTCCGGCTCGCCATCCTCACCGGCCGCGAACGCGGCCGTGAGCGCGATGAGATTCTCGCCGGCCTCGCCGCAGGCGACATCGATCTCGTGGTCGGCACTCATGCGCTGTTTCAGGAAAACGTCGCCTTCCGCGACCTCGCTCTGGCGATTGTCGACGAGCAGCACCGTTTCGGCGTGCATCAGCGCCTCGCTTTGGCGCGCAAAGGCGAAGCGGTCGATCTGTTGGTGCTGACGGCAACGCCGATCCCGCGCACCTTGGTGCTCACCTATTTCGGCGACATGGAGATATCCGAATTGCGCGAGAAGCCGGCCGGCCGCAAGCCGATCGACACCCGCGCGGTGCCGCTCGATCGGCTTCCCGAAGTGATCGAGGCGGTGGCGCGTGCGCTCGATGCCGGGCGCCGCGTCTACTGGGTCTGCCCGCTGGTCGAAGAGTCCGAGAGCATCGATCTCGCCGCCGCCGAGGAGCGCTACAAGGCGCTGCAGAAGCGCTTCGGCGACGCGGTCGATCTGGTTCACGGCAAGATGCGCGGTCCCGACAAGGATCGCGCCATGGCGCGCTTCGCCCATGGCGAGACGCGGCTTCTGGTCGCCACCACCGTGATCGAGGTCGGCGTCGACGTGCCGGAGGCAAGCGTCATGGTGATCGAGCACGCCGAACGCTTTGGGCTATCCCAACTGCATCAATTGCGCGGCCGCATCGGCCGCGGCACCGAGCGCTCGACCTGCATTCTGTTGTACCGCGCGCCGCTCGGGCCGGCGGCCAAGGCGCGGCTCGCGATCATGCGCGAGACCGAGGACGGTTTCCGCATCGCCGAAGAAGATTTACGGCTGCGTGGCGAAGGCGACTTGCTCGGTACCCGGCAAAGCGGCGATCCCGGTTTCCGCGTCGCGCGGCTGGAATTCCACGCCAAGCTGCTCGCCGCCGCGCGCGACGACGCGACATTGATGCTCTCGCGAGATCCGGCGTTAAAGTCGCCGCGCGGCGAAGCCTTGCGCGATCTCCTCTATCTGTTCGCCCGCGATGAGGCGATCAGGCTGTTAAGTGCGGGCTGAAATATTCGCTGCCTTGCAGCCGATCCGGGCCGAACCGGTTTGGACCGGCCGTGCCGCGTTTGCAGGCCCAATACAGCAAAACGAAAATGCCGATGATCGTGAAGGCGACCAGGACCCACCAGCCGCTACGGTTGATATCGTGCAGCCGGCGTATCGCGATCGCCAGGCTCGGCAGGAACGTAAGCAGATTGAACACACTGTTGAGCGGGGACGCCGAAGGCACATGGGTCGAAAAAATGCCGGCGTCGAGAATTTCGGCCGCCAACCCGCCCAACACTGAGAACAGGGCCCAGTACCAGTATTCCGAACGAACGGCGCGGCCCGAAAACGTCACATAATTGGAGAACCCGGATAGGATTGCTTGCCAGAAATTCATCGCTGCCCCCCAGTTGACACGCGTTGCCCTATTTTGCTGCCGTCGGCTCCGCTTGGCGAGCGGCTTGCGCGGCGCGGGCGGTTTCCGCCAAGGCCGCAAGCTTGGCCGCCGGCGCCGGCTCGCCGCCGGGCTGCACCATGCCCGCCGACATGATCAGCGTCATTGCCTCTTCGACCGTAATGTCGAGATCGACCACGTCGCGCCGCGGCACATAAAAGAAGAAGCCCGTCGTCGGATTGGGCGTGCACGGCATGAAGGCCGAGAGGTGTTCGGTCGCCGGCAGCTTCTCGGAAATGCCCGCGCTCGGCGGCTGGGTGAGGAAGATCAGCGACCACATGCCGGGCGAGGGAAATTCGACGAGGCCGACGCGGCGGAAGCTCGATTCCGATTTCGAGAACAAGGTCTCGAAAATCTGCTTGGCGGTGCGGTAGATCGGCCGCACGATCGGCATGCGGCTCAAAATGCTTTCGCCGAATGCGACCAGCTTGCGCCCGATCAAGTTCGCGGTGAGAAAGCCGAGCAGCGTCAAGGCGACGAAGACGATAATCAAGCCGAGACCCGGTATGTTGACCGGCAAATAAGTTTCCGGCCGGTAAGCCACCGGAATGATCGGGCGCACCAGATTGTCGACCCAGGTGACGAACCACCAGATCAGCCACAGCGTCACGGCGCCCGGGCCGGCCACGACCAGTCCGGTGAGAAAATAAGTGCGGATGCGGCTCATCAGGCCCGGCGATTTCGCCGGTGGGCCCGATATTTTCACAGGCTGATTGCTGTCGTTCGCCATCGGTTCCGTCGCCCCGCAAGATCAAAGCAATATATGGACCGAACTCGGCTTTGCACAGCGCGCGGGCGCTGCCGCAGCTCGCATACGCGCCAGTAGCGGACTATTCGACGGTGACCGATTTTGCCAGGTTCCGCGGCTGATCGACGTCGGTGCCCATGACGACGGCCGTATGATAGGCCAAAAGCTGCACCGGCACGGCATAGACGAGCGGTGCCAATGCCGGATGCACCGCCGGCAGCGTCAGCATGGTGAGTGACTGACCGTCCGCCTGCATTGCGGCCTCGGCGCCGGCGGCGTCGGTCATCAAAATGAGCTTGCCGCCGCGCGCAGCGACTTCCTGCATATTGGATACGGTCTTCTCGAACAGTTTGTCGTGCGGCGCGATCACGATGACCGGCATGTTTTCGTCGATCAGTGCGATCGGCCCGTGCTTTAGCTCGCCGGCGGCATAGCCTTCGGCATGGATGTAGGAGATTTCCTTGAGCTTGAGCGCGCCCTCGAGCGCGATCGGAAAGCTCGTGCCGCGGCCGAGATAGAGCACGTCGCGGCTCTTGGCGAGGTCGCGCGCGAGCTGCTCGATTTGCGGCTCGAGCCCGAGCGCCTCGTTCAAGTGCCGCGGGATTTCGATCAGCCCGTGCACCAGCGCTTTCTCGTCGGCTTCCGCCAGCACACCGCGGGCGCGGCCGGCGGCGATCGCCAGCGCGGCGAGAGCCGCCAATTGGCACGTGAAGGCCTTGGTCGAGGCAACGCCGATTTCCGGCCCGGCAAGCGTGGGCATGACGATCGCGCTCTCGCGCGCAATGCTTGAGGTCGGCACATTGACGATCGACAGCACGTGCTGCTCGTGCGCGCGCGCGTAGCGCAGCGATGCGAGCGTGTCCGCCGTCTCGCCCGACTGCGAGACGAATATGGCGAGATTGCCGGGCTTGAGCGGCACGTCGCGATAGCGGAACTCCGAGGCGATATCGACCTCGACCGGCAATTGCGCGAAGTTCTCGAACCAATAGCGCGCCACCATGCCCGCGTAATAAGCGGTACCGCAGGCGGCGATGGCGATGCGGTCGAGCTTGGCGAAGTCGAACGGCAGATCAAACGGCAGCGTCACGCGTTCGGCGGCCATGTCGAGATAATTCGCCAGCGTATGGCCGACGACTTCGGGCTGCTCGTGAATCTCCTTCGCCATGAAATGGCGGTGATTGCCCTTGTCGATGAGCATGACCGAGGCCTGCGATTTCAGCACGGACCGCTCGACGATTTGGCCGTCGCGGTCGCGAATCTCCGCGCCGCGCTGGGTCATGACGACCCAATCGCCGTCATCGAGGTAGCTGACGGTGTCGGTGAACGGCGCCAGCGCGATGGCGTCGGAGCCGAGATACATGGCGCCGTCGCCAAAGCCGATCGCAAGCGGCGAGCCCTGCCGCGCGCCGATCAATAAATCGTCCTCGCCGGCGAACAGGAAAGCGAGCGCGAAGGCGCCGCGTAATTTGGGCAGCGCCGCCTTGACTGCGGCAACCGGTGAGGCGCCGCGCTTCATCTCCTCGCTGACGAGATGGGCGATGACTTCGGTATCGGTGTCGCTCGTGAATTTGACGCCGGTGCGTTCCAGATCGCGCCGCAATTCGCTGAAATTTTCGATGATGCCGTTGTGCACCACCGCAAGCCTGTCGGTGGCGTGGGGATGCGCGTTGTTCTCGGTCGGCCGGCCGTGCGTCGCCCAGCGGGTATGGCCGATGCCGATGGTGCCGAGAAGCGGCTCCCGCGACAGGCGGGCTTCGAGATTCTTGAGTTTGCCCTCGGCGCGCCGGCGCACGAGCTTGCCGCCCTCCAGCGTGGCGACGCCCGCGGAATCATAGCCGCGATATTCCAGCCGCTTGAGCGCGTCGACCAGCTGCGGCGCCGCCGGCTCCTGCCCGATGATTCCGATGATGCCGCACATGGCGCTGAAATCTACCCCTGCCGCGCCGCCAAAGCGCCGTTAACGATTAACGCGGAACCCTTGAACGTTTAAAGCCGAACCCTTGCAATCGCGATAATCAAAATAGTTTTCGTTTGGTGACACGGCTGCGGCTAATCCCGCGCCGGCGCCTTCTTTTTGCCGAGCAACTTCAGCCCGCGCAAGCGCGATGCCCAGCCTTCCTTAACGGTCTGGCGGCCGCGCGCCAGCGCCAGCGCGTCCGCCGGCACGTTCTCGGTGATCACCGAGCCGGAGCCGATATAGGCACCCTCGCCGATCTCGACCGGCGCCACCAGCGCCGAATTCGAACCGATGAAGGCGTTCTTGCCGATGGTGGTGCGATGCTTGTCGCTGCCGTCGTAATTGCAGGTGATGGTGCCGGCGCCGACATTGGCATTGGCGCCGACGAAGGCATCGCCGACGTAGCTTAAATGGTTGACCTTGGCGCCGGCCTCGATCAGCGCTTCCTTGACTTCGACGAAGTTGCCGATGCGGGCGCCCTCGCCGAGCCGCGTGCCCGGACGCAAGCGCGCAAACGGCCCGACCGACACGCCCTTGCCGACATGCGCCCCGGCCAGTTGCGAGAACGAATGGATGACCGCATCGTCGTCGACCGTGACTTTCTCGCCGAACACCACATAGGGCTCGACGGTTACGTCGCGGCCGAATTTGGTATCGGCGGAAAGAAAAACCGTCTCCGGCGCGATGAGCGTGACGCCGGCTTCGAGCGCGGCCTGCCGCAGCCGGCGTTGCGCCGCCGCTTCGGCTTCGGCGAGCTGAGCCTTGTTGTTGATGCCGCGCACCTCGTCCTCCTCGACTTCGACCGCGACCGCGCGCAGCTTCATGCCGCGCGCGATTTCGACCGCATCGGTCAGATAGAATTCGGCTTTACGATTGCGGTTGCCGATCTGCTCGATAATCGCAAGCGCGCGATTGCCGGCGAGTGCCATCAGCCCGCCGTTGCATAGCGCGATGCCGCGCTCGGCGGTGCTGGCGTCGGCGTCTTCGCGAATAGCGACAAGTTCGCCATCCTTGACGATCAGGCGCCCGTAACCCGAAGGATCGGCCGGGCGGAAGCCGAGCACGGCAAGCGCTGCGCCTTCGGCGAGCGGGGCGCGCAGGCGCTCGAGCGTCTGCGGCCGGATGAGCGGGGTGTCGCCGTAGAGGATCAAAATCTCATCCGGCCCCTCGGCGATGGCTGGTTTCGCCGCGAGCACAGCCTGCGCCGTGCCGCGCCGCTCGGCCTGCACGAAAATGGCGGCATCCGGGCTTATCCGCTTTGCCTCCGCGGCCACGGCGTCCTGGCCAGGTCCAATGACAACGGCGGTCGCGGTAATGCCGGTTTTGGCGGCAGTATCCAGCACATGAGCAAGCAGCGTTTTGCCGGCGAGCGCATGCAGCACCTTCGGCCGCGCCGAACGCATGCGCGTGCCCTCGCCGGCCGCAAGCACGATCGCAAGGCAGGTCCGAGCCAACGTTCGGCGTTCCATTTAATCTCCTCGCAACCCCCGCGGCTTAACGTCTTAGCGGACGCCAGCAAGGGCCGAAAGCCTGCGAATCCGGCCGGCAAGCGCGAAGCGCCGCCTGCAACGCCGCGCCGACGAGGCCCTTAACCGGGGAATCTGCTAGATTTTTAGCACTGATTCGACCGACCGCTGATTCGTCTGCAATGCGGATTTGACCGGACTCACCTTGGAACCTGTGCACTCGACCCGTGGCGGGCGCCGCATGATCGATCTCGTCGATGCCTTGAGAGCGGAACCGCCGCCGACTGCACCGGCGCCGCTTCCCGGTATGGTGCGAGCAGAGACGCTGAGGGTGCCAAAGAAGCGCTTCACGATGGAGCGCTTGCAGAGTGCGGCATTATGGGGCGCGGCAGCGGCGGCAACACTGCTGATCGTTGTACTGACCAGCCAAAGCGAAGTTGCGGAAAATCGCATCGCGCTGATTTTGCACCGCCCAAGGCCCGCGCCCAGCGCACAATTCGATGCTCAGGCCGAGACGCAGCGCCTTGGCGAGGCGCTGCGGCGGCTTTCGGTTGACGATGAGCGGATTGAATCGCGGCTGGCCGCCGTCGAAGAGGACGTGCAGGACGTCACCGGCTCGATCAGCAAACAGATCAAAGCCGCCAACGAAAGTCGCGCCGAGGATGGACCTTCGGTTGCGGCGACCGCGGCGCTGTCGGCTTCGGTGCCGGCGTTTGCCGATGGCGCCTTCGCGGCACCGCCCGCGACCATCAAAGCGGCGTCCGAGACTGCCGCGCCGTCATCGTCGCAGCCGTCATCGGTGCAGCCGTCATCGTCGCATATGCAATTCGGCATCGATATCGGCTCCGGCCTCACGATCCAGGCCTTGCGCCTGCGCTGGGCCGCGATCCGCACGTCGCATCCGCAATTTTTTGTCGACTTGGACCCGATCATCGCCGTCAGGGAGATCCCGCATACCACCCGCATCGAATTGCGGCTAATAGCGGGGCCGATCGCGCAACCGGGAGCGGCGGCGGAGCTTTGCAGCCAGCTCACGGTGGCGGGGCTTTACTGCCAGCCGACCATTTTTGACGGTCAGCATCTGGCGCTGCGCTGACCTCGCCCTGATATTTGATCGGCCAACTATTTGATCGGCCAACTATTTGATCGGCCAACGTTCCGCGCGGTTGCACGATCGGGCTTCTCGTGATTTGGCTGACGGCAGGCCCAGGCGAGGACACCGATGCGCCGTCCGTTATTTCTGCCTACCGCGCGCCAGACCAATTGGCTCCTGATCGTCGCCTTCCTGTCGGTCGGCGAGGCGCTCTACATCCGCTACATGGCATTTGAGAACAGCACTACGGAACTGGCCTGTCAGGCCGGGCTGCAGACCTGGCTATGCAGCACGTTCCGCCTGGCGATCGTCTTGTTCCATCATCGGGTTTTCGGCGGCGTGGCGCTCGCCGCCGCCGCGCTCAATTTGATACGGCCGTCGCTGGTGCTGGCCACGGTGGCGCTCGCGGCCGCGGGTTTCGGCGTGGTCTTGCACAATGCCGATCTGTCGGCGCTGGCCGCCGGGCTGTTGATCCTCAGCCTGGCGCGGCCCGCGCCCGCTCCAGAATGACGGCGAGCGCAAACAGGCCGGCGCAAAGCCAGATCGCTTGCCAGTTGGCGAAGCTCTCGTTGAAAGCGATATAGAGCGCCGAGAGCGCCAGTACCGCCGCGGCAATGCTCTCCGCCATGGCGCGGGAACCGAACCGCCGTGGCGACAACAGCGCCAACAGGAGAAACGGCAGCGCCGCGCCGCTCTGCGGCGCGAACGGCAAATCGCGGTAGCGCGGATCGAATACCAGGCCGAGCGCGGTCTCCACCGACAGCAGCGTAAGCACGATCAGAATGACGCCAAGGACGATGCTTAAGCCGTCTAACCGCGCACCCGGCCGCGACAGCACGGCGGCGAAATCTGGCACACGCCGGCCGGTCGCGCAGGCGGCCGCGCAGGCAATCGGCGCCGCGGCCGCAGCCGCGGCAAACGCCAGCGACCGCAGCCAGCTGCCCGCGGTAAAGCTGTCGATCGGCACCCGCTCGAGCGTCCAGCCGAACAGGACGGCGGGCAGGAACGTCAAGGCGGCGATCCGCAGCCAGAACATTGGCGGGACAAGTTTGCCGCGCGCGGCAATGGCAGCGGCGGCAAAGCTGAACGCTAAGAGTAAAACTCCGGCCAGCGCCTGAAACATCCAGTCCGGATGATCAGACACGACGCCGTCGAAGCTGAATTTCGGCGTCTGCGTTGCACGGTCGAACATCCCCCAATAGCCGCCGGTCGCGCCTTCGAGCTGACGTTTCCAGGGCTGATCGAACGCTTCGATGACGTTGACGTGGAAATTGTCCCGCTCCGCGAGCGCCAAGGTGTCGGCGATGACGCGGGCTTGGTTGACGGGCGACGGCAGCGCCCCCTCACGCATGCGGCCTTCGCTCGGCCAGCCGAATTCGCCGATGAGGATGTCTTTGTTGGGAATGGCGCCGGCGACTTTTTTGCGGATTTCGTCGACATGCGCCGCGGCCCGATCCGCCGGGATCGGAAAGTCCTCCCAATAGGGCAGGATGTGGATGGTGACGAAATCGACCGCGCTTTGCAGGTCGCTGTAGCGCAGCCAGAATTCCCAGACGTCGGCATAGGTGACCGGCTGCGTCACTTGCGCTTTCACGTCGCGGATATCGGCTTCGAGATCGGCAAGAGAAAGGTCGCCGCGCAATAGCACTTCGTTGCCGACGATGATGGCGCGGATGGTGTCGGGATAGCGTTTGGCCAAAGCGACGGCGGTGGCGATCTGCTCGCGGTTGCGCCCCGCGTCATGCGACAGCCAGATGCCCTGCAGCACCGTCATGCCGTGCCGCTGGGCGATGGCGGCGATCTGGTCCTGGCCCATATCGACGGAATAAGTGCGGACGCAATCGGTGTAGCGCGACAACAGCGTCAAATCTTCGTCGATTTGTTGTGCGGTGACCCGCGTGGTGTCGATCAGTGGATCCTGGCCGTCGCGAAACGGCGAATAAGAAACGCAGTAGAGTTTACCGCCATGGGCAAGCGGCGAGGCCGGCAGCCTCACCGGCGCGCCGAGCCACCACCACACGGCGGCGACCGCGAGCGCAGTCAGCGCGAAATGCGCAAGCGCCGCGGAAGCATTGCCGTCGGGAAACCGTGACATCGTCTCGCATTAGCCTTGCCGCGTGATCATGCCAAGCGCGCCGCCTCGCGCGCTGGACAAACGCCCGCAGTTGAGGTGATGTCGGCACGGCGCATTCGGGCGGACCGCCGCAATGGCGGCTCAATCCGGTGGCCAAAACGGCGTCGATCGAACTCTGTCGATCGAATGTCAAAATTCGAGCCGGACAAACGGCCGCAACGGGTTCGGGGAACGTCCGTCTTATTGGCTAATCTTGGCCCAACGATCCAAGGGAACCATGCCCCATCGCGTGCTTAATAGTGTCAGCGGATTGGCTATCGCCGCGTGCCTATTCTTGCCAGCCGGTGCCGTCGTCCATCCCGCTTTCGCCCAAAGCACCAGTTCGGCGCCGGCGCAGCAGAGCCCGACCCCGGCCGGACAAGAGGCTGGCAAAGAGCCGCAGAAGGTCGACGAATACGGCGAAGCGCAACGCGCCATTAACGGGCCGGCCGGCAATCCCGAATGCGTCTGGCTCGGCCGCCGCGTCGTGAGCCTGTTGTGGCGCGACGACCTCGATACCGCATTCCGCCACCTCGATCTTTACGATCGCTTCGGCTGTCCGAGCGGCCATATCCAGGCGGCTTTCCGCTGTCTGGTGCTCCATTCCAACGCGGTCGATCCGAAGACCCCAGACAGCTTGAACGGCCAGGTGCTCGCCTGCTGGATCAACCCGTCTCGGGAAGTCGCAGCCGCTCCGGCCGCCGCCCCTGCCACGCCTGCTGCCGCGGCACCAAGCCCGACCACGACGCGCTAGCGGTTCCGCCGTTCGTTAAAACCACTATCTGATCGCCAAATTTTTGCTGCGCTGCGCAACTTGTCTTGAATTCGCCATTTCGCAGCGTTAGTTTAGTTCTGCCGTTCGCAAGGTTGCCTCACCCTTACGACCTAGTCGAACCTGGGGGCAGGTTCGGGCCCGTGTCGTTCCGCCCCGTTGGTAAGAGTCCATGCGCACCGTGGCTGCCGTGCTCGCGCTCGTAGCGTGCGTGCACGCCGGCATCTGGGCCCTCATGAGACCGGTGGCGACCGCCCCGGATTTCACCGGCCAACTCGCCAGCGTCTCATACTCCCCGTTTAAGGATTCATCGCATCCGGATTCCGGTCCGCGCCCGACGGCGGAGCAGATCCGGGCCGATCTGGCGGCCATTGCCCCCTACACGCGGGCCATCCGCACCTATTCGGCGACCGGCGGCGCCGAGCTCGTGCCGCCGATTGCCGCCGAATTCGGCCTCAAAGTGACGGTGGGCGCCTGGATCGACAAGGATCAGGCCCGCAACGAGCGCGAAATCGCGTCTGCGCTCAATCTCGCCCGGCACTATAGCAATGTCGACGCCATCGTGGTCGGCAACGAGACCACGCTGCGGGCCGAAATGACGGTCCCGGACCTGATCAAGCTCATCCAAAAGGTGAAGCGATCGAGCCCAGTCCCTGTAACGACAGGTGAAATCTGGACGGTCTGGATCGACCATCCGGAACTCGCCTCGGCGGTCGACTTCATTGCCGCGCATATCCTGCCGTATTGGGAAGGCTTTAGTGCCGCGACCGCGGTCGATCACACCATCGAATTTTACGACAAGCTCCGGCAGATGCACCCCGGCAAGCGGATCGTCATTGCCGAATTTGGCTGGCCGAGCGCGGGCTATAACTTCCATCAAGCCGTCCCCGGACGGATGGCGCAAGCGCAGGTGTTGCGCGATTTCGTCAACCGCGCGGAATCCTACGGCATCGATTACAACATCGTCGAAGGCATCGATCAGCCGTGGAAGACAATGGAGGGCGGCGTCGGCCCTTATTGGGGCCTGTTCGATGCCGATCGGCAGCCGAAATTCCCCTGGACCGGAACCATCACCGATCCCGACTATCCCAAGCAGGCCGGGCTTGCCGTGCTGTTCGGGCTCTTACTGTCGCTGCCGATCCTGGCCATGGCGGGCGTGAGCTTCAGCCAGGCGCTGTTGCTGGCGGTGTCGGCCAATGCGGTCGGCGCCTGGGGTTCGGCTATCGTCGCTTTCTGGAAGGGCCACTACTTCGTGCCGGGAGCGGCCTTCGCCCTTGGCCTCGGCATCGTTCTCATGGTGCCGCTTGTGGCGATTGCGCTCGCGCGCATGGAAGAGATCGCGGCCATCGTGTTCGGCCGCCCGCCGCGGCGGCTCGCTACGGCACCGCCTCTGGTTCCCGAGGCTTACGGGCCGAAGGTCTCGATCCACGTGCCGGCCTGCTGCGAGCCGCCGGAAATGCTTAACGCCACGCTCGATGCGGTGGCGCGCATCGATTATCCGAACCTCGAATGCGTGGTGGTGATCAACAATACGCCGGATCCGGCGCTATGGCGGCCGGTCGAGGATCATTGCCGCGAGCTTGGCGAGCGCTTCAAATTCGTGCGGGTGGAGAATTTGACCGGCTACAAGGCCGGCGCGCTGCGGCTGGCGTTGTCGCATACCGCGCCGGACGCCGAGATCGTCGCCACCATCGATGCCGACTATGTGCTCGATCCGACCTGGCTGAAGGACCTCACCCCGCTGTTCGCCGATCCGCGCGTCGGTTTCGTGCAATCCCCGCAGGATCATCGCGACGGCGGCCGCTCGCTGATGCACACCGCCATGAATGCGGAATATGCCGGCTTCTTCGACATTGGCATGGTGCAGCGCAACGAATTCAACGGCGTCATCATGCATGGCACCATGTGCCTTATCCGCCGCGCCGCGATCGCGGATGCCGGCGGCTGGTCGTCGGACACGATCGTCGAGGATACCGATCTCGGTTTGAGCATTCTCGAGCGCGGCTGGACCGCGCATTACACCAACCGCCGCTACGGCCACGGGCTGCTGCCCGATACTTTCGAAGCCTATAAGCGGCAGCGTCATCGCTGGGCGTTCGGCGGCTTCCAGCTCGTGCGCAAGCATTGGCGGCGGCTGTTGCCAGGGGCCGGCGGACTTACCCGCGAGCAGAAGCGCGAATACGGTTTTGGCTGGCTCAATTGGCTCGGCTCCGACGCGATCGGCGTCGTCGTGGCGCTCCTCAATATTCTCTGGGTGCCGTTTGTCGCGTTCGCCAATATCGCGGTGCCGGACCGCATTCTCACTTTGCCGATCATCGCCGCGTTCACGGTGTCGGTCGCCCATTTTGTCATGCTGTACCGGCTGCGCGTGCGCGCGACACCCGGGCAGATGCTGGGCGCGGTCGCCGCCGCCATGTCACTGCAATGGACCGTGGCGCGCTCGGTCGGGCTTGGCGTGATCCACGAGCGCATGCCGTTCTTGCGGACCGCCAAAGGCGGTGTGGCGCGCAAGGGGCCGGATTTCCCCGCCTTTTGGGAAGCGGTGGTCGCGGCGCTCCTGCTGGTCGGCGCAACGACCCTGGTCGTTACCAATTACAAGCAGGTCCACGAGATCAATATTTTTGCTCTTGTCCTCGTGGTGCAGAGCCTGCCCTTCCTCGCCGCGGTCATGCTCGCCGCCATCGAGGACAGCCGCTTCAACGATTTTGCGTTCTGGCATGGCATGGAAGGCCGCATCGAAGCCGCCATCGGCGCCAAGGCCGCGGGCCTGCTGCCGCAATCGCAAGAGGTCATCACCCAGGTGATGGCCGACGCGCCCAAGGTTTCGTCCGACAATATCGAAGCCGCGCAGTAAAATTCTGCGGTAAAAGTCTTTTGGCCGGAATTATTTCGGACAGCGCGCCGCGGCTCGGCGCGCTTTACGCTTCGAAATTATGCACGAAATCTTCGGGCACGTTCGGGCCCCATGCATAAAAAGAATCGTCCGGCGCATGATCGCCGCTGGGCCAGTCGCAGGTCGCCGGGATGTAGTCGATATCGGCGGAATATTCGCTGTAGCTGCCCCAAGGATCGCGCACGTAATGGAAATAATTGGAGCCCAGCACGTGGCGCCCCAGGCCCCAGCCTTTGGCAAATCCCTTGTCGAGCATGTGCATGGCGCCTACCCCGATCTCATCGACCGAGCCGACGTCCCAGCTGAAATGATGGTGGCCGGGCGCCTCCGAGCGGGCAAAGGCAATCATGTGGTGATCGCTGCCATGGATGCCGTGCAGGAACGCGACATTGTCGCTCGATTTGTCGGATAGCCGCAGGCCGAGCACGCCAGTGTAGAACGTGATCGCCTTGGCCACATCGCGCGTGAAAAACAGAACATGCGCGAGGCGGCGCGGCTGCGTGCGCCGGATTTCGCGGCGGAACGGAGCGCCGCGCTGACCCGGACCGGTCGGCTTGAAGCTGAACTGCGTTTTCTCGCCCGGCGATGATTTTTCCGCGACCTTGATCTCGACCAGATTGCCGTCGTGATCGTGAAACCACAGCCCGTTGGAATCGATGCCGTTCGGCGGATCGAGGCGCTTGATGCCCATCGCCTGCAGGCGCTCGGCAAACCTGTCGATATCGTCCTCGAAGGCGGCAAACGACGCATAGCCGTGCTTCTTGCGCGGACCTTCCCCGATCGTCCCCCACCGGTGCGGATGGCCATGCGTATTCATGGTCAGAAGATTGCCCTTCTCGCCGATATCGAGGCCGAATTCGGAATAGAAATTCTTGGCAACGGCGAGGTCCGGTACGGCGAAGTGAAAATGATCGAGCGAATGAATGCCGAGTTCGCCGGGGCGCCGGTTCGCTTTGATGAATCCTTGCATTGCCGTCATCGCATCGTCCTTTTTGTCATTAGGCGCCTTGCCGCCGGTCGCGCCGCGATCGCATGGCGCCGCGATCCTGCCGGAGATTTCCGCTTTTGTAGTCCAGTCCCAACGAAGATATTTGTCAACATAAAATATATTTATATTGCCTGCATATTCGCGATGCCGCATGCTCAGTGGCATGAACAGGCTGGCCAGCATCGAACCCGCCGCCACCCAGGCCGACCAGGCTTATGAGGCGCTGCTGGCGGAAATCCTCGATTGTCGCCTGGCGCCGGGCGTCAAGATCATCATCAGCGACGTTGCCGAGCGCCTCGGCTTCAGCCCTGGTTCGGTTCGCGAAGCGCTGTCGCGTCTTTCTGCGGAAAAGTGGACGGTGGCGATGGCCCAGAAGGGTTATTCGGTCACGCCGGTTTCGGTCGAGGAATTGAAAGACCTGACCCGGACGCGCATTACCATCGAGCAGCTTTGCCTGCGCTCGGCCGTCGTGCATGGCGACGTTGAATGGGAAACCTCCATCGTCGCCGCCTATCATCGGATGCATCGCATTCCGATGATGATCGGCCAGCCGGCCGCGCACTTGAACCCGGCGTGGGTCGCTGCGCACACGACCTTCCACGGCGCGCTCGCGGCGGGCTGCGACAGCCCGTGGATGCTGACATTGCGCGCGACGCTATACGCGCAGAGCGAGCGCTATCGATTGCTGTCCGTGGCGCTGGCGCGCAAAAACCGCAACGTCGACGCCGAGCATAAACGCATTCTCGACGCCTGCCTGGCGCGCGACGCCGGCCTCGTCGGCGATCTTATCGAAGATCATTTCAAGCGAACCTCGGACATCGTGCTGACCTCCCCGCTGTTGCGGGAAGGCGCGCGCAGCCGGCAGACTGCGGAGTTGGAGCAGTGACCATGAGCAAGACTGCAAGCGTCCACAGCCTCGCCGCGCCCACCGTCCAGGAGCTTGTGGCCCGGGCGCGCGAGCTCGCGCCGCTGTTCGGCAAGAATGCGGCGGCCGGCGAAGCCAACCGGCGGGTCGAGGAGGAAAGCATCCAGGCCGCCAAGCAGGCCGGCCTGATGAAAGTCTGCACGCCAAAGCGTTACGGCGGATGGGAAATGAACACCCGCGCGATGCTCGACGTCAGCGCGGCCATCGCCGAGGCCGACGGCGGGACGGCCTGGGTGGTGAACCTCAATAACATCTGCTGCTGGCTGACCAGCCTCTATTCGGTCAAGGCGCAGGACGAAGTGTTCGGCGCCGATCCCGACGCGCGGGTGTCAGGCGTGCTCAATCCGACGGCGACGACCAAGAAAGTGGACGGCGGTTTTCGCATCACCGGGACATGGCACTACAATTCAGGCGGCTGGCACGCGCAATGGGCGGTGCTCGGCATGCCGGTCGTCGACGACGCCGGCCAATCGATCGACCAGGGCTTGGCGCTCATTCCGATGGCGGACCTGGAGCGCGTCGACACCTGGTTCGTCGCCGGCATGAAATCGTCCGGCAGCATTTGCCTCAAAGCCCACGATATCTTCATTCCGCAGCACCGGATTTTTTCGGTGCCGCGCGCCATCGAGGGCGACTATGCGAGCGAAGCGCGGGACCGGGAGCCGCTCTATCGCTCGGCCTTCGTTCCGATCCTCTCCATCATTCTGGTGGGACCGATCCTCGGACTGGGCCGCGCGGCGTTGCAATTCGTTCGGCAAAAAGCCGGCTCGCGGACCATCGCCTACACGTTCTTCGAGAAGCAAAGCTCCTCGGTCGGCTTCCAATTGCAGCTTGCCGAAGCGGCGATGATGATCGACACCGCGCATTTCCACGCCTACCGGGCGGCCGACGACATCGACGATGCCGCGGCGCGCGGCGTCTATCCGGACATGCTGGTTCGCGCCCGCGTCCGCGCCGACACCGGCTATGTCGTCGAGAAGATCACGCAAGCCATCGACAAGCTTTTGTTCGCGCACGGCTCGGCCGGTTTCGCCGATACCAGCCCGCTGCAGCGCATCTGGCGCGACGCGGCGGTGGCGTCGCGGCACGCCGTGGTGCTGCCGCCGGTTGGCTACGAGCTCTACGGCAAAATGCTGCTGGGCGTGGAAAATAACGTCACGCCCCTGATTTGAGAGCGGTCTCGGCGAGCCGCACCCAGTATGACGTGCCGACCGGAATGGTCTCGTCGTTGAAGTCGTATGCCGGATGATGCAGCCCGGCGCTGTCGCCATTGCCGACGAAGATGAAGGCGCCCGGCCGCTCGTTGAGCATGAAGGCAAAATCCTCCGCGCCCATCACCGGCGGCAAGTCGGTATTGACCCGCTCGGCGCCGGCGATCTCGCGGGCGATATCGGCGGCGAACGCCGTCTGCCGTTCGTGGTTGACCACCACCGGATAGCCGTTGGTGTAAGTGATCTTCGCAGTGGCGCCGTAAAGCTGCGCGGTGCCTTCGATCACCTCGGCGATACGCTTGTGCAACAGCTCGCGCACGGCCGGCGTGAGGCTGCGCGCGGTGCCCTTGAGCTTGGCGTGCTGCGGAATGACGTTGTCGGTGTGCCCGGCCTGGAACAGGCAGATCGACACCACCGCCGATTCCAAGGGGTCGATGTTGCGCGCCACGATCGATTGCAGTTGGTTGATGATCTGGGCCCCGACCAGAATGGTGTCGATCGCCAGATGCGGCCGCGCCGCGTGCCCGCCTTTGCCTTCCAGCGCGATCTCGATGTGGTCGGCCGCCGCCATCATCGGCCCGGTGCGGATGCCGAACTGTCCGAGCGGAATACCCGGATAATTATGCATGCCGTAGACTTCCTCGATGCCGAAGCGGCTGATCAATCCGTCCTTGATCATGGCCGCCGCGCCGGCGCCGCCCTCCTCCGCCGGCTGGAAAATCACCACCGCCGTGCCGGCGAAGTTGCGCGTCTCGGCGAGATATTTGGCGGCGCCAAGGAGCATCGCGGTATGCCCGTCATGGCCGCAGGCGTGCATCTTGCCGGCCACGGTCGATTGATACGGCAGGCCGGTTTCCTCCTCGATCGGCAGCGCATCCATGTCGGCCCGCATGCCGACAACCTTGCTGCCGGGTTTTCGCCCGCGGATGACGCCGACCACGCCGGTTCGCCCGATGCCGGGCACGACCTCGTCGCAGCCGAAGCTCTTGAGCTTGTCGGCAACCGAGGCCGCGGTGCGATGCACGTCGTAGCGCAGTTCCGGATGGGCATGAAAATCCCGCCGCCATTCTTTGATTTCGCCATGCAATTCGGCAATGCGGTTGACTATGGGCATCGGGGAATCCTCGATTTGACGCCGGATTTCGGACGGTTTCCGGCAATTCCCCGCAAACCTAGCAAAGCCCAAGGGAAAAAGCGCGCAAGAGGCGCACGAGGCTGGTAAATCCCCCTCGACTTAAGTATCTGAACCGGCAGGTGGAGCGCGTAGCTCAGTCGGTAGAGCACGTGACTTTTAATCACGGGGTCCTGGGTTCGAGTCCCAGCGCGCTCACCAAGGAATCCCTGTCAGGCCCGCCTCTGCGCAAAGCGCGATTGTGTGACGGCAGTCACTTCCTCGGGCTGCTGTTGCGCGTATGTAACGTGCATGGTTCTGGCCGTTAGCTGAGGAGATCGCGATGACAGCCTTGAAACAGACGAATGCGCGCTTTGTCCGGTGGTTCAAGACCTTCCGTGACAACAACCGCCCGCCTCATCGCTACTATGAGCACAGCCTCTACGACGCCTGAGCCGATACCAATAGCTCCTCCAAGTGGTCCCCACGCCCGCCCGAGACTTCCCCCTCGGGCGGGTCCTTTTTTTTGCCCGGCCGCGTGCTTTCGTCCGAAGGGTTTAAAACCCGGGAGCTCCGGCATATTTTAGATAAATGCCCGATCGCAACGGCCAAAATGGTACCCAGCGCCGCTCGATGATCGCGCTTGGCGTCGTCGTTGTCCTGTTCATCGTCGGGTTAATTCTGGCGCACGAACTCTACAGCAACGAACAGATCGAGGACTGCGTCATGTCCGGGCGCACCAATTGCGTGCCGCTCGACACTCAATCGCGCTAGCCGGTTCCACGCCAAAGTCCGGCCCAACTGTCTCGCCATGGCACAGCCGGCGGGTTCCTTCGGTCGGCAAAAGATCAAATCGTCCCCAAAAGCCATCAGAGTTTCACGCCGCCGTCGCGGTAGCGCCATAGAGCGTGGGTTATGTGGGACCGTAGGGTGCGGTGAGGGTGCGCCGAAGGAGATCGTCATGATCGTCCAAGCCGCGTGCCAAGCGTCTTCCAGGTTTACGGCGCGAGCTCTCGCGACCGAGAGCTTGAGCCGGCCGAAGTGTCCCGGTTGCGGCAGCATTTTGCTCGTGGCCGAGGAATCCCGCTTCGACGCCGGCCGTATCGTCCACCAATGGGCCTGCGATGAGTGCGGCAAGGCCTTCGCAACCTCGATCAGGCTTCATCTGCGTTAGTCCAATTTATAAGTAAAACTGTGTAGTTATCTCTACTTATTCAATGAATCGAGTTCCGTTTGTCATCTGGCGGCCGCCCGTGGCCTAGTCCTCGCGGCGGGCGCAGGCAATAATGCCGCCGGACCCGGTGTTGGTGGTATTGTCTCGGAACTTGGAACCGCCAACAAGGAGGAACATATGGGTCAGATCATCGACCGCCGGTCGATATTAGGGATTTGCGTCGGCAGCGCCGCCGGCGCCGCGTTGCTCGTGTCCGGCAAGCAAAGCTATGCCGCCGGCACGGCATTCAAGGCCGATCTCAAGGGTTCGAGCGAAGTGCCGCCGAACACCACCGCGGGTACTGGTTCGGTCACGGCAAATTACGACCCGGCGACCAAGACATTGACCTGGAGCGGTACATTCTCCGGTTTGACCGGTCCGGCGACGGCCGCGCATTTTCACGGCCCGGCCGAACCCGGCAAGAACGCCGGCGTCGCCATCTGGATTTCGGAGAAGGGCAAGCCGTTCGAGAGCCCGTTCAAAGGCTCGGCCACGCTGACCGAGGCGCAAGCATCCGACCTGATGAATGGCCAGTGGTACGTCAACATCCACACCAAAGCCAATCCTGGCGGCGAAATCCGCGGCCAGGTCGAAAAGTCGTAACCGCGCTGGACGTCGCGTCTTTACCAGTGCGTTGGGTCACCGCGTAGATGTGACCGAGTAGTTGTGACCGAGTCCCATGTGACCCGCCGGCCCCGCATATCACGGACCGGCGGGTTCGCTTTTATGAGCATGCCGCAAGCCTTGCATCATTGCTTCGGAATGTGGGCGCTCTCGATCACCTTGGTCCATTTGGCGATATCGGATTTCATGCGGCCGTCGATCTCGGCGGGCGTCGAGGCTTCGGCGTCGATGCCGAGCGCGAGCGCCCGCTTCTTTAGCTCCGGATCCGCGAGCACGTCGTGCAGCGCGCCGTTTAATGTGTCGATCACGGCCTGCGGCGTGCCCGCCGGCGCATAGAGCGCATTCCACGAGGTCACGTCGAAATTGGGCACGCCGGCTTCGGCGATGGTGGGAACATTCGGCAATTCCGGCGAGCGCTTGACGCCGCTCGTTGCCAGCACTCTCGCTTTGCCGCTTTGCAAGCTCGGCGCGATAGCGGCGTAAAACTCGACTTCGCTCTGGATGTCGTTGCGCAGCAAGGCGATCAATTCGTCCGGCGAGGTGCGGAACGGCACGATGACGATGTCGGCGCCCGACATTGACTTGAAAAGCTGGGCGGTCAGGTTCTGCGTCGAGCCGACGACGATCGAGCCGAGATTGAGCGTGCCGGGCTTGTCTTTCGCCGCTTTCAGAAAATCGCCGAGCGTGCGATAGGGCGAATCCGCGGCGACGACGAAATCGAGATCGAAATAGCCGACCGCCGAAATCGGCACGAATTGCTTGAGCGGATCGAACGGCAAATGGCTGAACAGCGGTACGGTGATGGCCGTGCCGTTGGTGAAGAAGGCAAGCGTATAGCCGTCCGCCGGCGCGGAGAGCACCGCGCGTGCCGCGGCAATGCCGCCCGGGCCCGGCATGTTCTCGATGACGAAATTCTGGCCGAGCTTCTCGCTGAGCTTTTCCGCCACCAGCCGCGCGGTAACATCGGCGACGCCGCCCGGCCCGAACGGCAGCACGACGCGCACCGGCCGATCGGGGTATGCGGCGCGCGCCGGCGCCGCCGCGATCATGACGCCCGCGAGCGCCAACGCCAATAACAGCGCGGACCTCGCTCCGCCGATAGGCCGCTTTAGAGATAAACACATACGCGACACTCCTTTGTTTATTCTTCGCTTCGGATTGGTCTTGTTTGTTTCGGGCGCGTTTGTTTCAGGCGCGTTTGTTTCAGGCTTGTCCGGCGCGCTCACTGCGTCGCAAGGTCGCGCTTTGGCGACCACTTTTCCTGAGTTTGCGCGGCGTAGTCGGCAAACCGTCCCGCAGCGATTGCCGCGCGGGCTCCCGCCATCAGCTCCTGGTAGTAGTAAAGATTGACGATCGACAAAAGCGTACCGCCAAGCGCTTCGCCAGCCTTAAAGAGGTGATGCAGGTATGCGCGGGAAAAATCGCGCGCCGCCGGGCAGGCGCTTTCGGCGTCGAGCGGGCGCGGATCGTCGGTGTGCTGCGCATTCTTGATATTGATGGGGCCGCAGCGGGTGAACGCGACTCCGTGCCGCCCGTTGCGCGTCGGCAGCACGCAATCGAACATGTCGATGCCGCGGGCGATCGCCGCCAGAAGATCGGCCGGCATGCCGACGCCCATCAGATAACGCGGCCGCTCCGCCGGCAACGCCGGCGTCGTCTCGGCGACGACTTTGCGCATCACCTCCGGCGCCTCGCCGACCGCGAGTCCGCCGATGGCGTAGCCGTGAAAGCCGATGTCGACGAGCGCCCGTGCGCTCGCCTCGCGCAAGGCTTGATCGTCGCCGCCCTGCACGATGCCGAACAAGGCATGGCCCGGTAAGGCCTCGTCGAAGGCGCGTTTGCAGCGTTCGGCCCAGCGCAGCGACAGCCGCATGGCGCGCTCGATCTCGCCGCCTTCGGCAGGCAGCCGCACGCATTCGTCAAGCTGCATGGCGATGTCGGAGCCGAGCAGAATCTGCACCTCGATGGCGCGTTCCGGCGACAACACGACCGTGGCGCCGTCGACATGCGAGCGGAACGTCACGGCGGCTTCCTCGACTTTGCGCAGCGGCGACAGCGACATCACCTGAAAGCCGCCGGAGTCGGTCAGGATCGGATAGGGCCAGCGCATGAACGCGTGCAAGCCGCCGAGCGCGGCGATCCGCTCGGCGGACGGCCGCAGCATCAGGTGATAGGTATTGCCGAGAATGACGTCGGCGCCGGAGGCGCGGACGTCGTCATGGTGCACGCCTTTGATCGCGCCTTGGGTGCCGACCGGCATGAAGGCGGGCGTGCGCACCACCCCGTGCGCAGTCGTCATCTCGCCCGTGCGGGCGGCGCCATCGGCGGCGAGGAGGCGAAAGGAAAACGGATCGGACATCGTGCCGGGCGACATATCGTCCGGCGGTCGTCAAGACAAGCGATGGTCGCCGGCGGGGGTTACGAAAGCGGGCGCGGCTCGGTATGCTCCGCCAAGCGATCTCTGGACGCAGGTCCGGCGAGATCAAAGACCGGGAGGAGGAAAGGAGGAGTTTCGATCATGGCTTACACGATCAGCCAATTCGCCGCCGATTGCCGCGCGGCGCTGCTCGATGACTCCGGTCCCGCCGGGCGCGAACGCGTTCGCCAATACACCGAGAAAGCCTGCGCCGACCCCGAATTCGTCGCCGCTCATCTCGGGCCCGGCGAGCATTCCGACCGCAAAATCCTCTACCAGGACCCCGATCTGCACTTCTGCATTCTCGCCCATGTCTATAAAGGCGCGAAGAACTCGGCGCCGCACGATCATGGACCGAGCTGGGCGATCTACCGTCAGGCGGCCGGCGTTACCGAAATGACCGATTGGCGGCTCCTTGAAAAGCCGAAAGACGGCCGGCCCGGCAAAGTGGCAAAACTGCGCAGCTACGATATGACGCCGGGCATGGCGCACTACTATGGCGAAGGCGTCTTGCATTCGCCGCGGCGTGAGAGCGATACCCGCCTGATCCGCATTGAAGGCCTCGACCTGACTACGATCAAGCGCGACAAGTTTGAGATCGCGGCGTAGCCGCACGTCTAAGCGCTGCGTTTTTCGGACAAGGTTCGAAACCTAAACGACCCGCTTGGCGTATAGGAAATAGCAATGAGCATTGTGTTGGGCTTCGCGCCCTTCATCGCCTTTTTCGCGCTCGCGTCACTCATATCGCCACTCGTCGGCGTTGCTGCCGCCTTCGCCATTTCTTTTGTCATGACAGCGCTGAATTGGCGGCGTGGCAAGAGTTTGAAGATCCTCGATGTCGGTAGCCTTATCCTGTTCGGATCAACAATCCTGATTATCTTGGTTGCCGCTCCGGATTGGAGCGTTGGCGAGGCCGGGCTTGTCGTGAACGGCGGCTTGGCGCTGATTTCCCTCCTCTCGCTTGCGATCGGCCGCCCGTTTACGGCGCAATACGCAAGAGAGCAGATACCGAAGCAGTATTGGAACGACCCCTTGTTCATCCGCATCAACCAACTCATCACCGTCGTCTGGACGTTGGCCTTCGCGATCAGCACGACGACGACGGCAGCGTCGATCTATCTGCGGACGATTCCGCACTGGCTCGAAATCGCGGCCGCTATCGGAGGGCTCGCCATGGCGATATGGTTCACAAGCTGGTATCCAGCCCGCGTGCGGCGTTCCCGTATGGGGACCGCTTAGGCTTTCTGGCAGCGGCAGTCGGCCGCAAGGCGTGCCGGCGCGCAGATAGTCCCGGTTCAAGCTGCATGTTCGTTCGATCGGAACAGCAAGCACGCGTCGCCGTACGAATAAAAACGATAGCCGCCGGCGATGGCGTGCGCATAGGCGCGTTTCATGACATCGAGGCCACAAAAGGCCGCGACCAGCATGAACAGCGTCGAGCGCGGCAGATGAAAATTGGTCAGCATCACGTCGGCGGCGCGGAAACGATAGCCGGGCGTGATGAACAAGGCGGTGTCGCCGGAATAGGCCGACAGCGTGCCGTCAGGAGCGGCTGCGCTTTCTAATAACCGCAGCGAGGTCGAGCCGACCGTGACGATGCGGCCGCCGGCGCGGCGCGTCGCATTGAGCGCCGCCGCGGTCTCCGCCGAGACGCTGCCCCACTCGGCGTGCATCTTGTGGTCCGCGGTATCGTCGGCTTTGACCGGCAAAAACGTGCCGGGCCCGACATGCAGCGTGACCCGCTGCAGATCGACGCCGCGGTCACGCAAACCCGCGATCAGGCTTTCGGTGAAATGCAGGCCCGCCGTCGGCGCCGCAACCGAGCCTTCCTCGCGCGCGAACATGGTCTGATAATCGCTGCGGTCGCGTTCGTCGACGCCGCGGCGGCTCGCGATATACGGCGGCAACGGCATGTCGCCGCGCTCGGCCAGCGCCTGATCGAGCACCGCGCCGGTGAACGAGAACGAAAGCGTCACCTCGCCGCCTTCGGCCCCCTGCCCTTTGTCCTCGACCGTGGCGTCGAGCTGATCGAGAAAGCAGACGCGGCCTTCGGCCCCGAAGCGCACCACGTCGCCGACCGCAAGCCGCTTGCCCGGCTTGACCAAAGCGCGAAACCGCGCGCCGTCGAGCCGCCGGATCAGCGTCGCCGTAATCGCCGGCTCGTGCTCGCCGCGGCCGATACGGCGGCCGGACAGATTTGCCGGAAAGACTTTGGTGTCGTTGACCACGACCGCGTCGCCCGGCCGCAACAGCGCCGGCAGATCGCGCAAGATCCGGTCCTCGATCCCGGCGGCCGCGCCCGGCCGCACCACCAGGAGCTTTGCTGCATCGCGCGGCATCGCCGGCCGCAGCGTGATGCGGTCTTCCGGCAGATCGAAATCGAACAGGTCGGTGCGCATTGGTCCTGCGGATTATTCGGCGCTAAAACCACCAATCGCAACCCTCTGGCCGCGCCGGCAGCTCACCTCCCATGCAGCAAGCAGTCATCCAGGTGAAGCCCGGCATCGGCGACGTCATCTGGCACCTGCCCTTTATCCGCGCCATCGCCGCTGCCGCGCCGGACGGAAAGTTGAGCTTTCTGGCGCCGCCGACCAGCCATGCCAAGGAGCTGTTGGCGGCCGAACCGGGCGTGGCCGAAGTCCTCTATTTCCAGCACGGCGGCTCGGAACTGCGCCGCGGACTCAATCTCATCCGGCTCGCGGCGCTGTTGCGGGCGCGCCGGTTCGCTACGGTCTGGATTCTCGATCGCACGCTTCGCCCGGCCTTGGCGGCGCGGCTTGCCGGCGTGCCGGCGCGCATCGGCTTGGGGCTCGGGCCGCAACGCCTGTTCATCACCAATGCCGGCGTCGATCGTAGCCATTTTCACGATCATCCGATCGATTGGCTGCGCGCACTGATGGCGGCGATGAAGGTGCCGCTGCCATCGACCGAGCCGGATTTGCCGCTTCCGCAAGCGACGCTCGCGGCCGTCGCCGAACAATTCAAGGCTGCGGCGCGGCCTTGGACCGTGCTCGGCGTCGGCGCCTCGCATCCGGACAAGGATTGGCCCGATGCGCATTGGGCCGAGTTCGCAGCGCTGTTGCGCCAGCGCACGAACGGCACGGTATTTCTGGTCGGCGGCAATGCCAACGTGGCGCGCGCGCAAAGCTTTATCGCCGGCAGCGGCGGTGCCACGGCTGTGAATGCCTGCGCGCTCGGTCTCATCGAGGCCGCAGCACTCTTGCGCCACGCCGATCTCTTCGTCGGCCCGTCGTCCGGTCCACTAAACCTCGCCGCCGCCGGCGGCACGGACTCTTTTGGACTGTTCGGCTCGACGCCGGTTTTGACCTATTCGCGCTTCATCCACGCCATAGAACCGCCGGGCGGGCCATCGGCCGACGGCATGCGCCGCATTTTGCCAAGGCAGGTTTTGACAACGATCGAACCCTATCTGTCGCGACAGAAGGCGCAGACAAACGAGACGTGATGCGATACCGCGGCTCCGCCGCCGCTATTTGGCGTCGGCCGCCACCTGCACGCGGATGATGCGGTCGGGATTGGACGGCGGCTCGCCGCGCTTGAGCTTGTCCACGACGTCCATGCCGGAGACGACTTCGCCGATCACGGTGTACTGGCCGTTGAGAAAGTCGCCGTCGTCGAACATGATGAAGAACTGGCTGTTGGCGGAGTTGTTGCTGCCGCCCTTGCGCGCCATGCCGACGGTGCCGCGCACGAACGGCTTGTCCGAGAATTCGGCCTTGAGGTCGGGATGCGACGAGCCGCCGGTGCCATTGCCGTTTTCGCCGTCGCCGGTCTGCGCCATGAAGCCGTCGATGACGCGGTGAAACGGCACGTCGTCGTAGAATTTCTCGCGGGCCAACAGCTTCAGCCGTTCGGCGTGTCCGGGCGCGATGTCGCCATGCAGCTTGATCACGATCGTGCCGGGCGTGGTCTCCAGGATCAGCGCGTTTTGCGGGTCGACGCCGGCGGGCAATTCCTTAGGCATTTTTGCAGTCCTTGCTTGATGCGGGGCAAATCAATGGCCGTCGGTTACGGCACGATGGTCGCGGTCTTGATGTAATCGAGTTTGGGAAACGCTTGCGTCAAATAGGCGTTCCCCTCGCTCTGGATGCGGCCCTGCTCGGGACCCGCGCCGCGCGGCGCGCCTTCGCCATAGCCGCTATAGAGAGCGTCGACCACGGTCATGCCGGACACCACCTGGCCGAACGGCGCAAAGCCCATGCCGTCGAGCCGGGAGTTGTCGGCGTAATTGATGAACATCTGCGTGGTGCGGGTATTGGGTCCCCGCGTGGCAAAAGTGATCATGCCGCGGGTATTGCTTTGTTTCACCGGATCGTCGGCGATGCTGGCCTCGCGCCACGCCGCCGCCACCTTCGGATCGGCGCTGATGCCGAATTGCACCATGAAGCCCGAGACCACCCGGAAAAACCGGGCGTCGTTGAAAAAGCCGTTCTTGACCAGATTGTAAAACCGGTCGGCGCCAAGCGGCGCCCAGTCGCGATGCACCTCGACGACGAAGGCGCCTTTGCTGGTGTCGAACTTCACTTTGAAGCTCGCCGGCGCCTGCGCGGTCAGCGCCGCCGGGTTGGTGAGGCTCTGCCCCAAGGCGGGCACGGCGAGCGTCAAGGCGAGGAGTAGCGCGGCAAGGCGGCTCATGGCGGCTCCACTTTTCCGGATCATGCTTTGGCGAATTTGGTTTTCAGCCGGGCGGCGACGGCCGCGGGCACGAAGGCGGCAACATCGCCGGCCATGCCGGCAATCTGCCGGACGAGCGTGGCCGTGATCGGACGCACCGCGGGTGCCGCCGGCAGAAATAGGGTCTGCATGTCGGGCGCCATGGCGGCATTCATGCCGGCCATCTGCATTTCGTAGTCGAAGTCGGTGGCGTCGCGCACGCCGCGCACCAGCACCGTGGCGCCGGCGCGCCGTGCCGCCGTCACCACCAGATCGGCAAACGTCGTGCAGACGATCTCGCAGCCGGCGGCGCGGCCGAGCGGCGTGCAAATCTCGTCCAGCATCGTCAGCCGCTCCTCGGCCGAGAACAGCGGCGTCTTGCCGGGATGGATGCCGATGGCCAGCACCAGTCTGTCGGCAAGCTTCACCGCCTTCCCCACGACGTCGAGATGACCGTTGGTGATCGGATCGAACGATCCGGCGAACAGCGCAACGCGGGGGGCGACAGGCGGTGGAGGATTTGCCATGGCGGCGGTCTAGCCCGCGCGTTCGGCGACTTCAAGCAGGCCCGGTTGCCGGCGGCCGCGGAAAAGCGCTCAAAGCCAAGGATAAACCGCAGTTATTCCAACGGCTTAATGCAATCTACCGGCCGGTGACGTGGGTCACAGCGATCGGCAAGGCGACGTGCTTCAAAAATAACAGAACAACAGAGCAACCTTGGCGGCACAGAACGCGTTGCTGGTGTGGGACGTCTAAGGTTCAGCACAGGGATCGGTGTCATGCTCAAGACCATCTACGCCGTTGCTGTCGCTGCGATCGTGGCAGCCGGTTTTGTTGCATTTCCAAGTTTGTCTTTCGAAGTCCAAGCCAGCGCCGCAACGGTAGGCGCCAAGGGCGATCGGGCCGATATCCGTCCGCTCGG
>DATAWA010000074.1:0-10170 GCA_036267435.1 Xanthobacteraceae bacterium | reverse complement strand
CCACCCAACTGACGCTGGCAATCGTCGGCGTCGTCGCCGTTACCGCGGCGGCGGTCGGGCTGTTCAGCTATCGTAGCGTCGAAACCGCGCTCCTGCCGGGACAGCTGGAACGCGCCGAGATGCGCGTCCGGCTATTAGCCGGAGACCTCCAGAATTACGCCGGCGCGGCGCGCGCCGATGTCGCCGCGTTCCGTACCACAACGATCGAAGGGTTCATCCGCGCCAGCCTTGCCGGCGGCGTCGATCCGCAGGACAGCGTCACGACGATCGAGCAGTGGCGCACGCAATTAGTCCAACGGGCGATCGATGGTCGCCAAACCGGCCTATGGGCAAATCCGGCTGATCGGAATCGCCCACAATGGCCGCGAACTCATCCGGGTCGATCGCTCCGGCCCGGCCGGCTCCATTCGTGACGTGCCGGAGAGCGAACTGCAGGACAAAGGCGGGAGCGATTATTTTGAGGCGACCACGCGCCTGGGTCCGGGTGAAATCTACGTTTCGCCGATCGACCTCAATCAGGAACACGGCGTCATTGAAGTGCCGCACGATCCGGTGATGCGTATCGCGACGCCGGTCATGGCGCCGGACGGCGCCTTGTTCGGCATTCTCATCGTCAATCTCGACATGCAGCCGGCTTTCGATCTGCTGGGGCAAGACGCGGGCAGATCGCAGCAAGTTTATGTCGTCAACGAGCGCGGCGACTATCTCGTGAATCCCGAGCCGGCACGTGAATTCGGTTTCGAGTTCGGCAAATCGTTCCGCTGGCAAAATGATTTTCCGCAATTCGCCGCCGCGGTCGGCTCGGTCACTCAGGCGGCGCGCGTCACCGATACCGCCGCCGGCGATCGTATCGGAATTGCCATGTCTTCAGTGCGGCTCGCCGAAGGGCCTCTGGTTTCGGTGATCGAGACGCTGCCTTATGCGGCGCTGGTGGCGCCGGCGGCGTCCGCCGAGGACTCCAGTGCGATGGTCGGTTTCTTTGCCATGATCGGCGCACTGGTTCTGGCCTTTACCGTGGCCCGCTCCTTGACCCGGCCGCTCGGTGAACTCACCGGCGCGGTGAAAGCGTTTTCACGCGGCGCCGCCATGCACATTCCGACGCGCGCCGGCGGCGAAATCGGCTTGTTCGCCCGTACCTTCGAACGCATGATCGAGGAGGTGAAAACTAAAACAGCGGCACTCGAATCGGAGGTCGAAGCGCGCCGCCGAACCGAAACCGAGCTCAAGGAGCACTCCGCGCGCGAACTGTTGTTCGGCGCCGCCGTGCGTTCTTCCGTAGACGCAATCATCACCAAGACCTTTGACGGCGTCATCACCGAATGGAATCCTGCGGCCGAGCACCTGTTCGGATACATGACGGCGGAAGCGGTCGGCAACAAGATCGATATTATCGTTCCCGAAGATCGCCGCGCCGAACTGGACAATATCCTGGCGCGCATCCGTAGCGGCGAACTGGTTCGGCATCATGAGACGGTGCGGCAGACCAAGGATGGGACGCGGCTCGACGTTTCGCTCAGCATATCGCCAATCAAGTCCGCATCGGGCGAGGTCATCGGCGCCTGCAAGATCGCCCGCGATATCACCGACCAAAAGCTTGCCGAGGTAAAATTCAGGCTGGCGGTCGAAGCCTGCCCAAGCGGCATGGTCATGACGGAGCGCGACGGCACTATCGTCATGGTCAACAAGGAGACCGAACGCCTGTTCGGCTACGCGCGCGAAGAGCTGATCGGCTTCCCGGTCGAAATGCTCATGCCGGAGCGCTTCCGTCCGCAGCATGTCCGCGATCGCACCCAGTACGTGGCGAAACCCAGGCTGCGGCACATGGCGATCGGTTACGATTTTCTCGCCCGCCGCAAGGACGGCACCGAGTTTTCCATCGAGGTCGGACTCAATCCGATCCAAACCGGCCGCGGCTTGATGGTATTGAGCGTGATCGTCGATATCACCGAGCGCAAGCGGCTCGACCGGCTCAAGGACGAATTTGTCTCGACCGTCAGCCACGAACTGCGCACGCCGCTCACCTCGATCTGCGGCTCGCTCGGCCTGCTGGCGGCGACCGCGGGCAAGAGCCTGCCGGAACAATCTCAGCGCCTGTTGGCAATCGCAAAGTCCAATGGCGACCGGCTGGTCAAGCTCGTCAACGATATCCTCGATATCGAAAAACTCGAATCCGGAAGGGTGGTCTTCAAGTTCAAGGTGATCGAGATCCGTCCGCTGATCGAGCAGGTCATCGACGCCAATCGCGGCTACGCCGACACTTATCTGATCCGTTTGCGCGCCGCTATCGACAGCGACGGCGAATTGTGGGCCGATCCGGACCGGCTGTCGCAGGCCCTGACCAATCTCATCTCCAACGCGATCAAGTTTTCGCTGCCGGACGGCGAGGTCGTCGTCGGCGTGCAACGCAGCGGCGAGGGCTTTCGGCTTTCGGTTCGCGATCAGGGCGAGGGAATCCCGGCCGAATTCAAGCCGCACATCTTCGAGAAATTCGCCCAGGCCGATGGGACCTCGGCCAAGAAGACCGGCGGTACCGGGCTCGGCCTGAGCATCGTCAAAGAGATCGCCGGTCGGCTCGGCGGCGAGGTGGGCTTTGCCGATGCTCCGGGCGGCGGCACGGTTTTCTATCTCGACCTGCCCTCGGCCGGACAAACGCAGGCGCGGGTGCCCGAGATCGCTGCAGCCGCGCCGGCGGAGCTCAAGCAGACCGCCTGACGGTCCGCTGGCACTGCGCATCGCCGCCTATCGGCTGGCGCTCGGCCGCAATCCACATCGCGCCGCCTTCCCTGGTTCCGCGCCGCAGCCGTGCTATACTGGCTTGGACGATCGACGGAGCACGATGATGATCCTTCCCGCAGCACTGCTTCTCGGCGCCCATCTGATCACACCGGTGGCCGACAGTGTGCCGACCTTGAACGTTCAGCAGGTCTGCCAGGGCATCGCCCAGCAGGGCGGGGTGTCCTTTCACGATACCGACATAGCGGTTGAGAAGAAGAACTGCCTCGACAGTGAACAGGCCAGCCGCGACCAGGTCGTCAAGGAGTGGTCGAGCTTTGCGCCGGCCGACCGGACGGCTTGCACGAGCGAATCGGAGATGGGCGGCGAATCGAGCTACACCGAGTTGCTCACTTGCCTGGAAATGGCGCGTGACGTGCGAACCATGAACAAGGAAGAAGCGAGCAAACCGGCGGCGAACCCGGCCGGCGCTCCCAGTTCGTCGGGGCACGCAAAGCCGAAGCCGATGTAACTGGAGCTAGTATCCAATCAGGATTTCGCTGACGGTCGGTTTGACCGCACGCACCGCGGGGTCGTCGGAGCTGTATTCTTTATCGGGTGACAGTGCGCCAACCGCATCCGCCGCGGCCTTGGGGTCGGCGGCAAGGCTCACGCCCGATTTGCAGCCGCCCGGCAGCGACGCCAATTCGCCGCCATCCCAATCGCTGATGGTGGCGACGCCGCTCTTGTCGAAGCCTTTGAGCTTGAACGGCTTGTGGTTGAGTTTTTCCAGTTGCACGACATTGAGTCCAAGCCGCATGCCGTCAGGACCGCTCCACTGCGATTTGCCCTTGATGTCGATCAGATAGATGCCGGTGCGGTCGGCCGGATTGGACCACCAGACTTCGAGGCGGCGCTTCGGGTCGTTGGGGAACACGATCGTGGCCTTGACCTTGGCGCCGCCATTAGCGTCGACGTCGCCGAAGGCGACATTCTTGTAGTCGAAGCTCATGGAGAGCCGGAGATGACTTGATTCCTTGGCAAAAATGCCGCTGCAGGCGATCACATGGCCGCTGGGCGACGGCATTTTTGGCGCGGCCGGGCGGGCGGCTGCCGCGGCGTGTGCCGCCGGATGCGCGGCCGGATGCGGCGCCGCCGCCGCGCCGCTCGGCTCCGCCACCGGCGAGGGCATTTGCTGTTTCAGCTGCGAGGGAGCGAGCTGGTCTTCGGAGTTCAAGCTCGGATCGGATTGCGCTGCCGGCGAACCCTGCTGAGCCGCAAGCGGTCCGGCCCCGGCCAAGCAGAGTAACATTCCAAGCACGCCGGCCCGTCCGGCGCCGACCCATCCCTCAGCCATGACAGCCTCCCTCGCACCCTCAGCAACACGAGGGCCAAACTATAGCACGGGGCTGCGGCATGCGCGTGCTCCACGCGGCCACGCGCCGCACATCGAATCGTCAGGGGTGTTGTTGTGGCGGGCCCGAACGCTCGTCCGCCCGGCCCAAAATAAAGCCCGCCTTCGCTCGATGAGCTTGGCGGGTACCGGAAACGATCCTCGGTGGTTTGGTGGAGCCAGGCGGAGTCGAACCGCCGACCTCTTGAATGCCATTCAAGCGCTCTCCCAACTGAGCTATGGCCCCGCCAGGGATCGGCAATCGGTAAGCAGGAATCGGAGAAATCGCATCCGATTACTGAAATCTGATTGCTGACTCCTGATTATCCTTCCTCCTCGTTCTCGATATCGCCGCCGATGATATCGGTGACATCGGCGTCTTCTTCTTCCTGCTCCTCGATGAAAGTGTCGTTATCATCGAGTGTTTCATCGATTTCGACTTCTTCCTCTTCGACCCCGGGCTCGCCCGCCGCAGGTTTTTTCGCGCCCGACGCCTCGGCATCGGCCTCTTCCAGAGACACGGTCTCGACCTCGGCGGTCTCCGGCACGGCGACTTCCTCGACCTCGGGAGCTGGCCGCGGGGCGACCGGCGCGGGCTCGGGGCGGCCGCGGGTGACGACCGGCGCCACCACGTAGACCGTGTTGCATTTCGGGCAGTGAATGGGGTCCTTGCTCAGGTCGTAGAACTTGGCGCCGCAGTTGGCGCAGAGCCTTTTGGTGCCCAGTTCGGCTTTGGCCACGATCCGCATCCTTTCCCGCAATTCGCGTGTCTCACTTGGCTAGTCGCGGCGCGGCTGTCAATAGTCGATATGGCCTTGTCGCCGCAGCTTACGAAACGCAAAAACCACAGGATGGCGGGCCGCGATACCCCGTGTTAGAGGGCGGCCAAGAACCGGCCAAGAACCGACCAAGAGTCGACCAAGCGCCGACCAAGAGCGGTAACGACTGGATAAACCCGATGCCCGCCGATCGTGTTCCGCTTACCGCCCGCCGTAATGGCCCGCTGTCCGGTGCCGTGCGGGTGCCCGGCGACAAGTCGATTTCGATTCGCGCTTTGATCCTCGGCGCACTTGCGGTCGGCGCCACCCGCATCGATGGCCTGCTTGAGGGGGAGGACGTCCTCAATACCGTAAAGGCGCTGCAGGCGCTCGGCGCCCGCGTCGAGCGTAGCGGCGAGCGGCAATGGCGGATCCACGGCGTCGGCGTTGGCGGCTTTGCCGAACCGGCCAACGCTCTCGATTTCGGCAATTCCGGCACCGGCTGCCGCTTGATGCTCGGTGCCGTCGCCGGCTGTCCGATCACGGCGACCTTCGACGGCGATGCTTCGTTGCGCAGCCGGCCGATGCAGCGCGTGCTCGATCCCTTGCAGCGCATTGGCGCGCGTGCCCTTGCGTCGGAGAACGGCCGCTTGCCATTGACGCTGGCCGGCGCACGCGATCCGATCCCTATCGTCTTTCAGCCGCCGGTGCCGTCCGCGCAGTTGAAATCGGCAACGTTGCTGGCCGGTCTGTCGGCCCCCGGCGAGACGGTCGTCGTCGAAGCCGATGCAACCCGCGACCACACCGAGAAGATGCTGGCGCATTTCGGCGCTGAAATTCGTGTCGAGGCGGCGGGCGGCGGGCGGCGGATCACGCTTACTGGCCAGCCCGAACTCGTGCCTCGGCCGGTTACGGTTCCGGCGGATCCGTCTTCGGCGGCATTCCCGCTGGTCGCCGCCTTGCTGGTGCCCGGCTCCGACATCATTCTGCACGGCGTTATGATGAATCCACTGCGCACCGGACTTATGACGACGCTCGCCGAAATGGGCGCCGCCATCGAGACGCTCGAAAGCCGCAACGAAGGCGGCGAAGATGTCGCCGATTTGCGCATTCGCGCCGGCGGCTTGCGCGGCGTCGAAGTGCTGGCGGCGCGCGCGCCGTCGATGATCGACGAGTATCCGGTGCTGGCGGTGGCGGCGTCTCTTGCCGAAGGCACCACCGTCATGCGCGGTCTAAAGGAATTGCGGGTCAAGGAATCGGACCGGCTTGCCGCCACCGCGGCGCTGTTGCGTGCCAACGGCGTCGACGCCGATATCGAACGCGATGACCTCATCGTCCATGGCAAAGGCCGTCCGGCCGGCGGCGGTGCGGTCGCGACGCATATGGATCATCGTATCGCCATGGCGGCCATCGTTCTGGGGCTCGCCAGCGAGCGGCCGGTCCAGATCGACGATGGCACTTTCATTGCAACGAGCTTTCCGGGATTCGTCGAATTGATGCGTGGGCTGGGTGCGGACTTGTCATGATCATTGCCATCGACGGCCCGGCTGCTTCGGGAAAAGGCACAATCGCAAGGCAGCTTGCCGCGGTTTACGGGCTGCATCATCTCGACACCGGGCTCCTCTATCGGGCGGTGGCCAAAGCCATGCTCGACGCCGGCTATCCGCCTGACGACGTCGGACACGCCATCGACGCCGCGATCCGGCTCGATCCGACGAAATTCGAAGACAACGCCTTGAAATTGCAGGCGATCACCGAGGCGGCCTCGGTGGTGGCCGCCATTCCCGAAGTGCGGCAGGCGCTGATGAACTATCAGCGCGAATTTGCCACCCGGCCGCCCGGATCGGTGCTCGACGGCCGCGATATCGGCACCGTCATCGCTCCGGGCGCGGATGTGAAGCTGTTTGTGGTTGCCACGCCCGAGGTGCGGGCCAAGCGCCGTGCCTTGGAATTGCACGCGCGCGGCGAGACCGTTGACGAACAGGAGGTTTTGGCCGACCTGCTGCGGCGCGACGAGCGGGATTCCCGGCGGACCGCCGCACCGCTGAAAGCCGCCCCCGACGCGCACTTGCTCGATACCACGCATTTGGGTATAGACGCCGCATTCCGGGCCGCCGTCGACATCGTCGAGGCCGTTCGAGCGGGCCGAAAGCGCCGATAACCAGCGCTTTCGTCATTGGAGGTTAGCCCGCTCACCGCCTCGTTTCCGCGAGGCTCGGATCAGGCTTCGCAAGCCGCTTACACGCTTTCCTGAACGTATGGCCTTGGCCCCATCCGCCGGTCTGCCGGCGGCCGTCCTACGTTCGGGATCATTTTCATTATAGGGGTTGGGAGTAGTTTATGGCTCAAGCTGCTGTTCAAGCCGCGTCCGATGCGGCGACGCGCGAGGACTTCGCCAAGCTCATCGATGAATCGTTCGGCGACGGCCATCTGCAGGAAGGCTCCGTCGTCAAAGGGACGGTGGTCGGCATCGAGCGCGATCTCGCCGTCATCGACGTCGGTCTGAAGACGGAAGGCCGGGTGGCGCTGCGCGAATTCGCCGGACCGGGGCGCAACAACGAGATCAAGATTGGCGATACCGTCGAGGTCTATCTGGAGCGGATCGAGAACGCGCTCGGCGAGGCAGTGCTGTCACGCGACAAGGCACGCCGCGAGGAAAGCTGGGGCAAGCTCGAGAAGGCATTCCAAAACAACGAAAAGGTGACCGGCCAGATTTTCAACCAGGTCAAAGGCGGCTTCACCGTCGATCTCGACGGCGCCGTGGCGTTCCTGCCGCGCTCGCAGGTCGATATCCGCCCGATTCGCGACGTGTCGCCGCTGATGAACAATCCGCAGTCGTTTCAGATCCTCAAGATGGACCGCCGCCGCGGCAATATCGTGGTGTCGCGCCGCACCGTTCTGGAAGAGACCCGCGCCGAGCAGCGTCAGGAGCTGGTGCAGAATCTCGAAGAGGGTCAGGTCATCGAAGGCGTCGTCAAGAACATTACCGACTACGGCGCCTTCGTCGACCTCGGCGGCATCGATGGGCTCCTGCACGTCACCGATATCGCCTGGCGGCGGGTCAATCACCCGTCCGAAGTGCTCAATATCGGCCAGCAGGTGAAGGTCAAGATCATCAAGATCAACCACGAGACCCACCGCATTTCGCTCGGCATGAAGCAGCTGCTCGACGATCCGTGGCAGGGCATCGAAGCGAAGTATCCGGTCGGCACCAAGTTCAAGGGCCGCGTCACCAACATCACCGACTATGGCGCCTTCGTCGAGCTGGAACCCGGCATCGAGGGCCTGATCCACGTTTCCGAAATGTCCTGGACCAAGAAGAATGTGCATCCGGGCAAGATCGTCTCCACCTCGCAAGAGGTGGAAGTGCAGGTGCTCGAAGTCGATCCGGTGAAGCGCCGCATCTCGCTCGGATTGAAGCAGACCATGCGCAATCCGTGGGAGGTCTTCGTCGAGAAATATCCGGCCGGCTCGGAGGTGGAAGGCGAAGTGAAGAACAAGACCGAGTTCGGCCTGTTCCTCGGACTCGACGGCGACGTCGACGGCATGGTGCATTTGTCCGACCTCGACTGGAAACGGCCGGGCGAGCAGGTCATCGAGGAATACAAGAAGGGCGACAAGGTCAAAGCGCAGGTGCTGGACGTCGATGTCGAGAAGGAACGCATTTCGCTTGGCATCAAGCAGCTTTCCGAAGGCGCTCCGGCTGCCGGAGGGGATGCCGCCGCCGCCACCGCCGGCGAACTCAAGAAGGGTGCGGTCGTCACCGGCGAGGTGATCGACGTGAAAGAGGGCGGTATCGACGTCAAGATCGTCGGCACCGACTACACGTCCTTCATCAAGCGTTCCGAATTGGCGCGCGACCGGTCCGAGCAGCGGCCCGATCGCTTTGCCGTCGGCCAGAAGGTCGATGCCCGGGTCACGCAGTTCGATCGCCGCACCCGGCGGGTCACGGTCTCCATCAAGGCGCTGGAAGTGGCCGAGGAGAAGGAAGCGATCGCCCAGTATGGCTCGTCCGATTCGGGCGCGACTTTGGGCGACATTCTCGGTACCGCGCTCAAGCGCAAGGGCGAGGAGGCCGAGGAGGAGGGCGAAAAGGAAAACGCCGACGAGTGACGATCGCGGGGCGGGTAGCGAAAGGAACACATTGATGTCGCTTGATGCCGACGCCATCGTCGACCGCCGAAGGTTGCGGCGCAAGCTCACGTTCTGGCGCGTGCTGGCGGTCCTGGTGATCGTCGTCGGCATCGCCGGGACGGCCGCGCTGGCGAGCCGGCGGGCGGGCTTTTTCGGCGTCCGGCCCTACATTGCCCGCGTCACGATCTCGGGCCTGATCCGCGGCGATCAGGATCGCGTGCGCGCCCTTGATAGGCTTGCCAACACCACTTTGGCGCGCGCGGTCATCGTTCATGTCGACAGCCCCGGCGGCACCACCGCCGGCTCCGAGCAATTGTTCGATGCTCTGTCGCGGCTGCGCGACAAGAAGCCGATGGTCGTGGTGGTCGACAGTTTGGCCGCCTCGGGCGGTTACATCACGGCGCTGGCGGCGGACCATATCGTGGCGCAGCAGACCTCCTTGGTCGGTTCGATCGGCGTGCTGTTCCAATATCCCAACGTCTCCGACCTGTTGGGCAAGATCGGCGTCAAGGTCGAATCGGTGAAATCGACGCCGCTGAAGGCCGCTCCGGACGGCTACGAGCCGACCAGCCCCGAGGCCACCGCGGCGTTAAATTCGATCATTCAGGACTCCTATTCCTGGTTTAAGGCGCTGGTCCAAAGCCGCCGCCATCTCACCGACGACCAGCTCGCTGCCGTGGACGACGGCCGCGTCTTCACCGGGCACCAGGGCCTTCCCCTCAAGCTGATCGATGAGCTTGGTGATGAACGCGCCGCGCTCGCTTGGCTTGGCAAGGAAAAGCACGTCGACACCAAGCTGCCGGTGCGCAATTACGCGCTGCAAAGCCAGTTCGGCGATCTGGCGTTTCTGCACGCTGCCGCCACGGTGATGCTCGACGCGGTCGGGCTGAACGCATTGGCGCAGCGCCTCGGCGCCTTGAACGCGGCCGATGCTGTGGAACCTTTCAACCTTGACGGTCTATTGGCCCTTTGGCACCCTGCCAGCGTGAACTAGCATGGTAGACGGCGGGCCAATTCAAACCTGCGATCGGGTGGCGGACCAATGATCAAGTCGGAACTGGTTCAACATATCTCCACACAGAATCCCCATCTCTATCAGCGTGACGTCGAGAATATCGTCAACGCCGTTCTCGGGGAGATCGTCGCGGCCATGGCGCGCGGCGACCGCGTCGA
>DATAWA010000073.1:0-3110 GCA_036267435.1 Xanthobacteraceae bacterium | reverse complement strand
GAGCGCGCCGAGCCTTTGGCGCCACGCGGCCGCGCGTTTCTTGAGTTCGCCGTCGCCGGTAAAAGACAAATCGTCCTCCTTCATCCGCTCCACTTCGTCGAAGGCAAAGCCGGCGCCGCCCTGCTCGTTCCAGGCGCGCTGGAGCACGGCATCGGGATGATTCTTCTGCCGCAGGGTGAACCAGAGCCGGTTCTGCACCGCGCCGAGATTCGGCGTGTGCCCGACCCAAACCTGCCCCGTGACCGCGCAGCGCACGGCATAAATCCCGGCAACGGATTTGCGTTCGCGATACGCGGCCTTCGCCGCCTTCTTGTCGATGGTCATGTGTTATTGATAGCCGGCTATTGAAATCTTGCCTAGTGGTGACAAATTTGTCACCATTCGAGAATCGTGCGAAACACGCGGCAAATTTCATGGCTCAAAGCGGCGTTGCGGGATTTCGAGGAATTTCCCGACGACGTGAAGAGCGACATGCTCGACGCGCTGACAGTCGCGGCCGAAGGCGCCAAGTCCGACAAGGCGAAACCGTTCAAAAGCGTCGATGGTGGCGTATTCGAGATTGCACTTCGATATCGCGGCGACGCCTTCCGTGCGCTCTACGCCATCAAGCTCGGCGCCGATATCTGGGTGATCCATTGTTTTCAGAAAAAATCGAAATCGGGGATCAAAACCCCGCAACGGGACATCGACCTGATCCGTGATCGGATCAAACGGTTGAAGGAGGCTTTGGGATGAGCAAGGACGATTTCGAACTCGTACGCGGCAGCGGCAACGTCTATCGCGATTTGGGCCGGCCGAACGCCGACCTGGAGCAGGCGCGCGCTCTCATCGCCGCGAAGATCATCCGCATCCTCGACGAACGCGGCCTCTCGACGCGCGACGCCGAAAAGCTGACGGGCATCTCCCACTCCGAGTTTTCCCGCATTCGCGGCACGCAACTCCGCCGCTTCACGCTCGACCGGTTGATCGCGATCCTCGGCAAGCTCGACGCGGAGGTGGAAGTGAGCGTTACTCTGCGTCTGCGCCGTCACAACACCCACCGCGCGGCGTAGCGACCTGTTCAGAGCTTTCAGTGAGAAATCAGAGACGAACCAACATGGCGCCGTATTGGGCGCCGGCGCCCACGGCGCAGACCACGCACAGATCGCCGGGACCAACAATGCCGGCACGGATATCTTCATCGAGCAGAACCAACGTGGAGGCAGCGGCCAGATTGCCGTACCGCTCCACATGAAGCGAGACCCGCTCTTGTGGAATTTCCATCTCCTCGACGAAATTCCGCAGCACGTTGGCGTTGACCTGGTGGAAGTAAAAGCGTCGCACCTCGTGAAATCGGAACGGGTATTTTTCGCGCAAGCCCTCCAGCCCGGCGCGGGCATATCGGCGAAAGCTCAGGGCAACGCCGCGACCGTCGATCCGATAGACTTCTCCGGCATCGTTATAGGGTCGGATATAGTCCATGAGTGGGATGGTTGGATCGACTGCTGCATAGCTCGCCAGGATGCCCCGCTCGGGCGCGTGGCTCTTTTGCCGTTGGAGTATTGCGGCGCCAGCGCCGTCGCCAAAAATATATAGGGACAACCAGGCACCGCTTCGCGCGTAAGTTTCCCAGTATCCAAAATGCTGCGAGGTGCCGTTGACCGCGACGATCAGCGCATTGTCGGCCATGCCGCCGATCAGGAGCCCCCGCGCCGCCGATAGCGCGTGAACCGCACCGCCGCATCCCGCGTCCATTTCCAAGGCGATTGCCTCGGAACGCAGCCCAAGGCGATGATGAAGATCGAGCACCGAGCGACTGAAATGGCGGCGACTGTCCGGCTGTGTGCATGACACATACCAAAGTCCGCCGATCTCATGTGCGTTCAGCTTCGCCGCCTTCATAGCCTTGAGAGCGGCGTCTTGCGCGAGCGCCAATTCGTTGCATTCACCGATTGGAAACCCGGTGGTCGGATCGAGCGGCGCCATGAAGCGCCGCGCCTTAATGCCGAGCTTTCGCTCGGCCCATTCCGCGCCCTTGCCCGGCACATGGCGCTCGACGAGCGAGCCGATCGTCTCGGTCGTAACGATATGGTCCGGGACCGCGCTGCCGGTGCCGGTGCCGGTGCCGGTGCCGGCGATGGTGACGGCGACCACTGATTTCCTCTCGGAAAGGGGCCGGACTCGGCCCAGAATGCCAGATCTGAATAGTCCAATTCGGACTAATATGCCAGATCGGCCTATCGATGTCCACCGCCTTTGGGAAGGGGAGGACATTGGCCCGTCGCGATACTTTCGGCCGCGAGCATCGCGCCCTGATCGCGACGTTGGTTGCCCGGCGCAAGGCGGCCGGCCTCACCCAATGGGATGTCGCCCGGAAGCTCAAGACCGAACAGTCGCGAATTTCCAAGATCGAGCGCCGCCAGAGCCGGCTCGACGTCATCGATTATGTCCGAATCTGCCGAGCCATCGGGATCGATCCCGGCGAACCCTTGCGTTCGATCAAAATCGGTTAGCGAGTCGCCATTCTGGCGAGTGCCGGTATCCACGGCAAAGATGGACCCCGGCTTTCGCCGGGGCGGCGCTTTATCTTGGCGCCTTCGCGTCTTGGCGGTTCAAACTTTCGGCGGATCGCGCTCCGCTTATCCGCCCTACCGCGTTAAACCCCCGCCGCCTCGGCGGCGCGGTTGGCGCGTTTGCGCGCGTTGGGGTCGAGGAAGCGCTTGCGCAGGCGGATGCTCCTCGGTGTCACCTCGGCCAGTTCGTCGTCGTCGATATAGGCGATCGCCTGTTCCAACGACATTTGAATGGGCGGGGTCAGGCGCACCGCCTCGTCCTTGGCGGTGGTGCGGATATTGGTGAGCTGTTTGCCCTTGATCGGGTTGACGTCGAGATCATTGCCGCGCGTGTGGGCGCCGACGATCATGCCCTGATAGACCGGCACGCCGGGTACGATGAACATCGGGCCGCGCTCTTCGAGGTTCCACAGTGCGTACGCCACCGCGTCGCCGTTCGCGGTCGAGATCAGCACGCCGTTGCGGCGGCCCTCGATCGGGCCCTTCCACGGCGCGTAGGCATGGAACAGGCGGCTCATCACCGCGGTGCCGCGCGTGTCGGTGAGCAATTCCCCCTGA
>DATAWA010000072.1:0-12715 GCA_036267435.1 Xanthobacteraceae bacterium | reverse complement strand
ATGACGAGAATGGCCGGCGTTGCGATCCGGCGCTCGCGCAGCTTGCCGATCAGGTCGATCCCATTCATGTCAGGCATGCGCTGGTCGATTACGTAGCATTGGCAATTGTCGAGTTCGTCCGCGTTCAACAGCTCTGCGGCGCTGCGATAGGCGCGCACCGTGAAGCCCTCAAGCTCAAGCGAAAACTTCAAGGAATTGCGGACCGCCGGATCGTCGTCGACGACGGCGATCATGTGAGACCGGGCGGTCAGTTGGGTTTGTGACGTCATGGCCGCGACCATGCCGCCTTGTCGTTCGCTCCCGCATTGACATGGCTCAATCGGCGGACTTCGAGCCCCGGCCCCGGTTACGCCGATCCCAGCAATCCGGTGACCAGCGCCATACGTACAAGTTCGGATAGGCTGCCGGCCTGCATTTTATTCATGAGATTGGCCCGGTAAATCTCCACCGTCCGCGGGCTGATGCCGAGGTCGAAAGCGATCTGCTTATTGGCCCGACCGGCCACCAGTCCGCCGAGCACGTCGCGTTCGCGCGGCGACAGCTGCGCCAGCCGCGTTTCGATGTCGGCACGTTCGCTCTCGCGCTTAGCCTGACTGCCGTGCCGGCGCAGCGCCGCTTCGACGCTCGATAACAGCACCTCGTCGTCGAACGGCTTCTCCAGAAAGTCGACCGCGCCGATTTTCATTGCCTCGACGGCCAGGGCGACGTCGCCGTGCCCGGTGATGACGATTACCGGGGCGGCGACCTTGATTTCCTTCAAGCGGCGCAACAGGTCGATGCCGCTGATGTCCGGCATGCGCACGTCGGTGATGATGCAACTGAGCTCCGCGTCCGGCAATGTGTCGAGGAAGGCGGCGGCGCTGGAAAAGCTCTTTACCGTGATGCCGGCGGTGCGCAACAGAAACGCCAGCGATTCGCGCAAGCCCTCGTCATCGTCGATGACGTGCACCAATCCCTTGTCAGACGCCATCGCCGGCCTCCTCCCTGGTCACGGCCGGTAGGGTAAATGAAAACACCGTGCCTCCGCCATCGTTGGGCCGCGCCGAAATCAAGCCGCCGTGAGCCTCGATGATGGTACGCGAAATCGACAGGCCGACGCCCATGCCGGTGCGCTTTGTCGTGATAAACGGCTGGAATAACTGGGCGCCGATCTCGGGGGCAATTCCGGCGCCGCTGTCGGCGACGCTGATCTCGACCATATTCGCCGGCGCCGGCGCGGTGGCGACGGTGAGATCGCGGATAGAAGACTCTTCCATCGCTTCGACGGCGTTGCGCATGAGGTTGAGCAGCACCTGCTGAACCTGCACCTTGTCGGCAAGCACGCAGTCGAGCCCCAGCGCGAAGGCAAAGCGCACCCGCACGCCTTTGTCCTTGGCGCCGACCAGTGCAAGAGCACTTGCCTCTTCGACCAGCTTTTTGACGTCCTCGACCCGCCGCTCGCTCTCGCCGCGGGCGACGAAATCGCGCAACCGGCGAATGATCTCGCCCGCCCGCAGCGCCTGGTCAGCCGCCTTATCCATGGCGTCGCGAACGAGGTCCGCGTTTTCCGCGGAAGGGCTGGCCAACAGCCGGCGCGAACCCTTCATGTAATTGGCGATAGCCGACAGCGGCTGATTGAGCTCGTGGGCGAGCGCGGACGCCATCTCGCCCATTGCGGTGAGCCGCGATATGTGGACGAGCTCGGACTGCAGTTCCTGCAATCGCGCTTCGGTTTCCTGCCGCTCGGTCAGATCGCGGATGAAGCCGGTAAAGAAGCGGCGATCGCGCACATGCATTTCGCCAACCGCAAGCTCCATGGGAAAAGTCGAGCCGTCGTTGCGTTGCCCGACCACGACGCGACCGATACCGATGATTCGCCGCTCACCGGTCCGCAGATAGCGGCCAAGATAACCGTCATGATCTTCGCGATAGGGTGACGGCATCAGCAGTTTGACGTTTTTTCCGATCACATTCGCGGACTTACGACCGAACAGTCGTTCTGCCGCCGCACTGAACGAGTGAATGAGGCCACGCTCATCGATCACGACCATGGCGTCGGGAATGCTGTCGAGAATCGAGGCCAGATGCGCGGCGCGCTCCTCGGCATCCGCGGCGTTCGCCGTGGCGGCCCGGCGCGACTGGCGCAACATCTCACCGCGCCAGGACACGCCGATACCGACCAAAACGAAGATAGAAACGAAGATGAAATCGGCAGCGACCAAGTGGTGAAAATTCCGCACGACGAACAAGCCGAAAAACGCACCAAGCGCGGTGGCGCAGAGTCCGGGTCCAAAGCCCGCCACGGCCGACGCGACCAGAATCGCCGGCACATAAAATAGAAACGAGCCTTGGCCGCGTAGTATTGGACTGAGCGCGAACTCGACGGCTAATCCGGCGACCACACCGCCGACCGCCACGCCGTATCGCCACGCCCATGACCGCGGCGGCCAAGTCAGCCCCGACGCGCCGGGTGGCAATTGCGGGTGGGGTAAAATTTCTACCATGCCGGGCCGGTAAACTGTCCCCTCTCATCGCTAGCCGTATCGGTGATAAGCTTTTTCAATTCAATGGCTTGATGAAGGGCATCCGCCGTCTAAGGGCAAACCCTTAGGGTCAATATCTGAATTTTCCGCTTGTTTGCCAGCGCTTAGCAATACCGCCAGACGCTCCTGGAGGTAAGCCCCATGCACACCCATACCGCCCTTCCTGGCAACGCAATGCGCCGATCGACCTCCGTCCCTGTTGCCGCGCCGATTCAGACTCGATCGGACGAGGTCGAAGCCAATGCGCTCGATCAATCGATGCAGCTGATGGGCGCCGTTATGGCATATCCGCGCAACTCCGAGATTTTCGGCGAGAACGAGCCGGCCGATTATTTTTACAAGGTGCTCAGCGGCAGCGTTCGCACCTACAAGATACTCAGCGACGGTCGGCGTCAGGTCGGCGGTTTCTATCTCGCGGGTGACATATTCGGCCTCGAATTCGCCGACGAGCACTCTTTGTCAGCCGAAGCGATCACCGACGCCAAAGTCATCGTGGTCAAGCGCAGTGCGATCAACGGACTTGCCGCGCGCGACGCCGCGGTAGCGAGGCAGCTATTCACTTTGACCGGCCGCGAGCTGCATCGCGTCCAGGATCGCATCATGCTTCTGATCAAGAGCGCCCAAGAGCGGGTCGCCAGTTTCCTGCTGGAGATGTCGGCGCGCGTGTCGGGCGCCAACGCTATCGAACTGCCGATGTCGCGCCAGGACATTGCCGATTACCTGGGGCTCACGATCGAGACGGTGTCGCGCACGCTGACCGCGTTGGAAGATTTGGCCGCCATCGAGGTTCCGACATCGCGCCGCATTGTGCTGCGCAACCGCCCGGCGCTCGACCGCTTGAATGGCTGAAAACGGTCTCGCCGAACGGAGCGATCACGGGGAGCAACTCGCAGCGATTGGAGAGGGACGATGCTGGTCAAGGATGTGATGACGAGGAACGTGATTTCCGTCGGCGTCAAGGAGCCGGTGGTCCGGGCGGCAAGCCTGATGCTGCAAAATCGAATCAGCGGTCTGCCCGTGATCGATGAAAAAAATGAGCTCGTCGGAGTCGTGACCGAGGGAGACTTTCTGCGCCGCCGCGAGCTCGGTACCGGGCGGCGTCACCCAAAATGGCTTGAGTTCGTCCTTGGCCCGGGACGGCTGGCGCAGGATTACGTCCACGAGTCGGGCAGGAAGGTCGAAGAGATCATGACTGCCGATCCATGGACGGTCGGCGAAGACGATTCGCTGGAAAGCGTCGTCGAGCTCATGGAGCGCCGTCACGTCAAGCGGCTTCCCGTGATCCGCGACGGCAGAATGGTCGGCATCGTCAGCCGCGCCAATCTCATGCACGCGCTGGCGAGCTTGTCCCGCGAGGCGCCGGCGCCGGCCGGCGGCGATTCCACGATCCGCGACAATATTATTGCCGCTGTGGGCCAACAGCGTTGGGCGCCGCGCGTCAATGTCGTTGTCAAGAATGGCGTCGCCGAGCTTTGGGGCGTCGTCACCGACGAACGCGAGCGGCAGGCCCTGATCGTTGCGGCCGAGAACGTCCCCGGCGTCGCGGAGGTTCGTGACCATCTGGTGTGGGTCGAGCCGATGTCCGGCATGGCGTTTTCCTCAGACGAGGATGAGACCGAGGAAACGGCCGCGGCATCCTGATCGATATTCTTTTCCATTTATTTTCTTTTCAAGCATTCGCCAGTTGGGCGCGGAGCTATTGGGCCTTCGCGATCGGTGCTGGCGTGAAACTGGTTTTCTGATCGACTTTGCAGACCGTCTCGATGGCGTCGCCCTTGAGCCGTACTAAAAGCCGCGCTGGTGCTGTCTGCTGCGCGGCCTCTCCGCCGTCGACTTCAATGAGCGTTTCTCCGTTGGCCGCTATTAGATAGGCATTTGAGCCGCGGCAATCGGTCATGTTCCCTTCCGCGGCAAGGAGCGCCGTGTTACGCGGCGATTTGTCGATGTCGTGTTCGTGTAACAACACAACGCCCTTGGCAGTGCAGCCGGAGCCGGCACTGCTTTCGTAAATGAAATAACCGACGGTCACCGGCGCCGTGGCGGAATCGGGCTTGAGCTTGGCGTAACGCATGATCGAAGGACTGAACGGGCCCGGAAGGTCGAGCGTCGCGGCATCCTCCACGGTGATTTTTCTCACCAGCTTTTTGGTTGGAATCTTGTTGAACGTCCGGCCGTCACGGGCTTGCCTGCACAATGCCGGTGCACGATCCTGGCTCAGGACCGCCGTATAATGCCGCTTGAAGGTGCAAAGCTCGCCGACATTCGGTCTGACGACGTCGTAAGGGCCGCCGTCGCCTTCGTAGACGACATAGTAAGTGCCTTTGAACGCGAAGATGTGCGGCTCGGTGTCGAGAACCATGTCTTGCCCAATCGAGCCGTAGAAATCGACTTCGGAGCTGGAGGCGTTGTCTTGCTCGGCGGGGGTGAGCGGTTTGGTGCTGGCAACGATGCTATGCACATGCGCGGTGCCTTGCTCGACGATATAGACATGGCGCAGCTTGCCGTCGCCGGCGATATCGACGGGATCGGGGTAGCCCCATAATTTGTCTTCGTTGCCCCGGTTATAAGCCGATGCGATCGCGGAGCAGACCTCGGGCATAGCCGCAGCGGCGGCGTGTTCTTGCGCGGCGACTGGCTGCGCCAAACAGTTCACTGCGCCGCATAGGGCAACCGCGATGGAGAGAAGAAGGGTTTTCATGCGACGTCGCGACCGAACGGTATGAAGCGGGCCGCCTATCATGAGTATCGCGGCTAGACCGGCAGGTTCACCACCGCCACCGACGGATCCTGCGGATCGGCTGTCACCGTAAACCCGAGCTTGCGGCACATTGCGAGCATCGTCACGTTCTCGCGCAGCACCTGGCCGCGAATCGCCCGCAGGCCCTCGGTGCGGGCGTATTCGATGATCAACTCCATCAGTGTCCAGCCGAGACCGTGTCCTTTCAGGTCGGAGCGAACGAGGATGGCGTATTCGGCGGTCTCGTAATTGGGATCGACGTGAATGCGCACCACGCCGAGCATGTCCCGGTTCGTTTCGTCGATGGCAATGAAGGCCATGGCGCGCGCGTAATCGATCTGGGTGAAACGGGCGATGAAACCGTGGCTGAAATCCTTCACCAGCGCGAAGAACCGCAGGCGCAAGTCTTGTTGCGTGACCTGAGCGAAAAACGGCGGATAGAGCGACTCATCTTCAGGACGGACCGGCCGCGCCAGAAGCTTTTGGCCGTCCGGCAGAGTCAGGTGCCGCTCCCATTCCTTCGGATAGGGCCGAATCGCGAACCGGCCGGCCGGTCCGCCGCGGTGCGGCTTGGCCGGCCCGACCGAGACGCGGGCATCGACGGCGATCACACCGGTCTCGTCGGCGAGCACCGGATTAAGGTCGATCTCACGGATTTCGGCGAAATCGGCGGCGAGTTGGGACAGTTTGACGAGGAGAAGCGCGATGGCCCGTTCGTCCGCCGCGGGCACATTGCGATAGGCTTTAAGAATCCGCGACACCCGGGTCCGCCCGATCAGATCGCGCGCCAGCGCCAGGTCGAGCGGCGGTAATGCCAGTGCCTTGTCGCTGATCACTTCGACGGCTGTGCCGCCCTGGCCGAAGCCGATGACGGGACCGAACGTCGGATCGTCGGCCAGCCCAACGATCAGTTCGCGGGCCTTGGGACGGACGATCATCGGAAATACCGCCACGCCGGAGATGCGCGCTTTCGGCAAGGCGGCCTTCGCGCGCTCAAGTATTTCAGCCGCGGCTTGGCGCACGTCGGCTTCTGAAATCAGATTGAGACGAACGCCGCCGACTTCGGATTTATGAACGATGTCCGGCGACTGAATCTTAAGGACGATCGCGTGGCCGGCGGCGAGATGCGGCTTTGCCGCCGCAACAGCCTCATCGGCATCGCGCGCTAGCACTGCCGCGGTGATCGCGATCCCATAGGCCGAAAACAATTTCGTCATCTCGACCGGATCGAGCCACGTGCGCTTGTCGGCCAAGGCACCGTCGATGATTGGGCGCACTGCGGCTCTGTCCGGCGAGAAACCTTCCGGCATGCTGGGCGGCGCCGCCATCAACTGCTCGTGCGATTGCCGGTACCGCACCAGGTGCATGAAGCCGCCGACGGCGTCGGATTCGGTCGCATAGCTCGGAATTTTCGCAGCGTCGAACGCTTCCGTTGCGGCGTCGCTGCCGCCGATCCACACCGCGAATACCGGCTTTGCCGGATGGCGCTCCTTGCGATGCCGCTCGGTACCGGCGATGACCGCCTTCGCCGCCGCGAGCGGTGACGCGAGTGCGGTCGGCACATTCATCACGAGAACAGCATCATTGGTATCGTCGGCGAGCAGATTTTCGAGCGCCACGGCGTAGCGTTCGTCATCGGCGTCGCCGGATATGTCGGCGGGATTGGCGTGCGACCAGATCGGCGGCAGCGCCGCATCGAGCTTCGCCATGGTGGCGGGCGAAATGCTGGCAAGCTCGCCGCCGAAATCCGCGAGCCGATCCACCGCAAGCACGCCGATGCCGCCGCCATTGGTCAGGATCGCAAGCCGATTGCCGGCAAGCCCGGTCAAATGGCCGAGCGTCTCGGCGGCAGCGAACAATTCGTCGAGATCGAGAACGCGCAGCAGCCCGGCGCGGCGGAAAGCGGCGTCATAGACCGCATCCGATCCGGCGAGCGCCCCGGTATGCGTCATCGCCGCCTTGGCGCCCTGCGCATGACGCCCGGATTTGACGACCAGCACCGGCTTGGCGCGGGCGGCGGCGCGCGCCGCTGACATGAATTTTCGCGCGTCCTTGATCGATTCGATGTAGAGCAAAATCGCCCGCGTCGCCCGGTCGAGCGCGAAATGGTCGAGCAAGTCGGCAAAATCGACGTCGATACTGTCGCCGATCGAGACGACGCCGGAAAACCCGACGCCGCGCACCGCCCCCCACGCCACGAGGCCGCTGGCGATCGCGCCCGATTGTGAAATCAGCGCGAGGTCGCCCGCTCGCGGCAGCGAGGCGGCGAAACTGGCATTGAGCTTGACGGCTGGCACCAGCACGCCAAGACAATTCGGGCCAACCAGACGCAGTCCGGTCGCCCGCGCGGCGCGCTCGCAGGTCTCGGCGAGCGAGCCCGGCCCGTGGCCGAGACCCGACGTTAGGATGATCGCCGCTCCTGTGCCCTTGGCCCCGGCGGCCGCGATCGTCGGCGCCACGGCCGGCGGCGGCACCGCGATCACGGCCAGATCGGGCGCGCCCGGCAAGTCTCCATAGGATTTGACCGCGCGTATGCCTTCGATGGCGTCGTAATGCGGATTGACCAGGTAAATGTCGCCGGCAAAGCCACCGGCGCGCAGGTTTTTCAGCACTGCATGGCCGGGCGATTTGTCCCGCGGACTGGCGCCGACCACGGCGACCGAGCGCGGGGAGAACACTTTGTCGAGACGATAGACAGACATCCGTTGTCCGAACTTCCTGGCCGGTCGTTCACTATCATCTAATCGGCGTCGTGAACGAAATTAAGACGGCGATGCCCGGCACGACGGCCGGGCATCTCGATCTTAGATATCGCTACCGATGCGGCGGTTCAGCCAACCAGCGGCTTCAGCACCGGATACTCATCGACCATATGCATTTCTTCGACCAGGCCATCGAGGCCGAAGACGTGTCCGGCGCGATGCGCGATCAGGTAAACGATGACGGTCGCGTAGACCAGATGATAGTCGACGAGGAAATTGACCGGCTCCTCGATGTACGGGAACTTCATGTGCGCAAAGTAATAAGTGATCATCAGCAGCACGCCGAACGGGCCGCTGACGCGCACCATGAAGCCCGAGATCAGCGACAGGCCGATCAACAAATGACCCCACTTCACCATGAAGTCGGTGATCGGCAGCAGCGTCGGTTGCGCGAATATCGAGAAGAAACTGTGGAACGTGACGACGTGGTTCAAGAACCCGGCGGTGTCGAAATTATCCCAGAGTTGCCAGGCGCCGGCGTAGAGAAACGTCCAGCCCATCAAGATACGCAAGATGAAGATGACGTTGCGGTCGAGATTGGATTCGGTTTTAGGTTCAGTCATGGCTTCAGCTCCCTTAGGAAAATGGCGCCTGAAAACTCGCACTGATCGGCGGTCAAGGCATTGATCTGTGTCAAACACCCGGTGTTACAAAACCCTAATGGAGCTCGGAGTTTTACTTGATCTGAATCAATGCCGTGCGGCGTGCGCCGAAGCCAAATACGCTACATTGAACGATCAAACGATAAGGTGCCGCATCATGGTCAAGAACCGGAAAATCACGATGCTCCGGCAGGGTGTGCTCGCCGGTGCGGCCGGCGGTCTCGCCGAGGTCGCGTGGGTATCGCTCTATGCCGCCGCGACCGGCGGCGATGCCGCTATTCTCGCCCATGGTGTGACTACCGCCGGCGGCGTGACTGCGCTGTTGCCGGCCTCGCCGGTCGCACTCGGGGTCGCTGTCCACATGACGCTCGCCGTGATGCTCGGTGTTGCGCTCTCGGGTGTTTGGGCGGCGTTGCGTCGCGGAAGCCCCCGCCTGAGCAATCCCTATCCATTCATGCTGGCGGCGCTGGCCGGCGTCTGGGCGATCAACTTCTTTGTCGTGCTACCGATCGTCAGCCCGGCTTTCGTTCACATTGTTCCTTATGCGGTCAGCCTGACGTCGAAGCTTCTGTTCGGCGTGGCTGCGGCGACCGTGTTGCAGCGGCAGACGGTTGTCGAACTGCTGACGTCTCCAATTCAAGGGAGAAAGTGACATGGACGCAGAGAGCGGAATGTTTTTCTATCGAAGCGCAACCGTTCTTGCCGGCTTCATCGCAGCCTCGGCCGTGTTGTCGTACTTTCTCAACGCGCCGCGCGGTATGCCGATCGTTTCAGTCGCCGCGCTCAGCATCGCCGGGACGGTTTGGCTGATTGGCTGGGCCGGTCGCCATCTCTTCATTCGGCGCTGAGTCACACTTGCATGGCTGCGACCTACATATTCCCCGTGAGCCGCAGTATGGCCTCAATGCAGACGCCGGTCGAAACGGCAAGCGCGCGCGAGACGAAGCCGAGATCGAGGCCGAACTGGGAGCCAAGCAGCGGCAGCACGATAAACAGTCCGAGCAGGATAAGTATTCCGTAGGGCTCCAACCGGGTCAGCGGCTCGGCCAGCGGCTTTGGCAGAATGCCGACCAGGATGCGCCCGCCGTCAAGCGGCGGCAGCGGAAACAGGTTGAACAACGCCAGCACCACATTGAGGATCAGCGCGTTGCGCAAATTATCAGCCAGCCATTGCGCGGCGGCCACCGGCAAATAGCCGACGGCGTGGAAAGTCAGCGCGGCGGCAATGGCCAGTGCAAAGTTCATCGCCGGCCCGGCGGCGGCGACGAGCACCATGCCGGATCGCGGCCAGCGCAGCGCGCGAAAATTAACCGGCACCGGCTTGGCGTAGCCGAACAGGAACGGCGATCGCATCAGCAACAAGACGCCGGGCATGATGATGGTGCCGAACGGGTCGATGTGCTTGACCGGATTGAAGCTCACGCGACCCAGCCGCCACGCGGTGTCGTCACCGAGAAGGTGGGCGGCGAAGCCGTGCGCGGCCTCATGGAAGGTGACGGCAGTGATGACCGGGATGGCCCAGATGGTCGCCAGATAAATTGCGTTCGCGATCACTGTCTCATTTCCCGCTCGTGGAAACGCGCGGCTTCGGAACGGTCGTGCAAGGCGCTCATATTGGCTTGGTCAATGGGTTCGCGCACGGTGAAAGATGCCTGGCCTTCGATTGCCCCATTGGATCGCCGCGCGATGTCGCTACGTTACGCCGCGATCGCCTCGTCTTATTTCTTTCCCACTTTCAGCTTCAGCAGCGCATCGGCGTTGCCTTGGGTGAGCTTGACCATGTCGGCCGGCGACAAGGCGACGTTGTTGAGGAACTTGCGGCCCGCGGCATTGGGCGCAAACGGATAATCGACCGAGAACAGGATACGATCGATGCCGAAAGTCTGCAGCGCGGCAATGAACGGCGGTTGGTCGAAAATTCCGCTGGTGGTGAGCCAGACCTGATCGTGAATGGCACGCGTGATCGGCCGTTGCAGATGGTCGCTGTCGTGCTGAAAGACCGCATCGATGCGCGCCATCATCATCGGCAGCATCTCGCCCATATGACCGATGATCAGCTTGAGTCGTGGATGCTTGTCGAGCGTGCCGGCGACGACCATCCGCAGGAGGTGCACGGCGGTCTCCGAATGCCAGCCCCAGCCGGCGGTTTCCAACACGCGCGCGGCGCCCTCGGGGAGGCTGGAGAAGTAAGCGAGCCGCACCGGCTCCGGCGGGATATGCGGATGGATGTAGACCGGAACGTCGAGCTCGACGGCGGCGGCAAGGAGTTCGTCGTATTGCGGATCGTCGAGGAAGCGGCCTTCGGTCGTGCCGTTGACCATGGCGCCGAGAAAGCCGAGCTCTTTGACCGCGCGGCGCAACTCGACGGCAATGGCGTCCGGATTTTGCATCGGCAGATTGGCGAATCCGGCGAAGCGGTCTGGGTGACTGGCGATCGCCTTCGCCAAGTGATCGTTCGTCTCGCGTGCCATCGCCACGCCTTCGGCGCCGGGCACAAGGTCGGCGCCGGGGCCGGCGACTGAGAGCACCTGCACCGTGATGCCGGCTTCGTCCATCGATTTAAGCCGACGCTCGCCGATCTCCGGCAAAAGCTCCATCGGATTGACGGCGCCCGGCTTGATATTCCGCGGCCGGAAGCCGCGTGCGCTGATCACTTTCGGATCGATGCGCTTAGCCATGGCCGGAATTGAAAAATGCTCCTCGAGGGCGACGGTCCGCATAGGCGATGTCCTCCAAATGATGGCGGTGTTGTTGCATTGCCGGCGCCGCCGGGCAAGCCGCAAGCGGCGATGGGTCAACGGCGCGCCGCCATGCTATGGTGACGCGATGACATGGTTTCGTGGTGGGTGCCGGTGATGATCCGCGCCGCAATCGTCGGGCTCGGCCGCTGGGGCCGCTCACTGGTCAATGCCGTCGCCGGCAAGAGCGATGACATTCGTTTTGTACGTGCCGCAACGCGCACGCGCGAGACGGCCGAGGAGTTTTGCCGCGAGCGCGGCATCGCGCTGGCCGACGGCTACGAGGACATTCTGCAGGCGCCGGATATCGACGCCGTCGTGCTGGCGACGCCGCACAGTCAGCACGAGCCGCAGGCGCTCGCCGCCATTGCGGCAAACAAGCATGTTTTCGTTGAAAAGCCGCTGACGCTCGATCTTGAGAGCGCGCGGCGCGTCGCCGACGCTGCGGACAGGGCAAGGCTGGTCCTCGCTGTCGGCTTCACGCGGCGGTTTCATCCCGGCATCGCCGAATTGCGGGCGCGCCTGCACGATGGCAGGCTCGGCGCGATCGTCGCCATGGTGGCGCAGCACACCACATCGACGGCGCAGTTCATTGCGGCGGATAATTGGCGCGCCTCGGCCGACGAGGCGCCCGCGGGCGCGTTCACCGCGGTCGGCGTGCATTCGCTCGACCACATGATCGAGTTTGCCGGCCGCGTCCGCGACGTGCGCTGTGTCACCGCGCGCAACTATCCGGGCCCGTCGGACGACACGACAACGGTGATGCTGCGTTTCGAATCCGGGGCGACCGGATTGCTGTTTTGTTCGGTCGCGACGCCGACCAATTTCGAGTTCATTGCTTACGGTACCAACGGGTTGGCCGAAATTTCCCGCTACGACCTGTCACAATTTCGTTTCGTACCGGGTTCGAGCCTCGCTCCCAGCGGTGCGGTCGTGGCGCCGGCGAACGAGATTTTACAAATCACCGGCTTTGACATGCTGCACGCCGAGATGACGGCCTTCGCCCGCGCGATTCGCGACAAGTCGCCTTATCCGGTGCCGGTCGCCGAGGTGCTGCACGGCATGGCGGTGTTCGATGCATTGGTTGAGTCTGCGAAACACGGCGAGATTGTTGCCGTGCGCAACTGATTCTCGGCGCGCGACCAGCGCCGAAACTACGATTTTTTTCCTTTTGTTAAGGCTGTCAGTTCGCCGTCACAATCGGCCTGAGGCGGTCTTGCGAACAAGCCGCCTTGCCGCTAAATAAGTCGCTTCGAGTTTTCGGCCGAATGACTTGGCCTTGCAGCACTGATAAGCGCGCCTGACTGACGATCTTTCACCAAAATCTCGAGCTAACCGAGCCGGGCACATTCGC
>DATAWA010000071.1:0-6981 GCA_036267435.1 Xanthobacteraceae bacterium | reverse complement strand
AATGGCGTGCTGCTCGACAAGGCGCCGGCGAACGAGACCGACGATCCGTTCGCGGCTTTCTCCGAATGGTCGAGCGAGGCCGACGAGAAGGCCTATGGCGGCCTTTGACCCCTTCGACATCGTCGTCGTGCCGTTTCGCTGTGCCGACCGTCTCGCCGAGAAGCGCCGCCCTGCTTTGGTGATCTCCAATCGGCGGCTTGCCGCGCATGATCTTATCTGGGTCGCCATGATCACCAGTGCCGACAATGCGCCGTGGGGAAGCGACGTCGCGATCGGCGATCACGCCCGCGCCGGGTTGCCGGCGCCGTCGGTGGTGCGGCCTGTCAAGCTCGCCTGCATCGAGCCCGCCCGCATCGACCGCCGCATCGGGCGGCTCGATAAGGCTGAGGCGCGGAAGGTGGCGCAAAGGCTGCGCGGGTTTTTGGGGTGACGGAGGGCCCGTTCACCAATGCCAAGGGTTGGTCAAAGCGAGTGGCTGTCCCGGTTTGATCGGGATGATCTCGCAATCGATGTCTCGGCGAGGGTGGCCCTTGTTGCCGATTGGTGCGATCCGGGCCACGCTTCGCGCGTAGGATGGGTGGAGCGAAGCGATACCCATCATCGGGCGGCGCGGACGATCGATGGGTCTCGCCCAATAGATAGCCATGGCCTGGGATGAACGTGGATGAATAAGAGGGCCCACGCAAAGCGGCGATTAAAGGCGGTGCCTAAACTGGCCCTCAAAAGATGGTGGCGCCTCAAGAGCAGAAAACTAGCTGAAAGACTTGTGCGCGCTTACATGCGCCGAAAATTGCCATATATGGAGCGGAAGCGTCGTAGAGCTTTAAAGGCGGCATTTGAAACGGCAAAAAATTATGCAATCAAGAATGAAAATGGAAAATTCAAGGGTCTTTCGACTCTCTACAACATTGCGCTCTATCTGCTAATAGCGGACCGAGACATTCAGGCGGTTAAGATCGACACGCTCACGCATCCCGACGAATGGACAAGGAAGCTTGGTGCTCGAATCATCCTCCTCACAATCTATGAATGGGACGCCGATAAGGTTACGGGCCGCCAATTGAAAGACGCCCTAGAGTTAATGCTAATACCGGAAGAACTAAAGCGTGAAGCGATTGAATCACTGCGTGCACTTCGAGTTATTCAGAGGAAAGCGAACAAACAATTTAGCTTCGTAAGGAACACTGTAATAGGACATCGGGATCCGAACGCGCTTGTCCAGTACCGTGCTATACGCGACCTAAAGGTGGAAGAGGTTATGATGATAGGCATGGAGTTCTTTACGGAAGCGAATAAATTTATCAACGTGCTAACAAGGGTTATGTTAGCCGGCAACAGTATGCCGTCCTTTTTGAGTCAATGGTCAGCCTCAACAAAGAACTCCTAACGCGCAACCCAATGGACTGTAGGGTGGACCGAGCGTCCTTTGCCATGCATCGAGAGGAATGGCGCCGTGGCTTGGGCCAGCCAGACGAAATCTAACCCGTCACCGACGAATTAATCGGTCTGGTCCACGACTGAGCGAGCACCGTCTTCGTTATCGCGATCCGAGGAACAAGATGTTTGAAAGCAAGAGGGTCGAATGGCGCATTGAGGAGGCAAAGCGCACAACCAAACGCGTGGTGGATCACGCCGTCGATCTCCTTTGGCTCAGCGAAAGCAATGCCATCACACTCTATTCGGACGCGCTTGCCAAGCAAATACCGCGCTCTTATGCAGCTCATGCGTTCAACGTCTTCCGCAAGGCCATGCACCAAATCGAGATTGTCCGACTCTGCGCTCTTTGGGACACGGCCAAACTCGATCGGGAGACCATTCCAACCGTAATCGAGCTTATCGATCACCCGGATGTGCTGGCGCAACTGAGCGAGACCGTACGCGCCCAATACGTCCAAGTCGTACCGAGTAGGGGAACGGATGTCCGAAAAGAAGATTCCGATGCCGAAGTGATCAACTTTTATCATGCCAAAACTGGAAGCGAACGCGCCGAGCGAGCTTTTGCCGAACTTCAAGACACTATCAAACAGTCACGAGTGCTCCAGGAGTCACGGCGACTGAAAGCCGTTCGTTCTCTCAGGAATAATCACGTTGCGCACAATCTCACACAAGAAGCTAAGAAAAAGGCAGGTCAAGTCGAACCCGTAAAGTTGGGCGATGAGAGGACCGTCCTGGGCGAAACGCTTCCCATTATCAAGACTCTCTATAGCTGGGTGAATGGGGTCGGCTTCTCCTTCGAGGCATCGCAGAAGATCGACCGGAAATGTGCCGAAGAGTTATGGCAGAATTGCACATTTACAATTGGACCGGGCCGTCCACGCTTGGGAAGCCCGCCGTAAAAGAGGTTTAAAGGGTCAAGCGCCCAAACACCATCCTTCGAGGGCCGCTCCGCGGCCACCTAAGGATGAGGTGTTACCGAAACGCCCCACCCCTCAACGGCGCGGGCTGCTCGGCGAGCATCGATTGAATCGCGGCGCGGGTCGCATCGCGGTCGAGGCCGTGTTTGGCGATCATGTCCTCGCAATCGGCCATGATGGCGTCGGCGTCCTGCATCATCTTCAGCCGCTTGAAGCTGTCGTCGTAGGACAGCCCCATGCTCTGGCCGAGAATCTCGTATAGATTCACAATCTGGAACGGCCAGTCGCGCTCATGCGCGCAGAGCTCGCGATGGTCGGAGTGATAGAGCGCGACCAGCGCGTCGACGCCGGCGGCTGCGGCGGCTTCGAGCTCCTTCAATTGCAATTCGCGGCGGTAGGCCGGCAACACTTTGAGCTCATTGGCCTGCAGGCCGACCGCGGGCTGCGCCAGATCGACGATTTCGACGCCCGGCACGGCGCGCAATATTTCCTCGGCGGCTTCGACCACGCCGCGGACGCCGGGATGCTTGTGCAGCGCGATCCGCATCGGCACCGGGTTGCGCAACAGCGGCCGCAAGGCGTCGAGCCGGCCGCGCACGAACATCGTGAACGGCGTCATCTCGAACGGTTTCGCCCCGCGCGTTTGTTCCGCCGCGGGCAGCGTCATCTCGGTGAATTGCACGTGGCAGGACGGACACCACGACAGCACCTGCCCGGTCTTGCTCCGCGACAGCTTGTCGAGCGCGCTTTCGGCGACGCGGCCGAAGGTGGCGAGATCGCCGGCGCGCAATTGCTGCACGCCGCAGCAATGGGTCGGGCCGCCCATCACTACGTAGGAAATGCCGAGCGCATCCATGATGTCGAGCGCATAGAGCGCGACCAGCGCGTCGACGCCGGCTGCAGCGGCCGCCTCAAGCTCCTTTACTTGCAGTTCGCGGCGATAGGCCGGCACCACGCGAAGCTCGTTGGCCTGCAGCCCGACCGCGGGCTGGGCGAGATCGACGATCGCGATGCCCGGCACGGCGCGCAAAATCTCCTCGGCGGCTTCGACCACGCCGCGGACGCCGGGATGCTTGTGCAGCGCGATCCGCATCGGCACCGGATTACGCAACAGCGGCCGCAAAGCGTCGAGCCGGCCGCGCACGAACATCGTGAACGGCGTCATCTCGAACGGCTTGGCGCCGCGCGTGGCCTCCGCCGCCGGCAATGTCATTTCGGTGAACTGCACGTGGCAGGACGGACACCAGGACAGCACCTGCCCGGTCTTGCTGTGCGACAGCTTGTCGAGCGCGCTTTCGGCGACGCGGCCGAAGGTCGCCAAATCGCCGGAGCGCAATTGCTGCACGCCGCAGCAATGGGTCGGGCCGCCCATGACTTCATAGGAAATGCCGAGCGCGTCCATGACGTCGAGCGCCAAGAGCGCGATATGCGGCGTCTTGAGCACGTTGCAGCCGGTATAGAAGACGAAGTCGGCCGGCTCGCCGGCGGCCGCCCCCGCGTTACCGCCTTGCTTGGTTCCTTGCCCGAGCCGCGCCAACAGCGCGTCGTCGATCTGGATTTTGGAAATGGCGTTCACGTCGCGCGCGACATGGCGGAAGCCGTCGACGCCCTTGCGGCGGCGCGCCGCGTCGTCGCTTTCGGCCCGCGCCATGGCGGCGCGCGTCATGCTCAAAAGGAAGCGCGGATTGACGCCGTAGTCACAGGCCTCGATGCATTCGCCGGAGCGGATGCAGCCGGCGGCCCATTGGCGCGCGGCGTTATTTCCCTCGCCGCCGCGCAGAATGTCGATGACGCCGCCGATGACGCCGGCCGGATCGGCGCGCTCGCCGGCGGAGAGCCCGGCCGCTACCGTCGTCGGGCAGGCCGCGACGCATTTTCCGCAGCGGGTGCAGGCGTCGATCATGGTGTCGACGCGGCTGTGCAGGGCGGACTCGAAGGTCTCGGGCATGATCCGCGACTATAGCCCTTTCCGTCATTCCCGCGACAGCGGCGATCCGGGCGGCTCGCTCGGTGCGGCGGGCCTGGGTCTCCGCTTTCGCGGGGACGAGCGGATTACTGGCGCTAATGAGAGCCCGTTTCCCGGATGCGGCGCACCACGAAGTGGCGCGCCGCTGTTCCGGGATCGTATCAAACTCCGAGCCCGTAACGATCCCGGGTCTGCAGCGCATCATTCCGCTTCGCTTCATGCTGCGCTGCGCCCGGGAAACGACGCTACTTTGAAGTCTCTCCGTCACGCCGGAGCCCGATTGAAGGGCCTGACGGCTCGTTGTAAGACCAAGCTCCTGCCGATGCCCGGCGATCTCTCGCAGAGTTGCGCCGGGCATGTCTGTGAATGCCGGCTCGTGACGATGTGCCATTGCAGCGGTGCGGATCGTGGACCCGCGCCGCTTAAGCGAAATGCGAGGACTCCGATGGGTGAATACGCGATCGGCCAGCCCGTTCCCCGGTTCGAGGACCCGCGGCTGGTCAAGGGGCATGGCCGCTACGTTGCCGACATGGTGTTTCCCGGCATGGCGTTCGGCTTCGTGCTGCGCTCGCCGCATGCCCACGCCCGCATCCGTTCCATCGACACCGCCAAGGCGAAAGCCGCACCCGGCGTGCTCGCGGTCATTACCGGCGCCGATTACAAGGCCGCCGGCTTCGGCGACTTGCCGGTGCCGGGCGGACTGTCGCGCCGCGACGGCAATCCCGGCTACCGGCCGCGCTATCCGGCGCTGGTCGAGGACAAAGTGCGGATGATCGGCGACTACGTCGCCTTCGTCGTCGCCGAGACTTACTTCCAGGCGGTCGACGCCTCGGAACTGATCGAGGTCGATTACGAGCCGCTGCCGGCCGTTGTCTCAACCGGCAACGCGGTCAATCCCGGCGTGCCGCTCGTCTGGGAGGATTGCCCGAACAATATCGGCTTCATCCAGGTCGAAGGAAACAAGGAAGCGACCGACGCCGCGTTCGCCCGCGCCGCGCACGTGGTCAAGCATCATTTCGTCATCAACCGCGTCACCGCGGCGGCCATGGAGCCGCGCGGCGCCATCGGCCTCTACGAACCGGCCGAGGGCCGCTACACCATCTACACCACGCTGCAGCGAACCAATGTGTTCCAGACCGAGCTGTCGCAATACGTCCTCAAAGTGCCCGACAATAAAATCCGCGTGGTGTGCGGCGACATCGGCGGCAGCTTCGGCATGAAGTCGGCGGTCTATAACGAAGCCGCACTCGTGCTGCTCGGCGCCAAGCTCGTCGGCCGGCCGGTGAAATGGGTGGCGACGCGTTCGGAATCCTTTCTCTGCGACGCGCAGGCGCGCGACAATGTCACCGAGGCCGAGCTGGCGCTCGACAAGGATGGACATTTCCTCGGCTTCCGCGCCAAGATCATCGCCGCCATCGGCGCCTATATGCAGGTCGGCATGCCGGCGTTTACCGGCAATCTCGGCACGCTCGCTGGCGTCTATCGCACGCCGGCCTCGCATATCGACGTCACCGCGGTGTTCACCCACACCCAGCCGGTGCGGCCTTATCGCGGCAACGGCCGGCCCGAAGCCGGCTATGTCATCGAGCGCATGGTCGACCTCGCCGCCGATCAGCTCGGCATCGATCCCGCCGACATCCGCCAGCGCAACAGCATTCCGCCGAGCGCCATGCCGTTCAAAACCAGCGTCACCTTCACTTACGATTGCGGCGAGTTCGAAAAGAATCTGGAGATGGCGCTGCAAGCCGCCGACAAGAAGGGCTTCGAGGCGCGGCGCGCGCAAGCGAAGAAAAACGGCAAGCTGCGCGGCTTCGGCTTCTCCAACACCATCGAGCGCTCGGCGGCCGCGGGCCTCGAAGGCGCCGAGATTCGTTTCGACCGCACCGGCACGGTGGCGATCTTCTCCGGCAGCATCAACCAGGGCCAGGGCCACGAGACCGCGTTCAAGCAGATCGTCTGCGACCGGCTCGGGCTCGATCCCGACGATGTGACCTATATCCAGGGCGACACCGATCAGGTGTTCTTTGCCGAAGGCACCGGCGGCTCGCGCTCGGCGACCATGTCGGGCTCGGCCTTCACGCTCGCCGCCGACAAGATCGAGACCAAGGCCAAGGCGATCGCCGCCACTATGCTCAAGGTCGACGTCGCCGACGTCAAATTTTCCGACGGCGTGTTTTCGAGCCAGAAGACCAACCAGACCATGACCATCAAGGAGGTCGCCAAGGCCTCGCTCGATCCGAAAAACCTGCCGCAAGGCATGGAATGCGGGCTGATCGAGAAAGCGATCTATAGCGGCAAGGTGGCGAGCTACCCGAACGGCGTGCATGTCTGCGAATTGGAGATCGACGAAGATACCGGCACGGTCGAGATCGTGAACTATAATGTGGTCGACGACGTCGGCACCGTGATCAATCCGCTTTTGCTGCACGGCCAGATCGACGGCGGCATCGCCATGGGCATCGGCCAGATTTTGATGGAAGACATCAAGTTCGACAGCGAGGGGCAAATCCTCACCGGCTCGTTCATGGACTATGCCATGCCGCGCGCCGGCGACATGAGCGGCTTCCATGTCGACAGTAATCCGGTGCCGACCAAGACCAATCCGCTCGGCGTCAAAGGCGCCGGCGAAGCCGGCTGCGTCGGCGCCATGCCGGCGGTGGC
>DATAWA010000070.1:0-3032 GCA_036267435.1 Xanthobacteraceae bacterium | reverse complement strand
ACGAATTCGTCCAGTTCGGCCGCATCCAGGTCGCTGACAGCCCAAAAATCGAGGCCGCCGGCCGACCAATGCCGGACATTGTAACCTTGGATCGTCCGATCGGTCACATTGCCGTGTGCGGCGCCGAGGCGCTGCGCGACGAACAGGTTGATCACATGTTTGCGGCGTTTATAGACGACCGAGGCCACCGGTTCGCCATCGATGTAATCGAGCCGGCCGCCGAGCAGCATGAAGCCTTCGGCGGTCAGGTCGATGACCGGAGGCGCCACATCGACCTTGCCGTCGAACCACGGCTTCACCGTATGCTGATCGCTCGTCTCGACATCGATCAGGTGCCCGGGCTGCAGCGAGCGGATGTGCGCGGAAACCACCTCGTCGGCGACCGTCTGCGCCGGATTGCCGCTGAAGACGGTGAGGGCGACGGTCGCGGCCAGCGCACCGGAGAGCGCGGTGCCGGCCGCAAAGCCGCCGAAGAACGAGCGCCGCGAAGGCTGAAAAAACTTCCGTGGCGCAATGATCTGCGCCGAAGCCCGCGCCGGGCTCTCCACCGGCTGCGACGGCAGCATTGCCTCGATGCGGTTGCGTAAATGGGCCGGCGCCTTGTCCTTGAGATCCGCCGATGCCATCGCCGCCCGCATGGCGCGGAACGCATCGAGCTTCTCTGCGCAGCCGGCGCATGTCGCTACATGCGCTTCGACATCGCGCGCATGTCCGGCATCGAGCTCGCCGTCGATGAGCGCATGCAGCAGGATTTCGCATTCGGCGCAGTTCATGGCACCGCTCCCGGCATCGAGTCCTCGGCAATGCTCCACGCCGAACGCAGCATCGAACGCGCGCGCGCCAGCCGCGACATCACCGTGCCGACCGGTACGCCGGCGACGTGGGCGATCTCCTGATACGACAATTCGTTCACTTCGCGTAGCACGATGGCTTCGCGGAACAGCTGCGGTAATGCCGCGACCAGGCCGCGAATTGTCTCGTCGTCTTGTCGGCGCAGCAGCGCCGCTTCGGGCGAGGCCGGCCGCTCCTGCCACAGTGGCGACTGATCGGGCGCGGCGGCGTCGTCGGCTTCGGTCAAGATTTCCTGGTGGCCACGACGCGCGAACTCGGCGTTGCAGACGTTTCGTAATATGGCCAAGAGCCAGGGTTTCATTGCCGGACCGCGATAGCTGTCAAAATGGCGCAACGCCCGCAAATAGCATTCCTGCACCGCGTCTTCGGCATCCGCCGTGCCGCGCAGCAGATAACGCGCCAACGCGAAGACGTCGTCGAGATAGGGCAGCGCGGCGTCGCGAAAACGCCGTGCTTTGTCTTGTTCGGCATTCGCGTCGGCAGTCATCGTGTCGCGCATAGCCGTCCAGAATACGCTTTGAGCATCGCTCCGCAGTCGAACGAGCATCGCCGCGTGGCATCGTCAGCCGTTGGGTTCTACCACGATCGTGCCCGTCATATGCGGGTGAACGTAGCAGAAATACTTGTAGGTGCCCGGCGTGGCAAAGATGAACGAGTAGCTGTCGTCGGTATCCAGCGCCTTCGACTTGGCAAAAGCGTTGTTTTCCGAGGCGATGCCGTGCGGAATATCGTCTCTGTTGGTCCAGGTGATCGTGGTGCCGGCCTTCACCGTCAGCGTTTGCGGCGTGAAGGTGAAGTTGTCGATAGATATGGCGCCGGCGCTCGCCTGCGGCGCGCCTTGCGCCCAACCGGGCAGCATCACCGCGGCGAGCATGGTCGCGGTTGCGGCGCCGAGGCCGGCCGCAACGAGCGCGCTGCGCAGTGTGTTTGAGATGGACTTTGAGACGGACATTGGGAACTCTTTCAGCCTTGAAGTGGCGAATCGACGATGGCGAGGCGCTGCTCGTTCTGCTTGAACGTGACGTGAGCGAGGCCAAGGACGGTTCCCAGCTTGTCGACTGGGAAGTCCTTGATCGGCCCTGGCGAGGGACCGGCACCCGGTGCCGGCTGCGGAAACGCCGTCGAGCGGGCGGTATGGAATGTGACGTTGCCTTCCACCTTTTGCATGACCTGGTGGATATGGCCGTTGAGCACGGTCACCGAGCCGAAGCGTTTCAGATAAGTCAGCGCCTGGGCCGAGTCGTCGGTGCCCCATCCCCATTCCGGATAGATGGTCCACAGCGGAATGTGCGCGAACACGACGATCGGGGTCGACGCGGAACGGCCTTTCAGGTCGACCTCGAGCCATTCGAGCTGTTCGGCGCCGAGGTCGCCCATGCCACCGCCCTTGAGATTGAAGACGTTGACGAGGCCTATGAAATGCACGCCGTTGGCGTCGAATGAGTACCAGCCGGCGCCCTTGGCGCCGCGTCCGTAGCGATCGATGTAAAACTTCCGGTCTGGGTCAAGGAAATCGTGCTCGCCGGGAACGTAGTGCACGTCGAGGCGTGCCTGCGAGATGACCTTATCGGCGTCGTCGAACTGCGCTTCCAGCGACAAGTGGCTGATGTCGCCGGTGTGAATCATGAAGGCCGGCTTTTGCGGCAGTGTCAGCGCATTGACCTTGGCGATGGCCTCTTCGAGCGTGCCGAGCGCGTTCGCATTGGGCGGCAGATGGAAACCGATATGGCTGTCGCTGATCTGCAGGAAGGTCAGGCCTTTGGTTTCCGCCGCTTCGGCTTCACCCATGATGCCGAGCGAATGGGGCACGCCGCCGGACACCGTCCACAGCACCCCAGTGCCGACCCAAGTCATGCATTCGAGCACTTTGCGGCGGCTGACGCCGTCGTCACGCGTGGATTGAGGCATTCTCGATCTCCTGCGAAGCCTTGTTTGCCGCGGAGCGACGGCGCTCGCTGGGTTCCGCTTCCGAGGACAGGATTGGGCAGGGCCGCGTTTTATTCCCGGCAGGGCGGCGAATTTTACGGGCGGTAGAATCAGGCCGCTGCTATATCGTCGGACTGCCGAAATGCGCCGGGCGCGCCAAAAGCGCGGAATTCATGCTGCACGCGACAGTCTCGTCGGTTGAGACCAAATCGTCATGGGTTGTCGCCAGCATGATTCTGGTCGTCATGGCGGTG
>DATAWA010000069.1:0-6668 GCA_036267435.1 Xanthobacteraceae bacterium | reverse complement strand
TTGTCCGGCATCTGGATCGCCAGCACGCCGCCTTGCGGCATCGCCTCCAGCAATCGCCGCATGATCGCCGGGTGATCCGGCAGCCACTGCATCACCGCATTGCCGAAGATCAGATCGGTCGCCGGGTCGGGCGTCCAGGTGGCGATGTCGCCTTCGATGAACTTGCATTGCGGCAGCCGCTCGCGCGCTTTGCGCAGCATGTCAGGCGACGAGTCGAGCCCAATGACTTCGGTCTGCGGAAACCGCTCGACGATCAGCTCGGTCGAATTGCCCGGCCCGCAGCCGAGGTCGACGGCGCGCCGCGGGCGCGCCAGCGGCACTTGCGCCAACAGATCGCGCGGCGGCCGCGTGCGTTCGTCTTCGAATTTGAGGTATTGGCGGGCGCTCCAGTCTTCCATGGCGGCGGTCCAGCGTTCGCGACTTTTGGAAATGATTCGACTATGATGCCGGGGTTTAGCAGGAGTTTTCGCCGATGTCCTCCCGAAGTGTGGCGGCCATTGTTCTGGTCGCCGCGGGGCTCTCGGTCGCGGCGGCGCAAGACAGACCGAGCAACCCGATCCCCTGCTCGGCCATCGACAGCATCGGCACCGCGGAAATGGCCAACGACGGCACCATTACCCTGCATCTGCAGTCGCTATGGCCGAATCCAGATGCCGAAGGCGAGCTCGTCTACGCGCCTGACGACCCGCAATACGACGAGATCAAGCAGCACATCGGCGACATGCACCCCGGCGACAAAAAGTCGGTCAAGCCGTGGTGCTAAGCCGCGGCAGGCGGACGTCAGACAGCGCCGGTTGCGTGCGGATCGCCGCCGACCGCTTGGCCCGCGGCTGACGCGCCGAGGTGATGGTCCGCGGCAAAAACCAGATAGACGGCGGGAACGACGAACAGCGTGAACAGCGTGCCGATGGCGAGCCCGGAAGCGATGACCACGCCCATCTGAAAGCGCGACACGGCGCCCGCGCCCGAAGCGGTGATGAGCGGCACCACGCCGAACACCATGGCGGCGGTGGTCATGAGGATCGGACGCAGCCGGATGCCGGCGGCCTGTTCGATCGCCTCGCGTTTGCTCCGGCCCTCCTGCTGCAGATGATTGGCGAATTGCACGATCAGGATGCCGTGCTTGCTGATCAGGCCCATGAGCGTGACCAGACCGACCTCGGTGTAGATGTTGAGCGACATGCCGCCGAAGCCGAGCGTGATGAAGATCAGCGCGCCGGCGATCGACATCGGCACCGAGACCAGGATGATGACCGGATCGCGGAAGCTCTCGAACAGCGCGGCGAGCGCCAGGAAAATGATGATCAAGGCGAAGCCGAACGTCGTGATGAAACCGCTCGTCTCCTGGACATATTGCCTGCTCAAGCCGCCGTAATCGATCGAGTAGCCCTGCGGCAGCACGCGCGCCGACAGGTTCTGCAGGAAGCCCAAGGCGTCGCCCTGGGCGACGCCGGGCATGACGACGCCCTGGATGGTGGCGCTGTTGAGCTGCTGGAAGTGGTTGAGCGATTCCGGCACCGTCTTGGTGGCAACGGTGGCAACGGTCGACAGCGGCACCAGCGCGCCATCGGCGGTGCGGATATAGTAGTCCAGCAGCTGATGCGGATTGAGCCGGTATCGCTGCTGCACCTGGGGAATGACCTTGTAGGAACGGCCGCTGATGCTGAAATAATTGACGTAGCCGCCGCCCAGCATGGCGGCGAGCGATCCGCCGACGTCGCTCATTTTCAGGCCGAGTTGCGCCGTCTTGTCGCGATCGATGGTGATGTCGGATTGCGGATTGTCGATCTTAAGGTCGCAGTCCAGGAAGATGAACATGCCGCTTTGCAGCGCCTGCTGCAGGAACTGCTGCGCTACGTCGTTCAAGCGCGCGAACGGATCGGTGGTGGTGATCACGAACTGCACCGGCAATCCGATGCTGCCAGGCAGCGCCGGCGGCTGAAACGCCGCGACCCGCACGCCCGCGACCTTATTCAGTTCCTGCTGCAGCACCGGCTGCAGTTCGGTGGTGGTGCGCGTGCGCCGATCCCACGGTTTGAACACCATGCCGGCAATCGACTGGCCCGGCACGTCGAGTTGGAAGACGTGCTCGGTCTCGGGATGGCCGGCGAAGATGCGATAGACTTCCTTTGAGTAGAGCTGACGTTGCTGCAGTGTCGCGTCGGGCGGCGCAATCGATTGGGTGATGATAACCCCCTGGTCCTCCTGCGGCGCCAGCTCGGTCTTGGCGCCGGTGAACAGGAAATAGATGCTGCCGAGCACGATCAGCGCGAACACCATGGTCACCGGCACGGTGTTCAGGCTGCCGTGCAGCCGGCGCTCATAGGCGCCGTGCAGCCGGGCAAAGTTGCGATCGATGAAACCGGTCAGCCGCGTTTGCCAGCCGCCGCTCCCGGGTTCGGGCGGCTTGAGCAGCCGCGAGCACAGCATCGGCGACAGCGTCAACGCCACGATGCCGGACACGGTGACGGCGCCGACCAGTGCGAAAGCGAATTCGGCGAACAGTGCGCCGGTGAGGCCGCTTTGAAAAGCGATCGGCACATAGACCGCGGCCAGCACCACGGTCATGGCGATGATCGGACCGCCCAGCTCGCGCGCCGCCTGGATGGCGGCATCGACCGGCGTCAGCCCCTCTTCGAGATGCCGGCTGACATTCTCGACGACGATGATGGCGTCGTCGACGACGAGACCGATCGCCAGGACCAGCGCCAGAAGCGTCAGCAGATTGATCGAATAGCCGAGCGACAGCAGCACGATGAACGTGCCGACCAGCGACAGCGGAATGGCCACGGTCGGGATCAGCGACGACCGCAGCGAGCCGAGGAACAGGAACACGACGACGGTCACGATCAGCAGCGCCTCGACGAGGCTGCGGATCACCTCGTCGATCGCGCTGTGAACGAATTCGGTCGAGTCATAGATGATTTCGCCGTGGAGCCCCTGCGGCAGCAAGGCCTGGATACCGGGGAAGACCCGATGGACGCCCTGGATGACGTCGAGCAGATTGGCCGATGGGGCGACCTTGATGCCGATATAGACCGCCTGCTTGCCGTCGAAACCGACCTCGGACTCATAGTCTTCCGCACCCAGCGTGACGTTGGCGACGTCTTTGAGGCGAACGATTGCGCCGCCGACCTGTTTGATCACGAGATTGCGGAATTCATCGGCCGAATGCAGGCTCGTCGAGGCCGAAAGGTTGACCTGGACCATCTGTCCCTTGGTAGTGCCGATGCCCGATATGTAATCGTTGGCGGCGAGCGCGGCGCTGACGTCGCTCGCCGTGAGGCCGAAAGCGGCAAGCTTTTCCGGATCGAGCCAGGCGCGCAGCGCGAAGATTTTCTGGCCGAGCAATTCGGCGGTCTGCACGCCGGTGACCGCCTGCAGCTTCGGCTGCACCACGCGCGTGAGGTAATCGGTGATCTGGTTCGGCGCCAAGGTGTCGCTGTTGAAGCCGATATACATCGCGTCGATGGTCTGGCCGACCTCGACGGTCAGCGTCGGCTGCAAGGTGCCGACCGGAAGCTGGTTGAGGACGGAAGCGATCTTGGTGTTGATTTCGGTGAGCGCCTTGTCGGCATCGTAGTTGAGCCGCAGATAGACCATGATGGTCGAGGTGCCGCTCTGGCTGGTCGACGTCATGTAATCGATGCCGTTGGCCTGGGCGATGGCGTTTTCGAGCGGCGTGGTGATGAACCCGGCGACCACGTCCGGATCGGCGCCGTAATAGATCGTGGTGACGGTGACGATCGCGTTCTCGGTGCGCGGATATTGCAGGACCGGCAGCACGCCGTAGGCGCGAAGCCCCAGCACCAGGATCAGCAGGCTGACCACCGAGGCGAGCACCGGCCGGCGGATGAATATGTCGGTGAAATGCTTCACGGCGGCACCTATCGGTCGAGCGGCAGGTTGGGCGCCGCGTCCGCGGTCGGCGCGATCGAATTATCGATCAGCACCGTGGAGCCGTTATGCAGCTTGATCTGCCCGGCGGTGACGACGGTATCGCCGTCTTGCACGCCCTTGAGCACCGCAACTTGATCGCCGCGCGTGAGACCCGTCGTCACGAAGGTTTGGCGCGCGATCAAAGCGGCCTTGCCGTCGGCGCCGCCGCTGTTTTGGACGACATAGACCGTGTCGCCGTAAGGATTATAGGTAATCGCGGTTTCCGGCAGCGTGATGTAACGCTGCGGCGCGCCGGTGGCGATGTCGACCGTCGCATACATGCCGGGCAGCAGCCTGTGGTCCGGATTCTTCAGTGTTGCGCGAATTTGCACGTTACGGCTGGAGGGATCGACCTTCGGATTGACCGCCGAGATTTCGCCGGGGAAGGTTTGATCCTTATAGGCGTCGACTTTCACGGCGACCTTCTGGCCCAATTTCACTTGAGCGACGGCCTGCTGCGGCACGAAGAAATCGAGGAAGACCGGATCGAGCGCCTGCAGCGTCACGACCGCAGTGCCGGCGGCGATGAATTGCCCGAGATCCACGGCGCGAATGCCGAGATGGCCGGCAAACGGCGCACGCAGCGTCTTCTTGTCGAGTATCGCCTGCTGCTGGGCGACCTGGGCGTTGGCGTTTTTGAGATTGGCGGCGTCGGTGTCCAGATTGGCCTGGCTTACCGCCTGTATCTTGAACTGCTTGAGATCGCGCTGATAGGTGATTTCGTTGAGCGCCGCGGTCGCCTTGAGCGAGTCGAGCTTGGCGGCATCGTCCTCGGCGCGCAGTTTCAAGAGCACGGTGCCGGCCGCGACGTCGTCGCCGGAATTGAACGAGATCGAATCGACGACGCCGGAGACTTCAAGCGACAGATCGGATCCCTTGACCGCACGCAGGCTGCCGATCGCTTCGATGCTCGGCTGCCATTGGCTGAACGCGGCCTTGGTCGTCGACACCGTTTGCGGCGGCGACCCCATCGCGCTCATGTATTTCCTGATCATCATGCCCTTGAACGCCTGGAATCCGAACACCGCGCCGAGCACGATGGCGACCGCGGCCAGCATGATCACCATGCGCTTGGTCATCACTTGACCTCCGTTGTTGCTGGCGCGAGTGCCGTAACCGGCAAATCCGGGCTGAACGGATTGGGCGCCACGTCGCCGCGATTCCACCAGCCGCCGCCGAGCGCCTGGAACAGCGCCGCGGTGTCGGCGTAACGCGCCGCCTCGGCTTGAACCACCGCGAGGCGGGATTGCTGGTAGGTTCGCTGCGCGTTGAAGAGCGTCAGATAGGCGATGGCGCCGAGCCGGTATTGGCCCTGGGCAAGATTGAGCGTGTCGGACGCCGCGCGCAGCGCCGCGCGTTGCGCCTTGAGCGTGGCGGCATCGAGCTGCAGCGCGCGCAACGCGTCGGCGACGTTCTGGAAGGCGCCGAGCACGATATTGCGATACTGCGCGTCTGCCATGTCGTAGGCGGCTTCGGCGGCGCGCTGCTGGTGCAGCAAAGTGAAGCCGTGGAACAGCGGCTGCGTGCCGGCGGCCGCGGCGCTCCAGATGATGGTCGCGGGTGTGAACAGCGAGGCGGTATTCAAGGCGGCACTGCCGTAGGCGCCGCTCAAGGTGATTTGCGGCAGCCGATTGGCGATGGCGACGCCGATCTGGGCGCTGGCCTGGTGCAATTGCGCCTCGGCGGCGCGAATATCCGGGCGCTGCTCGACAAGCTGCGACGGCAGGCTCACCGGCAGGTCGGTCGGCAATCGGAGCGCCGCCAAGGTCAGATGATCGGGACGCGCTTCGTTGGGGAAATGCCCGATCAGCGCCAGCAGCACATGCTGCTGCTGTTCGAGCTGCTTCTGCAGCGGCGGCAATGTCGCTTGTGCGGTCGCCACCTCCGACTGCTGGGTCAGCACGTCGGTGCGCGCCGCCGCGCCGACCTGGAATTGATTGTTGACGACGCCGAGCTGATCGGTCTCGACTTTGATGATGTCGCGCGTCGCGTCGATCTGGCCGCGCAGCGAGGCTTCCTGGATCGCGGCCGTCACCACGTTCGAAGTCAATGTCAGATAGGTCGCTTCAAGCTCGAAGCGCTGGTCATCGGCCTGCGCCGCGGTGGATTCGATCTGCCGCCGCACCCCGCCGAATATGTCGGGCGCGTAGGAGACGTTCACCGTCGCCTGGTAGAGATTGAACAGATCCGGCGGACCGGGCTGGCCGAAGGCCGCCGGCGAAAACTGCTGGCGTTCGGCGGACGCATTGGCGTCGGCTTGCGGCAAGAGCTTGCCGGCCTGCGCATAGAGATTCTCCTTGGCCTGCCACAGCGCCGCTTGCGCCGCCTGCAGGTTCGGATTGGCTTGAAAGGCTTCGGCTATCAGATCGTCGAGCGCCACGGAGTGGAAAATCCGCCACCATTCGCCCGGGATGTCGCGTCCCAGGTCGAACTTCTGCGCCGCCCCGCCGGAGACATTGCTCGAGACGGTCGGAGCGGGATGGCTTTCCGGCGTATAGCCCGCGGCCGGCGGCGCCGGCGGCGGGGTAAAATCGGGGCCGACCGCGCAGGCCGATAGCGCCAGAAGCGACAGCACGACCGCGCCATTCGGGCGTAGCCGACCAGCCACAGCGCCGGCGCGGAAAGACCTTTGCGCGTGCCGGACCAAGCGGCACAGAGCGATAGACGGACCGAATGGCAACACTTCCCTGACCCTCAAACGAGTCAGCCTAGTTATTTACTATCCAGTT
>DATAWA010000068.1:0-16089 GCA_036267435.1 Xanthobacteraceae bacterium | reverse complement strand
CGCAGCCACCCGCAGCGGCAATTTCGCCGTGCTGTTGCTGTGCCTTTTCGTCGCCGGCTTGGGCTTCAGCGTGACCCAGCCCGGCGGCAGCAAATCGGTATCGGCTTGGTTTCGCGGCGACCGGCTGGGCTTGGCGATGGGGATCCGTCAGGCCGGACTGCCGTTTGGCGGCGCGCTCGCCGCGGCGATCCTGCCGGCGGTAGCGGCGGCATCGAGCTGGCGCACCGCGTTCACCGCCGGCGCGGTGGCGACGCTCGCCGGCGCGCTGGTTTTCGCGCTCGTCTACCGGCCGCCGGCCGAGGCCGCCGATGCCGTGTCCAAGCGCACGGGTTTGAGCTATGCCGCGGTCGCCGGATTGCTGCGCCAGTCGTGGATGCGCAACGCCATGATCGCAGGCCTCGCTCTGGTCAGCGCGCAATACGCCATCCTGACCTGGCTCATGCTCTATCTGCGCGACCACGCCCATATCGCGCTGACGCGCGGCGCCTGGTTTCTGGCGCTGGCACAAGCCGCCGGCGTCGCCGGCCGCGTCGGTCTCGCGGCCTGGAGCGACCGCGCGCCGGCGCGGCGCTTTCGCCTGTTGTCGCTGTGCATGATCGCGGTGGCCGCCGGCTTTGTCGTTTTGCTGCTGGTGCCGCCGCAAACGCCGGAGCCGGCGCTCGCGCTCCTTGCCGCCTGGCTCGGCTTCTTCGGGCTCGGCTGGTACGGCCCGTGGGTCGCCTATTTGGCCGACACCTCGCCGCCCGACAAAGTCGGGCTCACACTTGGGGCGGCGATGGCGATCAATCAGCTCGGCATCATCGGCGCACCGCCGCTCCTCGGCCTCGTGCACGACCTTACCGGCGGCTACACCGCGCTATGGGCCTGCGCAGTTGGCGTGTTGGCGGTGGCGTATGTGATGACGGGGGTAGGCGCGAGACGTAGCCGGCAGGTTTAGTAACGAGAACGTCGAGAAGTACGATTATCAAACGGGACGCTTTTGCTTTCATCCAGTGCACTTCTCATGTCGGTTTTCAGGGCGAAGCGGACATAGACCGCCGAGCGAAGCTGGCTGGATCGGTTGAAAATGCCCCATAGACGACATTAGCCTGAATTTGATCGGCATAGCCCTTTGCAGTGAGATGGAGGGCCATGGCTGCCACCAGAAGTGTTACTTTTATTATGCAACTCAGGCTTTGCGGAGGGTGGCAACGTGCACATTTTTATCGACGAGAGTGGATCGTTTGCCGGTTTTCATGAAGGCTCTATTAGCGTCGTCGGAGCGCTCGTAATCCCAGACGTCTCACTGAGCAGGATCGTAAAGAAATACGAGAAGTTCAGAAAAGACCTGCCCAAGGACAACGGCGAGGTAAAGGGCGGCTCCTCAAGGAAAAGCAGGTAGACAAAATAGTCACCCTTCTGGCGCGCAATGAAGCGGTGTTCGAAGTAACAGCGCTTGATCTAGGAATATACAAAGAGGAGGCCGCTCGCGATTATCAAAAGAAGCTCGGCGAAGGAATGTTGGCAAAGGTCTCTAAGTTTAGAGAGGACGTTCGGCCCGAGGTCCAAGCGGCCAGCGAGTATATCAACAAGGCCCCGATAAACCTTTTTCTACAAGCGTTGACAACGTTTGACGTGCTGCATCGGGTTATCAGCCGGGCAACGACCTTCTACGCGCAGCGCAAGCCCTATGAGCTTGGCTCCTTTTCATGGATTGTTGACGGCAAGGAGCCAGCAAAGGTCACGAAGTGGGAAGAGTGGTGGGCGCACTACGCGCAGGGCGCTCTTGCGACAATGTCAAACAGAAGGGGAGCTTGGATGTTGCCCGCCGAATTTCATGCGGATTACTCATTCAGCGATCCGGTCTGAAATTCCGCTGCTGGATTGCTTCGTCGCTAACGCTCCTCGCAATGACGGCGTGAAAACGACATCGGTGGAGTAGGCGAAAGCCTTGACCCGTCATCCTGAGGCGGCCGCGAAAACGGCCCTCGAAGGATGCGGCTGAGGAGTCACGGGCCGCCGCCCTTCGAGGCTCCGCCCGAAGTCGGGCGTCGCACCTCAGGGTGACGGGACACTATTGGCGTCGCTGTTTGACATTGTGGATCGGAAAACAACGCCCGCGAAAACCGCGGCGCGGCGAATCACGTGCCGGCGTTGGGGTCGTGATACATCTCGCCGATGATGCGGGTGATGCCGGCCTTGGAGTCGGTGAGGTAATAACGCCCGTCGCGGTCGCGGCCGAGCCGGCCCGCCTTGCGCAATTCGTCGAGCGCGCAGGCGACCTCGCGGCCGTCCTGGCTGCCGAGCCCCTCGACGATGTCGGCGTAGAACATCGGCCCGGAGCCGAGCGCCTGCTCGGCGGTCTGGTAGCGCGCCGGGCCGTTGAACACCTTGGCGGCGCAGCGCAGCAGCGGAATTTCGCCGTCGTGGCCGAACGGCCGGGTGCAGTCGAAGCCGGCCTTGGCGCCGGTGCGCCGGCCCTGCAGCGAAGGGTCCATGGTCATGCCCATCATGCCGTGCAGCACCACGAGGTCCTCGTCAGCCTGGAAGCGGGTGCCCATCGCCCATTCGACCTGGCGATCGTCGTGGATGTCGATGTCTTCGTCGAACACGTAGACGTGCTTGAGCACGCGGATGCCGCCGAGCAAGGCCGCGATGGCATTGCGCGCTTCGCCATAGCTGCGCTGCCGCATCGAGACGCGCAGCGTGTTCGAGCCGCCCGACATTTCGCGCAAATACACCGCGATCGGTTCGCGCACGGCAGCTTTGAGGATGCGCATGGCCTCGGCTTCGGCACGCACCGCGGAAATCACGGCGCTATCGGTCTCGTCGAGCTTGAACGCCGTCCCATGCAGGAGCGAGTGGTGCAGCACGTCGGCACGCATGGTGATCGCGGTGCAGTGAAACACCGGATCCATGTGGATGGAGCCGTAATAGCCCATGTATTCGCCATACGGCCCTTCCGGCTCGACGTAACCGCGCTGGTCGAGATAGCCTTCGAGCGTCACCTCGGCATCGGCCGGCACCAGAATATCGTTGGTCAGGCTCTTCACCACCGGCGCCGGCTCGGCGCGGAATTGCGCGACAAGCTTGAGCTCGTCGCCGCCCTGCCGCGTGGTGGCGGCGAAAAAGTCGAGCGGATGGGCACCGGCGGTAAACGTCACCGGCAGTTTCTCGCCACGCGCCACGCAGGCGGTGTAGATGCGCTTGAGATCGGACGGCGCGGTGACGTTGATGCCGCATTCGGTGCGATTGCGCAGGCTCAGGCGCCGGCAGCCGACGTTGCGCCGCCCGGTCGCCGGATCGACGGTGTAATCGATCGCCGAGCTCAGATAGCACGAGCCGTCGAGCGCATGCTGCGGGTGAAACGGCAGCTTGGTGAGATCGACGTCCGCACCGGTGATCTTGACCGCATGCACCGGCGCTTCGGCCGATGGAATTTCGACCACCGGCTGCGGATTGGCGAGCCGCTTGAAATATTCGTCGTAGAGCTTGTCCACGGTGGTCTCGAAGGCCGCGGCGATGCGTTTGCGGTTGCCGGCGGTCTTGGCGACGAGCTCGGCCTGCTCCGGCCCGGCCTTTTTGAACAGCACCGCTTTGTCGGTGCCTTCGATGATCGCGCTGAGCTCGGTCAGCGGCACCGGCCGGTCGTGCACTTCGACCTCGCCAAGCTCGATCAGCCGGTCGACGAAGTTGCGAAGACGATATTTGTCGAAGTCGAGGTTATGGGTCGCAAGACTGTGGGTTGATGGGGGCATCGCCGGCTCGGTTGCTGTGCATCGCCATCCTCCGCTCATTCCCGCGCCAGCGGGACTCCAGCTTGGGTTCCCGTTTTCACGGGAACGAGCGGAAAGGCTCGGCGGAATGACAGCAGCGAGGACGCATCAAGTCAACCGGCGCGGCGATGCCGCACCGCGGACTTACCTGCCCCAGCCGAAGTGATAGTTCAGGCCCGCGCGCACGACATTGTCGTGCATCGACACGTTATTGGTCGGGGCCACGCCGCAGCTCGCGCCGCAATTGAAGCTGCCGAGGTCGACGTGCAGATATTCCGCCTTGACGCTCCAATTGCCGGGCAGCGCCACTTCGAGGCCGCCGCCGACCGTCCAGCCGGCCTTGGTCGTGCTGGCGCCCGGAAACCCGGCCGCCGAGGCGTCGATATCGCCGACCGCGAGGCCGCCGGTCACGTAGGGCATGATGGAGCCGAAGGCATAGCCGGCGCGGCCGCGTACGGTCGACAGCCAGTTATCGTTGGTGGTGCAGCCGCCGGGACAGGCAGCCGAGGAATTGGTGCCTTTGAGGTTCGACCAGTCCATATCGCCTTCGAGGCCGAGCACCGTGTTGCCGAATTGCCAGTTGTAACCCGCGGTGCCGCCGGCCTGCGCGCCGGAGAGATTGACCGGCGCTGCATTGCCGTTCCACCACGAGCGGCCCCAGCCGCCGCCGGCGTTGGCGCCGAGATAAAAGCCGGTCCAGTTGTAGACCTGCGCGACCGGCGCCGGCGGCGCCTTGTAGAGCGGCGCCAGCGACAAGTCGGCTGCACTGGCACATTGCGCGGTCAACAGCCCGCCAAGGGCGAAGCATCCGGCGATCAGCTTTTTCATCATTGAATTCCCGGCCTCACTGGCGTCGGCGCCTTCTAAGAGAGCCGCCGTCCGCCCGATTACTGTGCGCATAACTTCGTTACCCGCCTCTTACCTAACGCCGAAGCGGGAATGCGTCGGCCCCGCCGCTTACTTGGTTGACTAGAAAGGCAGAATTGTGCCGGCCCCGAGACGGCTTCGCGGCATGTGGAACCTCCGCAATAAGGCAAACTTGGCATCCGGCGAGTGGTTCCGGCGCCGCGCCACGCGCGCGCTTTATTCGCCGCTGCGGCGCCGTGTCGCGAACGCCGGACGGAACCATGAACCCTTGTCCAGGTTCCAGCGTTGCGGGTCGGCTTCGGAGGGTTCGAGTTTTTCAGTCATCGAAGGATAGCGAAGGCAGCGTCCGCGCGAATAGTCCCCGGCACTCCGAAGCGCCCGCTTTCTGGAGTACGAGGTGGCGCCGGAAACCGAGGACGAGGACGAAATCGTTACGTTCGTGCAAGGCGCGATCAGCTCGCTATGCGCGCTTGAATTGCTGTTGCTGTTGCGCGGCCAGCGCCAGCGGCCGCTGCACATGGAGGCGGTGGTCCGCGAACTGCGCAGCAGCGAGCTTGCGGTGGCGCAGGCGCTGGATCGCCTGAAGCGGTCGGGGCTGATTGAAGACAGCGGCGATGGGGCCTACCGTTACCAGCAGAGTTCGCCGCCGCTCGACGCCATTTGCGAGCGCCTGCAATCGCTTTACGCCCGGAAACCCTTGAAAATCATCAACGCCATTCTCAGCGCTCCCGACGAGAAGCTGCGAACCTTCGCGGAAGCGTTTCGCCTATCAGGAAGGAACAAATGAGCACCTGGGTCAATACGATCTATTTGTTGTGCTTCTTGACCAGCCTGTCGTGCTGTTTGCTGCTGATAAGAAGCTATCGCAGAACCAAAAGCCCGGTGCTGCTGTGGACCGCGGCTTGCTTCGTACTGCTCGCCATCGACAACCTGCTCGTCGTTCTCGATCTTATCGCATTGCCGACAGTCGACCTCTCGCTGCCCCGCCTGATTGCCACTTTCCTCGCCGTAGCCACGCTGCTGGTCGGCTTCATTTGGGAGTTCGTGTAGGAGCGAGCCATGACTCAATTTCTTTATGGCATGAACACCATGGGCTTCCTGACCGCCGGCCTGTTCTTCTGGCGATTTTGGCAGAAAACCTCCGATTCGCTGTTCATCGCGTTCGGCTTCGCCTTCCTGCTGTTCGCGCTCGATCAGTTTTTCCACGCGCTGGAAGGAGCGCCGACGACATCGGTCGATTGGGCGTTCTTTTTCCGCCTCATCGGATTCGGGCTCTTGATCTTCGCCGTGATGCGCAAAAATCTGAAATAAAGGCGGTGCAAGTTGCCGCACCCGCGCGCCACGAGCCGCACTTTCGACGCATTGCCGCCCGCATCTTACCGTGCGAGACGCCCAGGGGACACTGAAGCCGTGCGGGGGTGCCGACGATGAAATTTGTCATTCGTTACGGCCTGGCCGCATTGCTGATCGTCGTCGCCATTGTTTTGTTGATTCCGCCCTTGGCAGGCTCGCTAATCGAACAATGGTCGAAAAGCGACGTCGAATCGCGCTCGGTGCTGGCATTCAATTCGGCGCTCGACGAATTCAAGACGCTGCTGGATGCCCACGACTCCAAAGACATCATCGCGCTGTTCGAAAGGATGGCGCTGGATGAGGAACTGCTGGCGGTGGGCTATTGTGACAATCAGGCAATGCTCCTGTATGCGACCAAGGAGATGCCCAAGAGCTTCACCTGCAAAGAAGCGACGTTAAGCAAGACCCCAAGCTTCTCCACATTGCGGCTGGGCCGGCAGCGGCTTCTCGTCTCCAGCTTTCCGATCCAGTCCGCCGACGAGCACGGACACGTGGTGCTGGTGCACGATCTGGCGCTCGTCGAGCAGCGCGGGGCGGAAGCGCGGGTCTGGACAGTCGTCGTGCTTATCGGCGTCGTCTTTCTCGCGGCGGCTTTCGCGGCGCTGGTCGCGATATTACTGGCACGGCGCTGGATGCAGTCCTTGCGGCGGGCGATTGACGATGTGCGGCTCGGCGGCAGCGGCGCCATAGCCGCTCCGGAGGGCACCCCCTTCGCCGGCGAACTTCGCCATCTGCTGCGCGATCTGCGGCTGACCGCGCTCTCGCCGGCAGGCCCCGACCCAGACTGGTCGCCAGCCATGCTGCAGCGAGTCCTGACCCAGAAGTTGCCGGACGCCGAGGTCATCGTCGTCTCCAATCGCGAGCCCTATATCCACAATCGCGACGGCGACAGGATCGCGGTGCAGACGCCGGCGAGCGGATTGGTGGCAGCGATCGAGCCGATCATGCGCGCCTGCGGCGGCACCTGGGTCGCCCATGGCAGCGGCAGCGCCGACAGAGAAACCGTCGATCGGTTCGATCGTATCGATGTGCCGCCGCAAAATCCCAGTTATGTCTTGCGCCGGGTCTGGCTGAGCGAGGAGGAGCAGAACGGCTACTATTACGGAATGGCCAACGAAGGCCTATGGCCGCTTTGTCATATGGCGTTCGTGCGGCCGAATTTCCGCGAAAGCGATTGGGAGCAATACAAGCTCGTCAATGCGCGCTATGCCCAAGCGGTCGCCGCCGAAGCCAAGCATTCCGATCCGATCGTGCTCGTTCAAGACTATCACTTCGCGCTGCTTCCGAGCATGTTGCGCAAGAAGCTGCCCAACGCCACCATCATCACGTTCTGGCATATCCCCTGGCCGAACCCCGAGATTTTCGGGATATGCCCGTGGAAGGAAGACATCATCGCCGGCCTGCTCGGCAGTTCGGTTATCGGCTTCCACACCCAGTTCCACTGCAACAATTTCCTCGACACCGTTGACCGCTTCATGGAAGCAAGGATTGATCGCGAGCAGTCCCTCGTCACCTTCGGCAATCTCGAAACCTACGTCCGGCCATATCCGATCTCGATCGAATGGCCTCCTGCCGGGATGGTGGATCAAAGGCCGGTACCGGACTGCCGTGTCGCGGTCCGCCGCCGGCTCGGACTCCCCGACGAGGTGCGGCTCGCGGTCGGCATCGAGCGTTTTGATTACACCAAGGGCATCATCGATCGTTTGCGTGCGGTCGACGGCTTCCTCACCAGTCACCCGGAGTGGAAGAACAAGTTCGTCTTCCTTCAGGTTGCGGCACCCACGCGCTCCAAGCTTCAGAGCTACAGCGCCCTGCAGAACGAAGCCGCCATGCTTGCCGACGAGATCAATGCCCGGCACGGCGATGGGTCTTATCGGCCGATATTGCTCATCGTCCGTCACTACGAACAGCACGATATCTTTGAACTGTTTCGCGCGGCGGATTTATGCATCGTCTCCAGCCTCCATGACGGCATGAACCTCGTCGCCAAGGAATTCGTCGCCGCTCGCGACGATCAGCAAGGCGTTCTGCTGTTATCGACGTTTGCCGGCGCCTCTCGGGAATTGACCGAAGCGTTGATCGTCAATCCATTCGATGCTCGAAGCATGGTTGACGCCATCCAGCAGGCCCTGCATATGCCAGTGGCCGAGCAACGCGAACGCATGCGGCTGATGCGTGAGATCGTGCGCCTGCGCAACGTCTATCGCTGGGCCGGGCAAATGCTGCTCGACGCCGCCGATCTGCGCAAGCGCAGGCATATCATGCAAATCATGTCGCGGCAGCGCGCCGCCGGCGAAATCCGGCGGTCGCGTGCCGGCTGACGCGTTTCGCCGATGAATTTTGCCGATAACGCCGCTCTGGCGATGCCGGTCCCGGCGCAATAGATTCGTGTCCGTGGCGCCGAATGCTATAATGGCGGCAACATTTTTTAGCGGGTTACGCGGGCAATGAACTGGATCTCGAATACGTTGCGGCCGAAAATCCGCAATATTCTACGGCGCGAAGTGCCGGAAAATCTCTGGATCAAATGCCCAGAGACCGGGCAACTGGTGTTCTACAAGGACGTCGAATCGAACCTGTTCGTCATTCCCGGCTCGAACTACCACATGCGCATGGGCGCGGCGGCGCGGCTGAAATCGATGTTCGACAACCAGACCTGGTTCGACATCGCGGTGCCGGAAGTGCCGGTCGATCCCCTGAAATTCCGCGATGAGCGCCGCTACGTGGAACGGCTGAAGGACGCCCGCAGCAAAACCGGGCTCAACGACGCGGTCAAGCTCGGCTACGGCAAGCTCGACGGCCTGGCCGCCGTGATCGCCGTGCAGGATTTCGATTTCATGGGCGGCTCGCTCGGCATGGCCGCCGGCGAAGCGGTGGTCAAAGGGCTTGAAACGGCCGTTGAAAAGGCCTGCCCATTTGTCATGTTTGCGGCCTCGGGCGGCGCGCGCATGCAGGAAGGCATTCTGTCGCTGATGCAGATGCCGCGCACCACCATCGCCGTGCAGCGGCTGCGCGAGACGAAAAAACCCTACATCGTCGTGCTCACCAATCCGACCACCGGCGGCGTCACCGCCTCCTATGCGATGCTGGGCGACGTCCACATCGCCGAGCCCGGCGCGCTGATCGGCTTCGCCGGTCCCCGCGTCATCGAACAGACCATCCGCGAGAAACTGCCGGAAGGCTTTCAAAGGGCGGAATATCTGCGCGACCACGGCATGGTCGACATGGTGGTGCATCGCCATCAATTGCGGGGGACGATCGCCAATCTGTGCCGGCTTCTGACCAAGGCGCCCCAAAGCGAGCCGCCGCGCGTGAGCCTACCGGCGCCCGAGCCTGCAGTGACGTGAGCGATCGCGCGGCCAACACGGCGCCGATCGATGCCATGCTGGCGCGACTTTTGGCGCTGCACCCCAAGCGCATCGATCTTGGGCTCGAGCGCATGGCGCACATCCTACACGCGCTCGATCATCCGGAGCGCCGTTTGCCGCCGGTCATTCACGTCGCCGGCACCAACGGCAAGGGCTCGACCGTCGCCTTCATGCGCGCCATCCTCGAAGCGGCGGGCAAGACCGTGCATGTCTATACCTCGCCCAATCTGGTTCGCGTCAACGAGCGGTTCCGCATTGGGCACAAGGACGGCGGCAAATTCGTCGGCAACGAGGAATTGGGCGCGACGCTCGCCGAATGCGAGGCCAAGAACGGCGATACGCCGATCACCGTGTTTGAGATCGAGACCGCCGCCGGGTTTCTTTTGTTCTCGCGCCACCCCGCCGACGTTCTGCTGCTGGAAGTCGGATTAGGCGGCCGGCTCGACGCCACCAATGTCGTCGACCGCCCGCTCGCCACGGTCATCACGCGGCTGTCGCTCGATCACCGCGAATTCCTCGGCGACACCATCGAAAAAATTGCCGCCGAGAAGGCCGGCATTCTCAAAGCGGCGGTGCCGGCCGTGGTCACCAGCCAGGTCCGCGAGGCGCTCGCGGTCATCGAGCGGCAGGCGGGACGGCTCAAGGCGCCTCTGCACATTGCGGGCGAAGAGTGGACCGCCACCGAGGAGCGCGGGCGGCTCGTTTATCAGGACGGCGACGGGCTCCTCGATCTGCCGCAGCCGAAGCTCTACGGCCGCCATCAGTTCGAGAACGCCGGCGCGGCCATCGCGGCCTTGCGCGTGGGCGGGCTCAAAGTACCGTCGGCGGCCTTCGAAGCCGGCATGACCAAGGTCGAATGGCCGGCGCGCATGCAGCGGCTGTCGCAAGGCCGGCTCGCCGCGCTGGTCCATCCGGAAGGCGAGCTTTGGCTCGACGGTGGGCACAATGCCGACGGCGGCCGTGCGATCGCCGCGGCGCTCGCCGACCTCGAGGAGCGCGTGTCGCGGCCGCTCGTGCTCATCGTCGGCATGTTGTCGACCAAGGACAGCGCCGGATTCCTGAAAAACTTTGCCGGCCTCGCCAGACGCATCATCACCGTGCCGATCCATCAGGAAAAAACCGTGCCGGCCGCCGAGCTTGCCGAGATCGCCGGCAGCATCGGCATCCCCGCGCTGGCGCGCGACGACGTGGCAACCGCCATCGCACTGGCCGGCAAGCTCGATCTGCAGCCGGCGCCGCGCATCCTCATTACCGGCTCGCTCTATCTTGCCGGCGAGGTCTTGGCCGCCAACGGCACGCCGCCGGAGTGATTATTGAATCTTGATATCGTCGTCGTGGATGACCTTCGCCCATTTGGCGCGCTCGGCCTTGATGTAGGCGGCGAACGCATCGGGTGGACCCGCCATCGACTCGAACATTTGCGGCTCGAGGAAGCGGGCGCGGAAGGTTGGGTCGTCGAAAATCTCGATCGTCGCTTGGTCGATCTTGGCGACGATCTCTCGCGGCAAGCCGGCCGGCCCGAACAGGCCGAACCACGCGGTCGCCTCGTAGCCGGGCAAACCGCTCTCTGAAATTGTCGGCACGTCCGGCGCCGCCGGCATGCGTTTGGGCGCGCCGACGCCGAGCATCTTGATCTGGCCGGCTTTGTAGGCCGGCAGGCCGGACGCGACGCTGATCATCATGGTGTCGATATGACCGCCGATGAGATCGTTCAGCGCCGGCGTGGCGCCGCGATAATGCACCGGAATCATCTTGATGCCGGCCGTGCTGTCGAACAGCGCCACGTTCATGTGCAGCGCCGAGCCGACGCCGGCGGTGCCGTAAGTGACCTGCCCGGGTTTCTGTTTCGCCAGCGCAATCAGCTCCGCGGCATTCGATACCGGCAGCGATTTCGCGGCGAGGAGCGACTGATAGATGCGCACAAGCCCGGTGATCGGCGTAAAATCCTTATCGGCGTCGTAAGGGACCTTGTCCTTGGGCAACAGCGTCGGATTGACGGTGAAGGTGCCGGACTCGCCGACCAGAAGCGTGTAGCCGTCCGGCGCGGCCTTGGCGACGGCCTCGGCGCCGATGATATGGGCCGCACCGCCCTTGTTCTCGACGATGACCTGCTGGCCCCAAAGCTTGGTCAGCGCCTGCGCCAGCGCGCGGCCGACCACGTCGGTGACGCCGCCCGGCACCGAGGTGACGACCAGCGTGACCTGGCGCGACGGATAGCTCTGCGCGACCGCCACGTCCGTGTCGGACAGCACCGTGAGCAGGAGAAGTCCGATGAACAATCGCTTCATGCGGCGGCAGTTTCCGCGGCTAGTTAGGCTCGATACCTGCAGCCTGCACCGCGGCCTTGGCTGCTTCGATTTTGCTGCGCAAAAACTCCGCCGTCTGCGCCGGCGAGCGATCGTCAGGCACGAAGCCGGCTTTCTGCACCACGTTGGCGACCGCCGGCTCGCGCAGCGCGTGGCGGATGGCGGCGTTGAGCGTATCGACGATCGCCGGCGGCGTTTTTGCCGGAGCCAGAAATATTCCCCAGGCCTGCACCGCCGGGTAATTGGGGACCGTGTCTTTCATCAGCGGCACGTTCGGCAGTTCCGGAAACGGCAGCGGCCCGGTGAAGGCAAGCGCCCGCAGCTTACCGTCGTCGATCAGGCCGATGACCGACGGCGGCGTCACGAACATGACGTCGATATTGCCGGCCAACAGCGCGGCGGCGACTTCGGAGGCGCCTTTGTAGGGAACGTGCTCCATGCTCAGGCCGGCCGCTTTGTTGAACAGCGCTCCGGCAAGATGCAGGCCGTTGCCGATGCCGGGCGAGCCATAAAGGCACCCGATGCGTTTTGGCATAGGCGATGAATTCGCCGACATTGTGAGCCGGCGACGACGGATTGACCAGCATCAGCAGACCATCAAGCACGCCGACCGTCGCAACCGGGGAAAGATCCTTCATGACATCATAAGGCAGCTGCTTGTAGATGAACGGTGTCGGCGCGATCGAATCGCTGGTGAAAAGCAGCGTGTAGCCGTCGGGCGGCGATTGCACGACGACTTCGGAAGCAATCGTGGCGTTGGCGCCGGGACGGTTTTCGACGATGAAATTCTGCCCGAGGTCTGCCGAAAGCTGATGCGCCACGGCGCGGGCTTCGACATCCGGGCCGCTGCCGGCGGCAAAGCCGACGATAATGTGAACCGGGCGGCTCGGATATTGCTCGGCCTGCGCCGCCCCAACGCCGATACAGGCAAGAAAAGCCAATACGCCGAACAAAATTCGCATCGAAGGTTTCCTCCACCGTCATGCCCGTGCTTGCCGCGGGCCTCCACGACGTAATTTGGCCGGCAAGATCGAAGACGTGGATGGCCGGGACAAGCCTGGTCAGGCCCGGCCATGACGAATCAGAATCGAATCTCGCCGAGATTGACGCTGGCGCCGAGATTGGCCTCCACCGTCTTGGTCCGGCCACCGGCATAAATCTGCACGGAATAGCGGCCCGAATTTTCGTCGAGCTTGTCGAATTTGAAATCGCCGTAATTATCGCTCGCCGTCACCATGACGCAGTCGCCGTTCTTGATGAGCTGCACGCTGGCGCCGGGGATGCAATCGACGACGCCGTTGCGCTCTTCCGACAGCGTGCCGCCGATGAAGCATTGTGAATAGCGCCACAGACTGCGGTAATAGACCCGTGGCTTGGTGCCGAGTTCGGGCTTCATTACGTCGAGGTCCTGCTCACTCGCAAGGCGCGTCATCTCCGCATCCTCGACCTTGATCGCGCGCATGGCGCCGGTCGGGCAGGATTGCTGGCCGCGGGTCTGCTCCCAACCCTGGTCGATCAGATGCGCATCGAAATTCCAATGCTGCGGAATTTGCAGCTCCTCGTTCCACCAGATGTGACCGTAGGGACAGGCATCGACAAGTTCCTTATGGCCTTTGGCTTTTTTAGGATCGATCAGCACAATACCGTCGCGGCGCTTCTTGATGGCGCCGGTCTTGTCCGCCTTCATGCAGGGTGCATCGTCGCAGTGATTGCACATCGTCGGCACATAGGCGATGTCGATCATCGGCACCTGGCCGCGTTCCTTTTGCAGAATATTGATCCACTTGTGGCCGTGTTTCGGCATCGGCGCCGAATAGCCCGGCCAGTCGTTGCCGACATATTCGTCCATGGCCGCGAGCGTGCACAGATTGCAGTTGGTGCACTCGGCGACGTCGATGATCAGGTTCCACTTTTTCATGAGATACTCACTTCGCCGGCACCAGCTGCGCTTCCTTCAGCGTGCGCTTGATCTCTTTGTCCTTCTCCATCGCCGCGAAGGCCGCCGACATATGCTCGATGCGGCGATCCCACACTTCGATCTGTACCAGCGAGTTGGCGCCGGCGAGCGAATGCGTCGTTTTGGTCTGCGTGCGTTCGGGCGTGAGCAAGTTGAGGCAGCCGCCGCGATCGACGGATTTTCCCGGCTCGCCCATCGGATCGTAGACAGCGGAGGATTCGTAGCCGTGAGCGACGCCGCGCGGCAACCGCTGCGTCGGTAGCGCCGCGCAGATGACCGCGCCGCGGTCGTTGAAGACTTTGACGAGATCGTGCTTGCCGATGCCGCGCGCTTTGGCGTCCTCGGCGTTCATGCGAACGATCCAGTAGTAGTAGCCGTCGACCTTGACGCGATGGTCCTCGATATTGAGCAGAAACGAATCCTTGCCGTCGCCCTGGGTATGGAACGAATATTTCGAGTGCGGCGTGAGAAGCTGCAGCGGATAACGGTCGAACAACTCGCCGGAATGCGCACCTTCCCATGACGGCTCGTATTTGACGATCGGCGGCCGCTCCGGATCGTTAAAGCGTTTGAGCGAATTACATTCGAATTCCAGCTTGCCGGACTGGGTCTGCAGGCCGCGCAGGTATTCTTCGGTATAGTCGGACGGCAGCGGCTGCGCTTCCGGCACGTCTTTCTTGCGGTTCTCGTAGAACCAGCGAAACGACACCGGCGCGCGCAACTTTTCCTTCTCGGAAGGCACGACGAAATAGCCGCGCTTGAGGAACTTCTTCCACGACATGTATTTCGGCAGATCGGAAGCGAGGAACACCCGCTTGACCCAGTCGATCTCGTTGACGCCTTCGGAGAAATAATTGGCGAGCCCGAGCGGCTTGCACAGTTCGTTGAAGATCCAGAAGTCGGACTTCGATTCACCGAGCGGCTTGATCGCCGGCGCCTGGAACACGATGACCCGGTGGTTGAGCTGTTGCTGGCCGTGATGGCCGTAGCCGCCGAGCCCCGCCCACTCCGAGATATCGACGCGTTCGAAATTGGTGCAGGCCGGCAGCACCACATCGGCGAATTTCGCTTCGCCCTCGAACCAGATCGACTGATTGACCACGAATTCCAGGTTCGGCGACTGATACATCCGCACCCAGCGATTGGTGTTGTTCATCGTCGAGAGGATCGAGCCGCCGTATTTGTAGAGCATGTGCACCGGTGAATAGCCGGGTGTCGGATAGGCAAAGCGCGCGAACTGGTGCTCGATCGACTTCCCGACCCAAGGATAGCCTTCGGCCTTGCCGTCGATAATCGCCTCCGGCACGAAAATGCGCGGAATGCGCTGGCCGTTCGAATTCATTGTCGGCAATTGCGGCATGCGCTGATAAAGCTCGACCGGCATCGCCGTGTTTTCGAGGTCTCCGGACATGCCGCCGTCGGCATAGCCCGGGAAATAGAAATTGAAATCGAGCGGGCAGCCCCATTGCAGATTGCCCATGTTCACGCCGGGCTTGCCGAGGCCCTGCATGGCGACGAGGCAGACCATGACGCGCGCCCATTGCACGCCGGTCTGGTTGCGGCAGGCGCCGCCGTGGCCGTTGCCCCAGCCGCCGGGCGCGAGATAAACGCGTTTCTTGCCCCATTCGCGCGCCAGCGCACGCACGTCCTTGGCCGGAACGCCGGTTTCCTTTTCCTGCCACTCGGGCGTTTTCGGAATTCCGTCTTCCTCGCCGACGAGATACGCCTTCCACTTGTCGAAGCCGACGGTGTGGGTCTCGACATAGGCCTTGTCGTAAAGACCTTCCTTGATCCAGACGTAGGCGATGGCCATCGCCATCGCGACCGAGGTGGTCGGCTTTGGCGCAAACCATTTGCCGGGCAGGAACTGCGCCGAGGCGTTGTAGTACGGATCGACGTGAACGACCTTGATGTTGAGCTTGGGGTCCTTAAGCCACTGCCGCCGCGTGGTGCCTTCCTGCGCGCCATAGGAGCCTGACGTCGATTCCGGGTCCGCCGCCCAGAACACGACCATGTCGCAGTTCTGCAGGCAGTCTTCGACGGTGCCGTAGGTTTCCGATTGGCCGACGCGCAGCGTGTAGCCCCAGTGATGCACCGCGCCCCAATACCAGCCTTCCCAGGAATCCGGATTGTGATGGATGCGGGTCATGCCGACCGCGTTGGCGAAGCGGAACAGCGCCGAGAGATAATAACCGATATTGCCCCAGGTGTGGTGCGAGCCGTGCGAAAAGGTGATCGCGCCGGGGCCGTGTTCGCGTTTCTGCCGCTTGATCTCGTCAGTGACGAGCTTGATCGCCTCGTCCCACGAAATGCGCACATAGCCGGACTTGCCGCGGTTTTGCGGATTGCGCTCGCCGTTCGGATCGAAATCGACGCGCTTCATTGGATAGAGCAGCCGGTCCGGCGAATAGACGATCGATTTGGCGTTCTGGCCGTGCGGCGCCAGCGTGGTCTTGCGCGGCGGCGAAAGCTTCTGGCCCCTG
>DATAWA010000067.1:0-2475 GCA_036267435.1 Xanthobacteraceae bacterium | reverse complement strand
TTGCGAGGGCGCTATGGTAAGGAGACAGTTAAGAAGTCTTGTTAACATGGCGCTTAAGTCGACGGTGGGGTGGTCAATGTTGCGGCGCGTAGCTGTTGTTGGTGCTTGCGTGGTGGTAGCCGGAATTGTTGGTACCGGCTTGGCGTTGGCGGAGGAGCTTGGTCCGGATCAGGCCCGCGCCTTCGTGGTCGGAAAGCTGTTCTCTTATACCTGCTTCGAAGGCACTGCCGGGACCGGTCGGATTTTCGCCGACGGCTCGGTGGTCGGCACCGTCAAATTCCGCGGCCAGGGCGAGAGCCGGTTCGCGACCTTGCCGGCCGGAACGATAAAGGTGGATGGCGGCGCGATGTGTGCGCATCTGCCCGGCCTGCCGATCACGCCGTGCTTTCGCGTGCAAAAGCTGAGTTATCGGAGCTTCCGCGGTTCGGTCTCTGGCCTCGGCTTTGCCTATTGCGATTTCTACCAGCGCAATCCGCGCAGCGAGCTGACGAAACGCGCCGAGATCAGACCGGAGCCCGATGCGACGCCGATCGAGACGTCGCATGCCGAGCTTGCCAGCAAGCGCCCCGAGCCGCACGTCGAAGCAACGCCGATCGGCAATACGCGACCGGTGTTGCGGCCGTCGCTCCAGGAATAATCGCCTTACTCGAGATCGAGCCGGAACGGCGCCGCTTCCGCGGCAAAGGCGCCGCGGCCAATGGTTTCGACCGCCGCGATCATGCGGCCGTCGCGGCCGAGCAGGCGATCGGCAAGCGAGACGATGCGGATATTCGGCGTCGCCGTCGGCGAGGCGCGGCGCAATGCTTGCGCGATGCTGTCTTCGGCGCGATGCGGGCTGAGTGCGCAGACCGCGGCGTAGGCGCCTGCCGTCGAACGGCTGATGCCGGCGAAGCAGTGCACGACCAGCGGCGTGCGCCGGTCCCAGCCGCGCACGAAGTCGAAGAGATCGGCGACATGCTGCTCGTCCGGCGCAATGTAACCGTCGAGCGGTCCTGCGATGTCGTGCAGCCGCAGCCACAGATGGTTTTCAGCGGCGATGCCGTTCGGCCGTTCGATGCGGGCCTCGTCGCCGAGCAGCGAGACGACATGGCGGGCGCCGGTTTCGTCGACGGTCGCTTGCAGGCGCGATAGCGAGCAGACGTGAATCATGGATAGCTTTTTATCGTGCCCTCCGGGCCCGGCAAAGCGCGTAGTGATGGGTGTAGGTAATAGCCACGCGACGCGTCGTAACTGTGGCGTCAAATCTATCCGCCGGAAAGCTTCTTGAACCGTTCGTAATAGCGCGCCTCCGCGGTCTCGGCCGGCCAGGGTTTCAGATAGTCGCGTTCGAGCGTTGCCGAAAATACCGGCGGCTTGCCGAAGAAACGCCGCGCCTCCGAGGCCTCGAAACCGGCAAGCCGCGTCGATTCAAGATAGGCGGCTTGCCGGTCGGCGGCCTTGATCAGTTCCTGCAGGTCCGGCGGCGACTGCGCCGGCAATCCGAACCGCAGGTGGATGGCGGTGAGGAGCCGCAGTTCGACCGCCTTATAGGCGTCGCCGATCACCACTTTGAACGGCGAGATCATATCTCCGATGACATATTCCGGCGCGTCATGGAGCAGAACGGCGAGACGGCGGCTATGATCGAGCCGTGGCACCTTGGCGCGCGCCAAGGCTTCGACCAGAAGGCAGTGCTGCGCGACCGAGAAAATATGCGCGCCGACAGTTTGTCCGTTCCAGCGCGCCACGCGCGCGAGTCCGTGCGCGATGTCTTCCATTTCGATATCGAGCGGGGAGGGGTCGAGCAGATCGAGCCGCCGCCCTGACAGCATCCGTTGCCAGGCGCGCGCATTGGCCCGTGCCGGCGATCTTGCGCGCATCGGCCGTTCAGGCACTGGCCTTGGGTCCGAGTTTCTGCACCGCGTCGTGCCGGTAGCAGCTTACGAGATGGTCGTTGACCATGCCCACGGCCTGCATGAAGGCGTAGACGATGGTCGGACCGCAGAACTTGAAGCCGCGCGCGCTCAATTCCTTGGACATGGCGCGGGACACGGCGGTCTCCGCCGGCACTTGACCGGTCGAGCGAAAATGATTGATCTTCGGCCGGCCGTCGACAAAATCCCACAGCAGTTTGGTAAAGCCAGGCCCCTTGTCCATGGCATCGAGCCACGCCCGCGCCGACAGCACGGCGCCTTCGATCTTGGCGCGGTTGCGCACAATGCCGGCATCGCCCATCAGGCGTTCGATCTTGGCCGGCCGGTAGCGGGCGATTTTTTCCGGCACAAAGCCGTCGAAGGCGTGGCGGAAATTTTTGCGCTTGCGCAGAATTGTGATCCAGGACAGGCCGGCCTGGAAGCCGTCGAGCACGAGCTTCTCATAGAGCGCGCGGTCGTCGTATTCGGGCACGCCCCATTCCTCATCGTGATAGGCGATATAGAGCGGATCTTCCTTGGGCCAGGGGCAGCGCTTGATGCCGGAGGCATGGGACGGCGGCGA
>DATAWA010000066.1:0-8870 GCA_036267435.1 Xanthobacteraceae bacterium | reverse complement strand
GTCCCGAGCCACGCCGTGCCGTGCTCCTCGATCACGGACCAGCGCGTCGACGGCGCGGAAGCGAGGTCGCAGCCGAGCGCCGGGCCGGCGGCGAGGAGCCCGGCCAAGAACGCGACGAGCCGGGCGCCGCGAAGCGGCCCGGCCCGAAAACGGTGGATCATGCAGCCGTACCGCCGACCGTCAGCCCGTCCATGCGCAGCGTCGGCTGGCCGACGCCGACCGGCACGCCCTGCCCGTCCTTGCCGCAGGTGCCGATGCCGTCGTCGAGCTGGAGGTCGTTGCCGATCATACTGATCTTGGTCAGCGCGTCCGGCCCGTTACCGATGAGGGTCGCGCCCTTGACCGCCGGCCCGACCTTGCCGTCCTCGATGAGGTAGGCCTCGGAAGCGGAGAAGACGAATTTGCCCGAGGTGATGTCGACTTGGCCGCCGCCGAAGTTCACGGCGTAGAGACCGCGCTTCACCGAGGCGATGATCTCTTTCGGGTCTTTGTCGCCGGCCAACATATAGGTGTTGGTCATGCGCGGCATCGGCGCATAGGCGAAGCTCTCGCGCCGGCCGTTGCCGGTCGGCTTCATGCCCATCAGCCGGGCGTTCTGCCGGTCCTGCATATAGCCGACCAGAATGCCGTCCTCGATTAGCACGGTGCGGCTCGTCGGCGTGCCTTCGTCGTCGATCGAAAGAGAGCCGCGGCGGGCCGCCATGGTGCCGTCGTCGACCACGGTGACGCCTTCGGCCGCAACCTGCTGCCCCATCAGCCCGGCAAAGGCCGAGGTTTTCTTGCGGTTGAAATCGCCTTCCAGTCCGTGGCCGACGGCTTCGTGCAGCATGACGCCTGGCCATCCCGGGCCGAGCACCACGTCCATCTCGCCGGCCGGCGCCGGCACCGCTTCGAGATTGACCAGCGCCTGGCGAATGGCGTTGTCGACCGCGCCTTGCCAGGCATCGGTGGCGAGGAAGCGCTCGTAGCCTTCGCGGCCGCCGTAACCGTCGCTGCCGGTCTCCTGGCGGCTGCCGTCGCCCACCACGACGGAGACGGACACGCGTACCAGCGGCCGCACGTCGCGATAGGTTTCGCCGTCGGCGCGCAAAATTTCGACGGCCTGCCACGTTGCGGCAATGCTCGCCGTCACCTGGCGCACCCGCGGATCCTTGGCCCGGGCATAGGCATCGATGGTTTGCAGAAGCTGCGCCTTGGCTTCGAAGGAGGGTGCCGCGAGCGGGCTTTCGTCGCTGTAAAGCTTCACATTGCTGCGCGCTGGCGGCTCGGCATAGTGACCGGAATAGCCGGCCTTGACCGCGCGCACGGCGTCCGCGGCGCGTTCGATCGCCGCCTCCGACACGTCGGAGGCATGGGCATAGCCAACCGCCTCGTCCTTGACCGCGCGGAGCCCGAAGCCCTGCGAGGTGTCGTAAGTCGCCTGCTTCAGGCGCCCGTTATCGAACGCCAAAGCCTCGGATTGCCGGTATTCGAGGAACAGTTCGCCGTCGTCGGCGCCGTCGAGGCCGCGCGAGACGATCTTGGACAGGCGCGGCCGGTCCAAGCCGGCGCGGTCGACGAGCGAGATGGGCGTATCGGTCATTGCGGGTTACCTGGGCGCGTTTCTTCGGCGTCAATAAGTGATCGCACCCTACATAGGCGCTTCGCTGCCGGCGGGCGAGGGGGCGTTTAGTCCCGCTTCGGAATGCCGGCTTTGGCGATGACGTCGCCCCATCTGGCAATGTCGGCCTTCAATCGTGCAGTCATGTCTTCCGGCGTGCTCCAGCGCATCGCCATGCCGACGGCCTGTGCCTTGGCTTGAATGTCGGCGTCGGGAATGACCGCTTTCATGGCGGTATTGAGTGTGGCGATGGCGGCTTTCGGCGTCTTGGCTGGAACCGAAAGCCCATTCCAGCTCGCGACGTCATAACCCTTGATGCCGCTTTCGATGACCGTCGGTAGCTGCGGCAGATAGGCAGTACGTTGGGAGCCGGTCGATGCCAGTGCGACCATTTTTCCGCTGTCGAGGAAGCCGTGGACCGCCGCATAGAATTCGAAGGCCAAATCGACGTCGCCGCGCATCACGGCATTGGCCATGTCGGACGAGGTGCGGAAGGTCACGATCGTCGCCTGGATGCCGGTGGTGCCGTCGAACAGGAGCGCCGCCAGGTTCTGTGTGCTGCCCGGCGTGATGGTGCCGATATTGAGCTTGCCGGGATTGGCGTGTGCCGCCGCGATCAAGTCCGCAACCGAATGCAGCGGCGATCCCGCGCGTGTCACAATCAGGAGGTCGAAGAAGGCGGCCGTGGAAACCGAGGCGAAGTCGGTCAGTACATCGAAGGGCAGCTTGTTGAACAGCGCGGTGGCGATCGCGGTATTATTGCCGGTCATCAACAGCGTGTAACCGTCCGGCGCGGCCGTGGCCCCGGCTTGCGCAGCGATAATGCCGCCGGCGCCCGGGCGGTTCTCGATGACGAATTGCTGGCCGAGCCGGGCGGAGAGCTTGTCGCCGAGGAGCCGCATGCCGACATCGGCGACGCCGCCGGGGCCGTACGGCACGATCAGCACGACCGGATGATCGGGATAATGGTTTTGCGCCAGGCCCGGGCCGGCACCGAGCATCACGACGGCCGCAGCAATCGTGGCGGCGACAGCCGCCAGCCAGCGACACTTTATGCACATGAATATCCCCCTGCCGTTTCTTGCCGGCGAGGGTACGCCGCGGGCTCAAGCCGTCAATGTGCGGCGTTGGCAGGCTCACGGAAGTGCGTCGTAGCCCTCGCCGAAGCCTTTGAGGCTCATGGGAAAGCCGATGCCTTCCTCGGGGGTCTGAAAGATGATGAAGGTCGAGGTTTTGCCGGTCCGCAATTTATTGATCAGGTTGTCGTCCATGACGACCTCGGCAACGCAGCCATTGGGCAGGCAGCGGACAAAGCCGGCGCGGCCAACATCTTGGTTGTCGATCTTCAGGCCCAATCCCGACGGCAGCAGGACGCCGAGCGGGGCGACCACGCGCATCAGTCGGCTTTTCTGGTCGGCGGTTTTCAGCACGATCACCGTCAGTCCGACATTGGGACGGTCCTCGGCCGTTACGCTCTGCATCAGCGCGCACTGCTCGGTTTGCGCGCCCGGCGGCGTGTCGCAGCGGATTTGCCAGTCGCCGTGGACCGATTTGACCGCGCCTTGGGCAAACCCGGGTCCGCTGAAGGCCGTAAGGGAGGCGACGATCACCGCGAAAAAAAGGGCCGTGCCGGCGGCGGCCGTGGCCGATGGCCATATCCGCCAACCGCCGTCGAAATTGGCCATGATTCCGTTTCCCCTGACCAGCCGTAAAGGCGCCCCTCTCAGGCTATTGCGTCAGGCCGTTGCCGAATCACTCGCATTGGCCGGCCGTTGGGCGAGCCTGCCTACATGGTGAGCCCGCAGTGTCAAGCCGATCCACACCAGCGCATTGTGGCCGCGGCAAGGTAACGGACGCGCGTTTTCGGTCAAAGCGGCAGCGTCCGAATGCCGCTATGCGCGGTAAGGGTAAATGCTGCCGATGAGTGCATTGCAGCAGGGCCGGATTTGTGGTTTGGAGAAACCGGGATTCCCCTATCCCGCCGAGCCTGCCCAAGGACTTGAGAGTCGTGGAGCAAGTCCCGCCGATGCAGGCGGCGTCATACCGTCGCGATCTGCGCCGAAGCACACCTCTGCGCTGCTCGCCGGCGGTCGTGACCAGGACCAGAAACAGGGAGCTGAACGAGACATGAAAGTGTTCTCACGCCTGACCGGCATCACGGTAGTTGCCGGCGCCTTGGTGGCCAGTGCCGGGACGGCGTTCGCCGGCCTCGGCCAGCCGTCGCCGTGGGAGATGGATCTGCAGACTGCGGCCTCGCCGGTAATGCAGCAGATTTCCGAGTTCCACTTCTTCCTGCTCTGGGTCATCGGTGCGATTTCGGCCTTTGTCCTCGCGTTGCTGCTGATCATCATCGTGCGCTTCAATGCGCGGGCCAACCCGACGCCGTCGCGCACCACGCACAACACGCTCTTGGAGACCGCCTGGACCATCGTCCCGGTGATCATCCTCGCGGCGATCGCGGTGCCGTCGTTCCGGCTCCTGTTCGTCGAGCTCGACGTGCCGCATCCGGACCTCACGGTGAAGGCGACCGGCAAGCAGTGGTTCTGGAGCTACGCCTATCCCGACAACGGGAATTTCGAATTTGATTCGATCATGATCCCCGAGAAGGAACTCAAGCCGGGTCAGCTGCGGCTTCTGAGCGTCGATAATGAAATGGTCGTGCCGGTGAACAAGGTCGTCCATGTGCTGGTCACCGGCGCCGACGTCATTCACTCTTTCGCGGTGCCGTCCTTCGGCATCCGCATCGATGCCGTTCCCGGTCGCATGAACGAAACCTGGTTTAAAGCCACGACGACCGGCATGTTCTACGGCGAATGCTCCGAACTGTGCGGCAAGGACCACTCCTTCATGCCGATCGCGGTGCACGTCGTGAGCGAGAACGATTTTAGTGCCTGGGTCGCGCAAGCGAAACAGAAGTTCTCCGCGGAAAATGGCGTACCGCCGAATACGTTTGCGGCGGCCGGCGGACCGTCGCCACAATGACGCGCGGGACGGATAAGACGGAACAGACGACGAGCGGTCGCTAACGAAGGAATCGGCAATGGATACGATGACACACGCGGCTCACGGCCACGAAGGCGGGCATGAAATTCCGCACGGCTGGCGCCGCTTCGTCTATTCGACGAACCACAAGGACATCGGCACGATGTACCTGGTGTTCGCGCTGATTGCCGGACTTATCGGCGGCGGCCTGTCGATTGCGATCCGGGCCGAGCTTATGTATCCCGGCCTTCAGATTTTCCCGGACAGCCACGTCTATAACGTCTTCATTACCGCGCACGGGCTGATCATGATCTTCTTCATGATCATGCCGGCCATGATCGGCGGCTTCGGCAATTGGATGGTGCCGCTGATGATCGGAGCGCCCGACATGGCGTTCCCGCGGATGAACAACATCTCGTTCTGGCTGTTACCGGCGTCCTTCAGCCTATTGTTGATCTCGATGTTCATGCCGGGCGAGCCGGGCGCCAACGGCGTCGGCGTCGGCTGGACGCTTTATGCGCCGCTGTCGACCTATGGCAGCCCCGGCCCGGCGATGGATTTCGGCATCTTGGCGATCCATCTCGCCGGCGCCTCGTCGATTCTCGGCGCCATCAACTTCATCACTACGATCTTCAATATGCGCGCGCCCGGCATGACCATGCACAAAATGCCGCTGTTCGTATGGTCGATCCTGGTGACGGTGTTCCTGCTGTTGCTGGCGTTGCCGGTGCTGGCCGGCGCGATCACCATGCTGCTCACCGACCGTAATTTCGGCACCACCTTCTTCAATCCGGAAGGTGGTGGCGATCCGCTGTTGTTCCAGCATTTGTTCTGGTTCTTCGGCCACCCGGAAGTCTACATCCTCATCCTGCCGGCCTTCGGCATGGTCAGCCAGATCGTGGCGACGTTCTCGAAGAAGCCAGTGTTCGGTTATCTCGGCATGGTCTACGCCATGGTGGCGATTGGCGGCATCGGCTTCGTGGTGTGGGCGCACCACATGTACAATGTCGGCATGTCGGCGAGCGTGCAGGCCTATTTCATCGCCGCTACCATGGTGATCGCGGTGCCCACGGGCGTGAAGATCTTCTCCTGGATCGCCACGATGTGGGGCGGCTCGGTGGAGTTCAAGACGCCGATGTTGTGGGCGATGGGATTCATCTTCTTGTTCACCATCGGCGGCGTGACCGGCGTCGTGCTCGCCAATGCCGGCGTCGACCGCGCGCTGCACGGCACATATTACGTCGTCGCGCACTTCCATTACGTGCTGTCGCTGGGCGCCGTGTTCGGCATTTTCGGCGGCTGGTACTACTGGTTCCCGAAGATGACCGGCTACATGTACAACGAGACCATCGGCAAGCTTCACTTCTGGGTGACCTTCATCGGCGTCAACATCGTGTTCTTCCCGCAGCACTTCCTCGGGCTCGCTGGCATGCCGCGGCGCTATGTCGATTATCCCGATGCCTTTGCCGGCTGGAATTTCGTCTCGTCCATCGGCTCCTACATTTCCGGTTTCGCCGTGCTCATCTTCCTCTACGGCATGGTGCTGGCGTTCGTGAAAAAGGAACGCGCGGCCGACAATCCGTGGGGGCCGGGCGCTACGACGCTGGAATGGACGCTGTCGTCGCCGCCGCCGTTCCATCAATATGAAACCCTGCCGCTAATCCGATGAGCCTGACCGTCGCCCGCGTCGAGCCCAGCATAGCGGGGGTCGGCGATTACATCGAACTGATGAAGCCGCGGGTGATGTCGCTCGTGGTGTTCACCGCACTGGTCGGGCTCTTGGTGGCGCCCGGCCACGTACATCCGGTGATCGCGATGACCGCATTGCTGTGCATCGCGGTCGGCGCCGGCGCCGCGGGCGCGCTCAATATGGCTTACGACGCCGACATCGATGCGCTGATGACGCGCACCGCGGGCCGGCCGATTCCGCGCGGCCGCATCACGGCCGGCGAGGCGGCTGGCTTCGGCATGACGCTTGCCGCCTTTTCCGTGGTGTCGCTCGGGCTGCTGGTCAATTGGGTGGCCGCGGTAATGCTCGGCTTCACCATCCTGTTCTACGCCGTCATCTATACGATGTGGCTGAAGCGCGCGACGCCGCAGAATATCGTGATTGGCGGCGCCGCCGGCGCCTTGCCTCCCATGATCGGCTGGGCGGCCGTGACCGGTGGCACTGCGATCGAACCGATCCTGCTGTTCCTCATCATTTTCTTTTGGACGCCCCCGCATTTCTGGGCGCTGTCACTGTATCGTGCCGAGGACTATGCGCGCGCCGGCGTGCCGATGTTGCCGGTGGTCGCCGGCGAGCAGGAAACGCGACGCCATATCCTGATCTACACCTTGCTGCTCGCGCCGCTCGGCGTGACGCCGTGGCTCTTCGGCTATGCCGGGCCGACCTATGGCATTGCCGCGGCGGCGGTCGGTGCGATCATGATCGTGCTGGCGTTGCGGGTCCGTGCCGAGCGCAGCGGTTACGCCGCCAGCAAGCAAATGTTCGCCTTCTCGATTCTCTATCTCTTCCTGCTGTTCGCCATGTTGCTGGTCGATCGATCGTCCGGGCTGCTATTCGGTCATGTCGCGCTATGACAATGGTGAGTGATCCGGTGGACGACTTCACGAAGCGATTCATGAGCGATCCCCCGGGTCATTCTCCGGCGCAGCCCGGCGTCAGGCTGACCGAGCAGCAGTTGCGCGCCCGCCGTTCCCGATCGATTGCGATTGCCTTGGCGCTCGGCGCCTTTGTCATCGTGATCTTTCTGGTGACGATCGTGCGGCTCGGCGGCAACGTCCTGACCCCGCCGATGTAGCGGCTCATGTGATTCCGGCCATGCACGCACCGCTCAATCTTCCGAAACGACCCCGCGGCAGCCGCCGCGATCTCGCGGTGGCGACTGCCTGCGGCGTCTTTGTCGCGGTGATGGTGGGCGTGTCGTATGCGGCGGTGCCGCTCTATTCCTGGTTTTGCCGCACCACCGGCTTCGGCGGCACCACGCAGGTCGCGCATACGCTGCCGGCGCGCGAGGTGTCGGGGCGCACCGTCACCGTACGCTTCGATTCCAATGTCGCGCCCGGCCTGCCCTGGCTGTTCGAGCCGGAACGCCGCACCATCGACGTGCATCTCGGCGAGGTGGTGACGGTCTATTATACGGTGACCAACCAGGCCGCGCGCTCCACCACCGGCCAAGCCGGCTACAATGTGACGCCGCCGACGGCCGGCGCCTATTTCGACAAGATCAACTGCTTCTGCTTCACCCAGCAGACCATGAAGCCGAGCGAGAAGCGCGACATGGCGGTCGTGTTCTATGTCGATCCGAAGCTTGCCCAGGATTCAGAGCAGGATGCGCTTTCCAATATCACGCTGTCCTATACATTCTATCCGGTGAATCAGCCGGAGCCGCCAGTGGCGGAGAGCGAGTCAAAGAAGTTCGGACACATCTAGAGGAAGACGACGATGGCTGACGTTGCCCACGCCAAACCGCACCACGATTACCATCTGGTCAACCCCAGTCCGTGGCCGGCGATCGGCGCGACCTCGGCGTTCGTTCTGGCGCTTGGGCTGATTTTGTGGATGCACCATTCGGTCGACTATGCGCCGCTGATTTTCGGCGCCGGCGCCATCGGCGTCGCCTATACAATGATCGGCTGGTGGCGCGACGTCATCAACGAGGCCGAAATCGAAGGCGATCATACCAAGGTGGTGCAGATCTCGCACCGCTACGGCATGATCCTGTTCATCGCCTCCGAAGTGATGTTCTTCGTCGCCTGGTTCTGGGCCTATTTCAACACCGCGCTGTTTCCGGACGAATTTCGCGACATCGCGCGGATCGCCTATACCGGAGGGGTGTGGCCGCCCAAGGGCGTCCTCACTTTCGATCCGTGGCACTTCCCGCTGCTCAACACGCTGATCCTGCTCACCTCGGGCACCACGGTCACTTGGGCGCATCACGCGCTTCTGGAAAATGACCGCAAGGGTCTGGTCTGGGGTCTGGTGCTCACCATCGGGCTCGGCTTGAGCTTCACTTGCGTGCAGGCCTGGGAGTACATGCACGCTGCGTTTCATTATTCCGGCAACCTCTACGGCGCGACGTTCTTCATGGCGACCGGATTTCACGGCGCCCATGTCATCATCGGCTCCATCTTCCTGATCGTCTGCCTGTTCCGCGCGCTTGCCGGCCAGTTCAAGCCGACCCAGCATCTCGGCTTCGAATTTGCCGCCTGGTACTGGCATTTCGTCGACGTGGTGTGGCTGTTCCTGTTTAGCTGCATCTACGTTTGGGGCCAGGGACCGCCG
>DATAWA010000065.1:0-19644 GCA_036267435.1 Xanthobacteraceae bacterium | reverse complement strand
GAAGGAGGCGGGCGCCTCCGCGTCTTACGAATACGAGCCGGAAGAAGACGAGATTCTGGCTGACCTTTTGCCGCGCAATCTGGCGGTGCAGGTGTTCCGCGCGCTGCTGGAAAACGCCGCCTCCGAGCAGGGCGCGCGCATGAGCGCCATGGACAACGCCACCCGCAATGCCGGCGAAATGATCCGCAAGCAGACCCTTACCTATAACCGCACGCGCCAGGCGATGATCACCAAGGAACTGATCGAGATCATTTCCGGCGCCGAGGCGCTTTAATTCCGTAACGAGGACGATATGGCCAAAGCACAGAATGCAGTTGGAAAGATCACACAAGTCATCGGCGCCGTCGTCGACGTGCAGTTCGAAGGCGAGTTGCCGGCGATCCTGAATGCACTGGAAACCAAGAACCACGGCAATCGCCTGGTGCTCGAGGTCGCCCAGCACTTGGGTGAATCGACCGTGCGCACCATTGCCATGGATGCGACCGAAGGCTTGGTGCGCAGCCAGGAAGTCACCGACACCGGCGCGCCGATCTCGGTGCCGGTCGGCGCCGGGCTGCTCGGCCGTATCATCAATGTGATCGGCGAACCGGTCGACGAGGCAGGTCCCGTCAAAGCCGAGGCCACGCGAGCGATCCATCAGGAGGCGCCGAGCTACACCGATCAGTCGACCGAAGCGGCGATTCTGGTCACCGGCATCAAGGTGGTCGATCTGCTCGCGCCCTATGCCAAGGGCGGCAAGATCGGGCTGTTCGGCGGCGCCGGCGTCGGCAAGACGGTGCTGATCATGGAATTGATCAACAACGTCGCCAAGGCGCACGGCGGCTACTCGGTGTTCGCCGGCGTCGGTGAGCGCACCCGCGAGGGCAACGACCTCTATCACGAGATGATCGAATCCAAGGTCAACAAGGATCCCAAAGAGGGTTCGGTCGAAGGCTCGAAATGCGCGCTGGTCTACGGTCAGATGAACGAGCCGCCCGGCGCTCGTGCCCGCGTCGGGCTGACCGGCCTGACCGTCGCCGAATATTTCCGCGACCAGGGCCAGGACGTGCTGTTCTTTGTCGACAACATTTTCCGCTTCACTCAGGCCGGCTCGGAAGTGTCGGCCTTGCTGGGCCGCATTCCTTCCGCGGTCGGCTACCAGCCAACGCTTGCTACCGACATGGGCGCGCTGCAAGAGCGTATCACGACGACCACCAAAGGCTCGGTCACGTCCGTTCAGGCCATCTATGTTCCCGCCGACGACCTCACCGATCCGGCGCCGGCGACCTCGTTCGCCCATCTCGACGCCACGACGGTGCTGTCGCGCGACATTGCGGCGAAAGGCATCTATCCGGCGGTCGATCCGCTCGATTCGACGTCGCGCATGCTGTCGCCGATGATCGTCGGCGAAGAGCATTATCAGGTCGCGCGGCGGGTACAGCAGGTGCTCCAGCGCTACAAGGCGCTGCAGGACATCATCGCCATTCTCGGCATGGACGAGCTGTCGGAAGAAGACAAGCTCACGGTGGCGCGGGCGCGCAAGATCGAGCGCTTCCTGTCGCAGCCGTTCCATGTCGCCGAAGTGTTCACCGGCTCGCCCGGCAAACTCGTCGATTTGCAAGACACCATCAGCGGCTTCAAGGGACTGGTCGAAGGCAAGTACGACCACTTGCCGGAGGCGGCCTTCTATATGGTGGGCACCATCGAAGAGGCGGTCGAAAAGGGCAAGAAACTTGCCGAGGCGGCGTAAGCCGGCGTAACACCATGGCCGCTTTGCATTTCGAATTTGTCTCCCCCGAAAGCATCTTGTTCTCCGGCGACGTCGATCAGGTGGATCTGCCGGGCAGCGAAGGTGATATGGGGATTCTGCCCGGTCACGCGCCGCTGGTGACGACCTTGCGGCCGGGCATCGTGACAATCGTCCGCGGCGGCCAGCGCGAGCCGGTGGTGGTGATCGGCGGCTTCGCCGAGGTGAGCCCCGCTGGATTGACGGTGCTGGCCGACCAAGCGGTGGCGCGGGCCGATTTCGATATGGCGCTGCTTGCGTCCGAGATCAAAGATGCCGAGGAAGATGTTGCGGATTCCGCGGACGACGCCGAGCGCGACAAGCTCGCGCGTCATCTCGATCAATTAAAGGCGCTGCAAACGGCATTAGGCACTACACTCTGAAGTACTTCCTAGGCCCCCAAAAGATTCGCGTAATAATCGGCTAGTCGACAGTTGGTTCTGGTTGTCATGTCTTACTGGAATTAGTCGTCGAGGAAGGCTTAGGAGTTTGTACTGCGGAGCCCCCACGTGGGGGGGTCTTCGGTGGTTGTGTAGCGACTGGGCGTGCACCCCCCCTGATGCCATGGTCGTGAGCCATATTTGGCCGGGTCCCCCAATGTAGCGTTTTGGAATCACTGCGGTGATCTGCCATCGGTTGCCTCCTTCGGCACGGCCATCAATTCCACGAATTTGTAGTCGTTCGGCCGCAAAATCAAGCCGCGTGAGTCTGGGACAGGAGAGGTAAATTTGCCTTGGTCATCCATAAACCAGAGTTGCTCAAGATAAAGATGCCCCGAAATGGGATGCAATCCAGCAAATGACTTCGAGCCGTAATATCCTCCTATGCGATCGCCGTCCGCAAGATGAACGATGATGAAATAGGGTTCGTCGCGAAGAAAAACATCGTCCCATGCGCTCCGCGAGGTAATTAAGATAACGTCCCATTTCTGAAGGGCTTGCATAAGCCAGAGTGTCGGAAACGGCCACACCGCCGGCAAGAGTACGAGCGTCAAGATGGCCAAACCATATAAGGCAAGTGGTGTTGTTGGCTCTATTAGAAAAAACAATGGAGCACAAATCATTGCGTTTAGAATGCCGAAGCTAAGCGCTTCGCCGAGTTGATCTTTCAGCGCCTGTTGCGAAGTTGGGAAGATCAAACTCCAGACCCGCAGCGATATGAAACCTGGCAAAGCGAAAAGTGCCACGGTCGCCAACTTTGACCAATCGAATTCCTTGAAAAAATCATCGATCCCTTGCACGACAGCCTCCAAATAATCGTCGTTGCATTCTCATATTGGGTCGGCGAAACGCCGGAATTCTCGGGCAACGCGATCATAAACCGCGCGCTTGAACGGGACGACAAGCTCCGGCACGTTTTGCAGCCGCTCCCAACGCCAGCCGTTGAACTCCGGCTGTTGCGCCCCGTCGGGATGCTCAACATCAATTTCGCTGTCGGCGCCGGTAAAGCGCGCGGCGAACCACTTCTGCGTCTGACCGCGATATTTGCCTTTCCAGGCCTGGCCGACAAGTTCCCGGGGAATGTCGTATTTGAGCCACTCCGCGACCTCGCCAATGCGTTCCACGGAACGGATATTCGTCTCTTCACGCAGCTCCCTGACCGCGGCATCCCATGGCTGCTCGCCGTCATCGATGCCGCCTTGCGGCATCTGCCAGGCATGCGTGAGATCGACATGTTCAGGACCGTCGATGCGCTGCCCGATAAAGACCAGACCGTCGCGGTTGAAGACGGCGATACCGGCGCATGGGCGATAGGGCAGATCTTCAAAGCGCATGGGGACATAACGAATAGGAAGCGGGCAATTGCCGGATCTAATCTATCCGTTATCGCGACGCTTCGCTATTCGCTCCCCTTCAATTTCGTTACTCGTTGGCGCTCGATTGCTTGCCCTTCATCGCCACTGCGGTAATCGGGACCAGAAGTAAGCCGCGGTTGGCCGCAGTCTTGGCCCATTTTGCGATTCGATCGATCGATACCGGCAGCGCCGATGCTATGCCGACCGCCACGGTTCGCTCCCGCGCCGCCATTTCCAGCCGGTCGAGTGCATGGTCGATGTCGGTCGGCGTCGGCACCGCGTCGATGACGACGTCGGCGCGCGCGAAAGGCAAATTGTCACCGCCGGCAATCCGGCCAGCGACACTGCGCGGGTTCGAGCCGTCGTCGACATAGATCAATCCGCGCCTCGCAATGTCGTGCAGAATCGGAGCGAAGGAAGGTTCCGAAGCGGTGAAACGTGCCCCCATGGTATTGGCGAGGCCGACATAGCCCTGGAAACGACTCATCACCCAGTGCAACCGGTCGATATTTTGCTCGGGAGTCAGCGAAGTGAGTAGCGTTTGCGGACCCGGATCGTTGTCCGGATATTCGAACGGCTCCATCGGCACTTGCAGCAAAAGCTCGTGACCGGCCGCGCGCGCACGGACGGCAAGGCCCGCAACGTCCGCGCCGTAGGGAACGAAGCCCAGCGTCACGGCGCTTGGCAGCTTGGCGATAGCATCGGCGGTGGTGCTGGCGCTGATGCCAAGCCCGGCCACGATCAGTGCGATCCGCGGCGCGTCCGGCTTGCCGGGCAAGGCCCGGACCGGTTTGGCGAAGGCATCCGCCGGCCGGGTGCCGTCGGCGGCAATTTTCGGAATAAGCCCGTGCGGCGTCATTTCGAGGAATTTCTGGTCGACCGGAGCGGCCTGCGCCGGAGCGGTGCCGCCCGCAGACGCCGGACCGGGAACCACAACGTCCTGCCGCGCTCCGGTCTTGCCGTCGATGATGGTGACGGTCGTCGTATTCGGCGCCGGGCCGGCCGCCGGCGGGGTTGCCATCGGCGCCGCGGGCGTGTCGGCAGTTTGACTGTCGTGTTGCGCCGACTCAGCCGGGGCGAGCCGCGGCGGCTGAGCCGGCGCATCCGTTGGCTTTGCCGGGAGCCGCAGGTTCGCCGACACGATTGCCCAAGGCTCGCCACCATAAGGGTCGTCCGCCACAACGGCCCAGAGTACGAAGACGCCTAGAAAAGCGGCCAGCGCCCCGGCGATGATCTGCGGCACCGGGATTTTGATCCCCAGCCGGCGCTTCTTCGGCTGGCGGCCGAGCGGCGCGGTCAGATCATCCGTGCTCATCGATAAAGCCCAGGGGTATTCTGTGGGAAAGCCCATCCTTGTGGGAAAAGGCCCTCCTTATGGGAACCTTGCCACGCGAATCACGGCCGAGAGCTTATCACGGCCGTAACAGCTCCGGCTCGGGCGAGGGTTGCCGCAACGCTTCGGCTTGATCCTGGCTATAAAAAACCGGGGCGGCTTAGGCCGCCCCGGTTTGGATTTGAACGTAAGGACTAATCCTTAGTTGGGTACGGCCGTCTTCGGATTCGGCGGGAAAGCGGCATTGCTGGCCGATCCGCGCAACAGATCCAGCGCCATGTGGAGCGCCTTGTCGTCCTTTTCGTCGGGCGGCACGTAGGACTGCGAGCCCGACTTCTCCGCGCCTGTGGCCGCAAGGTGGCCGCGCAGTGAGGCTTCGCCCTCGGTATCAGCCTCGCCTTTCAGGCTGGCCGGTACGTCCTGCAGCACCTCAATATCGGGTTTGATACCCTGGGCCTGAATCGACCGCCCGGAGGGCGTGTAGTAGCGCGCCGTGGTCAGGCGCAGCGCGCCGTTCCCCGCCCCGAGCGGAATGATCGTCTGTACCGATCCTTTGCCGAACGAGCGGCTGCCGATAAGGGTTGCCCGCTTGTGGTCCTGCAAAGCGCCCGCGACAATCTCCGAGGCTGACGCCGACCCACCGTTGATCAACACGATCAGAGGCTTACCGTGCGTCATGTCGCCGGGTCGGGCATTGAAGCGCTGCGTTTCCTCAGGGTTCCGGCCGCGGGTCGATACGATCTCGCCCTTGTCGAGGAACGTATCGGAGACCGAAATCGCCTGATCGAGCAAGCCGCCAGGGTTGTTCCGCAGATCGACGATGAAGCCCTTGACCTTGTCGCCGCCGAGCTGAGTGTCGAGATCGTTGATCGCTTGCTTCAGCCCATCGGTGGTCTGCTCATTGAATTGCGTGATGCGGATATAGCCGACATCGTCACCTTCGGCGTGCGAGCGCACCGATTTGACGCGAATGATGTCGCGCATGATCGTCAGCTCAATCGGCTTGTCGGCGCCTTTGCGCACGATGGTGAGCTTGATCTTCGAGTTCACCGGGCCGCGCATCTTGTCGACCGCTTGATTGAGGGTCAGGCCCTGCACCTGTTCGTCGTCGAGCTTGGTGATGATGTCGTTGGCCATGACGCCGGCCTTGGCTGCCGGCGTATCGTCGATTGGCGCCACGACCTTCACCAGGCCGTCCTCCATCGTGACTTCGATACCAAGGCCGCCGAATTCGCCGCGAGTCTGGACCTGCATGTCGCGGAAGCTCTTCGGGTCCATGTAGCTCGAATGCGGATCGAGTCCGGAGAGCATGCCATTGATGGCCGATTCAACGAGCTTCTTGTCGTCCGGCTTCTCGACATAGTCGGCACGGACCCGCTCGAACACGTCGCCGAACAGGTTGAGCTGCTGATAGGTGTCTGAAGCGGCCGCTCTCGCGGCCGAGCCCAGCAACATTGCGTGCGGCTGGGTCACCGCGAGCGCCGCCGCGGCGCCGGCCACTGCGCCGAGGAGAACGAGATAAGTTTTGCGCATCATCCGCGAACCTTTTCGCCTTCGTTAGTCGCCCACCAGGGGCTGGGGTCAAAGGGAGTACCGTCCTTGCGGAACTCCACATAAAGCACGGGTTGCTTAGGCCCGGTCGTGGCGGCTGCCGCTGCTTGCGATGCGTCGCCCATCATCGCTACCGGCTCGCCGGTTAAGACGAACTGTCCGAGATCTACGGAAATCCGATCCATCCCCGCTAGCAGCACATGATACCCGCCGCCGGCATTGAGGATCAAGAGTTGCCCATAGCTGCGAAACGGCCCGGCGTAAACCACCCAGCCGTCACACGGCGCCGTGATCTCGGCGCCTGGCCGGGAAGCGATCGAAACGCCTTTTTGCGTGCCGCCGCCGCCGTCGGAACCGCCGAACTCGCGGATCGCCACGCCATTGACCGGCAAATGCATGCGTCCGCGCATGTCGGCAAAGGCGACCGCCGGCGCCAGTCGGCCGGGGTCGCCGAGCGCGGCGAGTTGCGGCTGTGTTGCATCGTTGGCAATGGTGCGGGCCGCATCGCGCGCCGCGCGAGTCGCGGGATCGAGGCCGGCTTCGAGCTTGGCTATCAGGTCTTTGATCGAGTCCGCGTGATGTCCCAAGTCGGTCGCCCGTTGCCGCTCAGTATCGAGCGCCTGCTCGGCAACGGCTTGTTTTTTCTGCCGTTCGTCGACCAGCAGCGTCAGCCGAAGTTGCTCATGACCCAATAGATCGAGATCGCCGGTCAGCCGGTCGCTTTGGGTGACGATGTCCTGGCGTACGCGCACCAGCTCGGACAAATCGCTCGCCAGCGCGTCCGCTTGGGTGCGCATTTCCGGCAATACCGCGCCGAGCATGATGGCCGTGCGCACCGATTGCAGGGCATCCTCCGGCCGGACCACAAGTGCTGGCGGCGGTTGTCGTCCAATGCGCTGCAAGGCGGCAAGAATTTCGACGATGGCGTCGTGCCGCTCCTCGAGCGATTTGCGGAATATTTTTTCCCGCGCATCAAGCGGCACGAGCCGCGCCCGCGTGGCGTCGATATTAGCTTCGACGTCGCGGACCCGCGCCGCGGTGCCGATCAGATCTTCGTTGAATTTGCGCCGGTCTTCGGCCAGCGCCTCGATCTGGATGCGCAGCTTGGCTTGGCCCTGCACCGAATCGCGTTGCCGCGCCAGTGTCGCATCGAGTTCTTTATCGCGCGCTTTGAGGGCGTCGATTTTGTCGGCTGGCGCTGCCGGTGCCACCGCCGGCGCCTCCTGCCCCGCCGGGGCGGGCGCCGGCGGCGATTGAGCGAAGGCGGGGTATGGGCTGAGGCCGGCACAGATCGGCAGCGACAAAGCCAAAGCCGAGCCACGCAGAAGGTACGGCTCGGTGCGGCGCAACCGTCGGAGAATCATAAGGTTCAAGGTTAGATAGTGACTTCGGAAAGGCAAGATAAACAGCATAAAGCTGGCCGGCGTGAGACCGGAATAAGACCTCGGAGCGCGCGGCTATCACAATTTAGCGAGGCGAAACGACCCTCATTCCCGCTCGATTTAAACGCGATGATAGGGATGCCCGGCGAGAATAGTGCCGGCGCGATAAAGCTGCTCAAGCAACATGATGCGCACAAGCTGATGCGGCCAGGTCGCGGTGCCGAAGGCGAGCTTGAGCTTGGCGCGGTCGCGCAGGCTCTGGGCAAGCCCGTCGGCGCCGCCGATGACGAAACACGCGGCCGAAGACTGCGCTTCCCGCCATTTTCGTATCGTCGCCGCCAGCGTCGCGCTGTCGAGATTGTCGCCACGCTCGTCGAGAATCGCGACCGCCGCCGTTTCGGGAATGACATTGGCGATGGCGATGGATTCTTCGACGCGGCGTCGTTCGGCGTCATGCGCGCGGCTTTCGCGAATTTCGACGATTTCGATTTCACGAATACCGAGGGCGCGGCCGATCGCTCCGGCGCGCTTGCGATAGGCGTCGGAAAGTTCGCGCTCGGGGCCTTGCTTCAGACGGCCGACGGCGATGACGATGATGCGCATGGATCGGCCTGGTGATGAGCGCGGACTTAATCGGAACGGCGAAAATTCATTCGCCCGCTTCGAATGCCAGCGGCATGTCGACGAAAATCTTATAGCTTTGCGATTTCGGTTTGGTCTTGTCCTCTTCGTTGAGATACTCGACCGAGCTCTTCCCAAGATAGGCGCGCGGCAGGATCATGACGCGAATGAAGCGCGTATGCCGGTCGGCTGCTTGGGCGAATACGCCGTCTGGACCGGTCTCGAACCAGGCGCCGCCGGGGCCGTAGGATGTCGAATGTCCGCGGGTATCGATGCGAATTCCGCCTTCGCTGAGGCAGCGGATGCCGGGTCCTTGGTGGCGATGCAGATAGGCACAGCCGCCGGGCGGAAACGCCACGCTGTCGCCCCGCAGCAGAAGCGCACCCTTAGGAATTGTATCGAGCTGCGCTACGAGCTTCTCGCGTGAAACGACGCCCGCATCGGAGCGGCTTGTGGCGGCGCCGTCGATGCTCAAATCCCATCGCCACAGGGTCGCCCCGCTGTTTGCCGCCTTGAGCGTGACGGCCGCTTCGCTGCCAAATGCTTCGTCATCGCGCAAGGTTCGATCGGCCAGCGAAACCGCCCCATGCACGACAAAAATCATGCGCGCTGCCGCCGGCCAGGTCGCCACGGCGTCATTCGTCAGCACGTCTTCGTAGAGCCGCAGCGTCGGGGTCACCATTGTCTCCTCGATGCCATGCGCCGGGTGAGTGTCTGCACCGGGCGCCTCGCGCCTAACGGCATTTACACTCGCGCGCCGCCGTTGCTAAATCGGTCCCAGCGTTGCCCACCTTTGATGTTGCCCACTCTACTACACAATGGGAGGCGACCGCAGCTGGAAGCCGGCGAACGGCGTCCAGTCCACAATAGAGATTGGGAGGAATTCGATGCAACGAGCCACGCCGCCGTATCGCGCCGATCATGTCGGCAGTTTGTTGCGCCCCGCGGCGCTCAAGGAGGCGCGCGTCAAGCAGGAGCGTGGCGAGATTTCCGCGGACGCGTTGCGCGCTATCGAAGACCGCGAGATCGAGAAGGTCATCAAAAAGCAGGAAGAGGTCGGTCTGAAGCTTGCGACCGACGGGGAATTTCGGCGCTCCTGGTGGCATTTCGACTTCTTCCGCGGCCTCGAGGGCGTCAGCTTCTATGCCATGGACGCCATCCAATTTCACGGCGTGCAGACCAAGGCCGAAGGCATCAAGATCGCTGGGAAGATCGGCTTCTCCGGCCATCCGATGCTCGAGCATTTCAAGTTTCTCAAGAGCCACACGGGCGTGACGCCGAAGATGACGATTCCGGCGCCGAGCACGCTGCACTTCCGCCAGGGCCGAGCCTTGATCAGCAAGGAGATCTACCCCACGCTCGAGCCGTTCTTTGACGATCTCGCCAACGCCTATCGCGGCGCTATCCGCGCCTTCTACGACGCCGGCTGCCGCTATCTGCAGCTCGACGACACCGCCTGGTCGATGATTTGCGATCCCAAGGAGCGCGAGCAATCGGTCGGCCGCGGCGACGATCCGGATACGTTGCCGAAGCGCTATGCCAAGCTGACCAACGCGGCGCTGGAAGGCAAACCGGCCGACATGGCCGTCACCATGCATTCGTGCCGCGGCAACTTCCGTTCCACTTTTATCGCTTCGGGCGGATACGAATTCGCGGCCGAGCAGTTGCTCGCCAACACGGCGCTTGACGGCTATTTCCTCGAATACGACAGCGGCCGCGCCGGCGGCTTCGAGCCGCTGCGGTTCTTCCCCAAGGGCAAGAAGCAACTGGTGCTCGGTCTGGTGACCTCGAAATTCGGTGCGCTCGAAAAGAAAGACGACATCAAGCGCCGCATCGACGAGGCGACCAAATACGTCGACATCGATCAGCTTTGTCTGTCGCCGCAGTGCGGCTTTGCCTCGACCGAAGAGGGCAACGTCCTGTCGGAAGACGAGCAATGGGCCAAGCTGCGGATGATCGTTGAAATCGCCAACGAAGTGTGGGGTTGAGCATGCAGCGGACAAAACCGCCGTTTCGCGCCGATCACGTCGGCAGCTTGCTGCGCACGGCGACGCTGAAGGCAGCACGCGAAAAGCGCGCATCCGGCGAACTCGACGCGGCGGCGTTCAAGGCCATCGAGGACCGCGAAGTCGAGGGCGTCATCCGGAAGCAGGAAGCCGCGGGGCTCAAATCCGTCACCGACGGCGAATATCGGCGGATATCCTGGAATACCGACTTCCTCGAACAGCTCCACAATGTCGAGTCCTATGTCGGCGAGCGCAAAATAAAATTCTCGGCGAGCGGCCCGCAGCCGCGCCCGCTGTTGCTGCGCATCACCGGCAAGCTCGGCGGCTACAAGCCGCATCCGATGATCGAGCACTTCAAGTTCCTTAAAGCGCATACCAAAGAGACGCCGAAGATGACCATTCCGTCGCCGTCGTCGCTGCATTTTCGCTACGGCCGCGACGCAGTTCCGGAATCGATCTATCCGGCGATGGACGATTTTTATCGCGATCTCGGGCAGTCCTATTGCAAAGTGGTGCGCGCCTTTGCCGACGCCGGCTGCCGCTATCTGCAGCTTGACGAGGTCAATCTGACCTATCTGTGCGATCCGTCGCTGCGCAAACTGATCACCGATCGCGGCGAGGACCCAAAAACGCTTCCCGCCACATACGCCGGCATGATCAATGCGGCCATTTCGGATATCCCGGCGGACATGGCCATCACCATGCATCTGTGCCGCGGCAACTTCCGCTCCAATTTCATCGCCTCAGGCGGCTACGAGCCGGTGGCCGAGACCCTGTTCAACACCATCAACGTCCACGGCTATTTCATGGAATACGACAGCGCGCGCGCCGGCGGCTTCGAGCCTTTGCGCTTCGTGCCGAAGGGCAAGACCGTGGTGCTGGGCCTCGTCACCTCCAAAACGGGCACACTGGAAAACAAGGACGCGATCAAACGCCGCATCGACGAGGTGACAAAATATATCGATCTCGATCAGCTTTGCCTGTCGCCGCAATGCGGCTTCGCCTCGACCGAAGAAGGCAATGTGCTGGCCGAGGACGAGGAATGGGCGAAGCTGCGCATGATCGTCGAGCTCGCCGACGAAGTCTGGAGATAGAGCGATGAGTCAGCGAACCAAACCGCCGTTCCGCGCCGATCACGTCGGCAGTTTGCTGCGGCCGGCCGCGCTCAAACAGGCGCGCGAGAAGCGCGCCAAGGGGGAGATCGGCGAGGCCGAGCTCAAGGCGGTCGAGGACCGCGAAATCAAGGGCGTTATCGGCAAGCAGGAGGCCGCGGGCCTGCAATCGATTACCGACGGCGAGTTCCGCCGCTCGTGGTGGCATCTCGATTTTTTATGGGGTCTCGACGGCGTCGAAAAGCACGTCATGGACAGCGGCATCGCCTTCGCTGCCGTCACCACCCGCAATGAAGGGGTCAAAGTCACCGGCAAGATCGGTTTCTCCGGACATCCGATGATCGAGCATTTCAAGTATCTAAAAGCGAATACGGCACGGACGCCGAAAATGACCATCCCGTCGCCGTCGGCGCTGTACGGCCGGCCGCTGCGCACTCCGATCGACAAGGCGGTCTATCCCTCGCTCGACGGCTTCTTCGCCGACCTCGGCCAAGCCTACAAGAAGGCGGTGCGTGCCTTCGCCGATGCCGGCTGCCGTTATCTGCAGCTTGACGAGGTCTTTATCGCCATGCTGTGCGATCCGCATTACCGGGCGCAGATGAAAGACCGCGGCGACGATCCCGAAGCGCTCGGCACCATTTACGGCGATCTGATCAATACCGCGATCTCCGACATTCCGGCGGATATGACGGTGACGATGCACTTGTGCCGCGGCAACTACAAATCGACGTTCATGGGGACGGGCGGTTACGACGCCATGCAAGAGGTCTTGTTCGACCGCATCAAGGTGCACGGCTACTTCATGGAATACGACAGCGAACGTGCGGGCGGCTTCGAGCCGCTGCGGCGGCTGCAAAAAGGCCGTATGGCGGTTCTTGGCCTCGTCACCACCAAAACCGGCACGCTCGAAAGCAAGGATACAATCAAGCGCCGCATCGAGGAGGCCGCCAAGTTCGCCGACCTCGACCAGCTATGCCTGTCGCCGCAATGTGGCTTCGCCTCGACCGAGGAAGGCAATATCCTTGCCGAGGACGAGGAGTGGGCGAAGCTGCGCATGATCGGCGAGGTCGCCCGCGAGGTGTGGGGGAATTAAGCGATGGCGAATATCGTCGCCGGCAAGGTCGCCATCGTTACCGGGGCGGGGCGCGGAATCGGCCGCGGCATTGCGCTGTTGATGGCGGCCGAAGGTGCTCGGGTCGTCGTCTGCGATATTGGCGCCGGTCTTGACGGCGGCGGCACCGATGCCGGTCCCGCTCAGGGCGTCGTCGATGAAATCAAAAAAGCCGGCGGCGAAGCGATCGCCTCGACTTCGTCGATCAGCGCGCCGGGCAACGCCGACAAGATCGTGCAGGCGGCGCTCGATGCCTTCGGCCGCATCGACATTCTCGTCAATAATGCCGGGATTCTCCGCGATCGCATTTTCCACCGCATGAGCTGGTCCGATTGGTCGGACGTGATCGACGTGCATCTGCATGGCAGCTTCCTGATGAGCCGCGCCTGCGCCACGCATTTCCGCGAGCAGAATTCCGGCAGCTTCGTGCACATGACCTCAACGTCCGGCCTCGTCGGCAATTTCGGCCAAGCCAATTACATGGCGGCGAAGATGGCCATCGTCGGCCTGTCGCGCGGCATCGCGCTCGATATGGCGCGCTTTAACGTGCGCTCGAACTGCGTCGCGCCGTTTGCCTGGACGCGGATGATCGATTCGATTCCCGCCGAGACCGAAGAGGAAAAGGCCCGGGTGGCGGCGTTCCGTGAGATGACGCCGGAAAAGATCGCGCCGCTCGTCGTCTATCTTGGCTCCGACCGCGCCGACGGCATCAGCGGCCAGATATTCTCGGTGCGCAACAACGAGATCTATTTGTTCAACCAGACGCGCCCGATCCGGACGCTGCAGCGGTCTGACGGCTGGACGCCGGAACGGCTCGATGCGCAGCTCAAGGGCGCATTCGCTCCCTCATTCACGCCGCTCGACCGTTCCAGCGACGTGTTTTCCTGGGATCCGGTGTGATGGCGATCGTCTACGACAAGCTGATGGCGCTCGATATCCCGCCGCGGGAGCAAACTTACGACGCGAAGGACTGCATCCTTTATGCGCTCGGCATCGGCTTCGGTCACAATCCGATGGACGAGGACGAGCTGCCCTTTGTCTACGAAAAGAATCTGAAAGTACTGCCGACCATGGGCACGGTGCTCGGTCATCCGGGATTTTGGGCGCGTAATCGCGATACCGGCATCGATTGGGTCAAAGTGGTCAACGGCGAGCAGGGCATTATCCTGCATCGGCCGCTCGCCGGAGCGGCGACGGTGATCGGCCGGCAGCGCATCGTCGAGGTCATCGACAAGGGGGTTGGTAAGGGAGCTCTCGTTCTGTCCGAGCGCCAGATTGCCGACAAGGCGACCGGCGAGCCGATTGCGACCGTGACCCATACGATGTTTTGCCGCGGCGACGGCGGCTTCGGCGGCCCGCCGCGGCAATCGCCGCCGCCGCATGAATTGCCGGCTCGCCAGCCCGACGCGGTCTGCGATCTCGCCACCCGACCGGAAACGGCGCTGATCTACCGGCTGTGCGGCGACCTCAATCCGCTGCACTGCGATCCGGCTGTGGCGAAGCAGGCGGGCTACCCGCGGCCGATCATGCATGGTCTGGGCAGCTTCGGCGTTGCCGCCCGCGCCATACTGAAGGCTTTTTGCGGTTACGAGCCGGGGAAGCTTGTCGCGTTCGCCGCGCGCTTTTCCGCGCCGGTATTCCCCGGCGAGACGCTGCGGACCGAGATGTGGCGCGACGGCAAGGTGGTGAGCTTCCGCACTCGCGTCACCGAGCGCGACGTCGTTGCCGTCAGTAATGGACGCGCCGAGGTGGCATCGTGACCGAGAGCGCGGATCTTGAGCCGATCCGCGAGGCGGTGCGCGCATTATGCGCGGGGTTCCCCGGAGAGTATTGGCGGGCGCTCGATCGCGAGCGCGCCTATCCGGCGGAGTTCGTCGCGGCCTTGACCAAAGCTGGCTTTCTCGCCGCCTTGATTCCGGAAGAATACGGCGGCAGCGGCCTCACCATGACGGCGGCGGCGGCCATCATGGAGGAGATTCAGTCTTCCGGCTGCAACGGCGCCGCCTGCCACGCGCAAATGTACACGATGGGGACGCTGTTACGGCACGGCAGCGCCGAGCAGAAAAAGCGCTATCTGCCCGGCATCGCGCGCGGCGATCTGCGGCTGCAGGCCTTCGGCGTCACCGAGCCGACCTCGGGCACCGACACGTTAAGCTTGCGCACCACCGCGGTGCGCGACGGCAACGACAGCTACGTCGTCAACGGCCAGAAAATCTGGACCTCGCGCGCGGAACATTCCGATCTCATGCTGCTGCTCGCGCGAACGACGCCACGCGAGCAGATCAAGAAGCGGACCGACGGGCTGTCGGTGTTTCTCGTCGATATGCGCGAGGTCAAGGCGAACGGCCTGACCATTCGTCCGATCCGCACCATGATGAATCACGCCACCACCGAAGTGTTTTTCGAGAACATGCGCGTGCCGGCCGAAAACCTCATCGGCGTCGAGGGCGAGGGTTTTCGCTACATCCTTTCGGGCATGAATGCGGAACGCATTTTGATCGCCGCCGAATGCGTCGGCGACGCCAAGTGGTTCATCCGCAAGGCGACGCATTATGCCGGCGAACGCGTGGTGTTCGGCCGGCCCATCGGACGAAATCAGGGCATCCAATTTCCCATCGCGCGTTCTTACATCAATATGCGGGCCGCCGAACTCATGGTGCGCGAAGCGGCCTTGCTCTACGAAGCCGGCAAGGACTGCGGCGCGGAAGCGAACATGGCGAAGCATCTTGCCGCCGAAGCGTCATGGGCGGCTGCCGACATGTGCCTGCAAACTCACGGCGGCTTCGGCTTCGCCGAGGAATTCGATATCGAGCGCAAATTCCGCGAGACCCGGCTCTATACCGTGGCGCCTATCTCGACCAATCTGGTGCTGTCCTACATCGCCGAGCACGTCCTGGGACTGCCGAGGTCGTATTGAGCGAATACACGCCACTCGCCGGCCTGCTCGTCGTCGCGCTCGAACAAGCCGTTGCCGCGCCGATGTGCACCTGCCGGCTGGCTGACGCCGGCGCGCGCGTCATCAAGATCGAGCGTCCCGAGGGCGATTTCGCCCGCGGTTACGACGATTTGGTTCACGGCGAGTGCAGCTATTTCGTCTGGCTCAACCGCGGCAAGGAGTCGGTGGTGCTCGATCTCGGCAAGCGTGAGGACATTGGTCTCCTCGCCGCGATGCTGGTGCGCGCCGACATATTCGTGCAGAACTTGAAGCCCGGCGCCGTCGACCGGCTCGGATTCGATATCGCCAGATTGCGCCGCGACTATCCGCGGCTGATTTGTTGCTCCATTTCCGGGTTCGGCGAGACCGGCCCGCATGCCAATCGCAAGGCCTACGACATGCTGATCCAGGCCGAATCCGGCCTTGCCTCGATCACCGGCACGGCCGAACCGTCCCGGGTCGGCGTGTCGGTCGTCGATATCGCGTCAGGCATGAACGCCTATGAGGCGATACTCGAAGCGCTGATCGCGCGCGAGCGGACCGGCGTCGGCGCCGCGCTTTCGATCTCGATGTTCGATGCCATGGCCGACTGGATGACGGTGCCGCTCCTGCAGCAGGAAGCGGGCTTTCCGCCGCAACGCATCGGCCTCGCCCATACCTCGATCTCGCCCTACGGCGCATTTCGCAGCCGCGACGGCGTCGACATTCTCATTTCCATCCAGAGCGACCGCGAATGGCGGGTATTGGCCGAGAAGGTGCTCGGGGACAGCGCGCTTGCAGCCGATCCGGCCTTTGCCACCAATGTGGAGCGCGTCAAACGCCGCTCCCAAACCGATGGCCGCGTCGCCGCGGTGTTCGGTGCATTCGACGCCGATGCGATGGAGGAAAAACTCGCCGGGGCCGACATCGCTTTCGCGCGCGTCAATAGCCCGGCCGGGCTTGCCCGCCATCCGCATTTGCGCCGCATCACGATCGGCACGCCGAGCGGCCCGGTGTCCTATCCGGCGCCGGCCGAACGGAGTGCCGCGGTGTCGCGTCACTATGGACCGGTGCCGGCGCTTGGCGAACACACCGCAAGGGTGCGCGCGGAATTCATGCCGTCTACAATCGGTGCTTAAGGAATAGGGAGGAATGCCATGGATATCGGCTTCATCGGTCTCGGCAATATGGGTGCGCATATGGCGCGCCGCCTGGTCGAGGCCGGGCACAAGGTCATCGTCTACGACACGCGCCAGGAGGCGATCGGCGATATCGCCGCGCTCGGCGGGATAGCCGCGCGATCGCCGAAGGAAGTCGCCGATGCCGCCGAGACCGTCATGGTGAGCCTGCCGACGCCCGATATCGTGCTGAAGGTCGCCACCGGTCCCGGCGGCGTCATCGAAGGCAAGCGCATCCGCCGTTTTGTCGATCTGTCGACCACCGGCTCGGTGATGGCGCAGCATATTTTCAAATTGCTGGCGGCGAAGAACATCGTGCAGATCGACGCTCCGGTTTCGGGCGGCGTCAAAGGCGCGGAGAAGGGCACGGTAGCTGTGATGGCGTCAGGACCGCGCGCCGAGGTCGATGCGGTCGAACCCGCGCTCAAAGTGATCGGCAAGTTCTTTTACATCGGCGAAAAATCCGGCGCCGGGCAGACCATGAAGCTTTGCAACAACGTGCTGTCCGCTGCGGCCATGGCGGCAACATCGGAATCGATGGTGGTCGGCGTCAAAGCCGGTCTCGATCCCCGCACCATGGTCGACGTCATCAATGCGAGCTCGGGCCGCTCAACGGCGACCGAGCAGAAATTCCCCGAGGTCGTCATCCCGCGCAAATTCAATCAGGGATTCACCGCGGGCCTGATGATGAAAGACGTGAATTTGTTCGTTTCCGAAGCCAAGGCGCTCGGCGTCCCGATCGAGGTTTGCGAGGCCGTGGCCGCTTTGCTGAAGCTGACATGCGATGAGATCGGTCCGGAAAAAGACATCACCACAATCGTGCAGCCGATCGAGAATCGCGCCGGTGTCGAGGTGCGGGCGCCAAACACCTGACCTCGATAGCAGCGTAGAACATAACGAAGTCAATGGCTTAGAGGAATCCGGCGCGCCGGCCTCTTTGTCCGGGCGGGCTTATGCCTATCTAGGTGGCGGGCTTTTCCTCACTTCAATAATGTCCCATGCTCAGTGGATAACCCGGATTGCCCTGAAAACTTTTGGCGACAGGCGTCATGCCCCCTGCCCGTACGACACCGAGCCTGCTGTCAGAATTGCCTGAGCACCTTTCGGCAAATCTGTTCACCAGCGCGACAGCGATGAAGCTTGGCGCCGATGAAGTCCTGTTCCTGGCCGGCGATGCCGGTGACGGCTGTTATCGGGTCGAGGATGGGCTTTTGAAGGTGACCATGGTGTCGCGCGGCGGCACCGAACGCATTCTTGCCTTTCTCGGTGCGGGCGCCATCGTCGGCGAGCTTTCGATTATCGACGGCCTGCCGCGTTCAGCCTCGGTCATCGCGGTGCGCCCTTCGGCCTTGAGCTTTCTAAGCCGCGCCGCGTTCGATGATTTCGCCAATAGGCATCCGGAAATCTTCAAATCGCTGGTAACGCTGATTGCCGGGCGGCTGCGGGAGACCGACGCGGCGCTCGCTGCCGGCAGCTTCCTGCCGCTACGCGGCCGCGTGGCCTGCACGCTCCTCGAATTGGCGGACGAGTTCGGCCAAGACGTCGGCTCGGGCCGCATCGTCATTCGCCAGAAAATCGGCCAGAGCGACCTCGCCGCGATGGCCGGCATTGCGCGCGAGAATGTCAGCCGCATTCTCAACGATTGGAAGCGGCGCAAGCTTGTCAGCCGCCTGTCCGGCTATTATTGCCTGGAAAACAGGACGGAGCTTCAAAACGAAGCCGAATTGTAAACTGTTTTCGGCCCGCTACCGCCCTCGCCGAAGCCCCGCTAGAACCTGTTTCATGACCGCATCCATCGCCACGCCCCGGCTTGAGGATTTTCGCCGCATTGTGGTGAAAGTCGGCTCCTCGCTCCTGGTTGACGCCAAGGCCGGCAAGCTCAACGAAGCGTGGCTCGCTTCGCTGGCCGCCGATCTCGCGGCGCTGCATGCGGGAAAGCGAGATGTGCTGGTGGTTTCCTCCGGCGCGATTGCGCTTGGCCGGACGGTGCTGAAATTGGCCGCGGGGCCGCTGGAGCTCGAGGACAGCCAGGCCGCCGCCGCCGTGGGCCAGATCGCTCTGGCGCGCACCTGGGCCGAAGCGCTGTCGCGGCATGGCATGACCGCCGGCCAGGTCCTGGTGACGCTCGGTGACACCGAGGAGCGCAGGCGTTACCTCAATGCGCGCTCGACGATCGACAAGCTTTTGGAATGGCGGGCAATCCCGGTCATCAACGAGAACGATACGGTCGCCACGGCCGAAATCCGCTATGGCGACAATGATCGGCTCGCCGCCCGCGTCGGGACGATGATGAGCGCCGATCTGGTGGTGCTGTTATCCGATATCGACGGGCTTTACGACGCGCCGCCCGGTACGACGTCGTCGGCCCGCCACATCCCGCGCGTCGAACGCATCACACCGGATATCGAGGCGATGGCGGGCACCGCGGGCTCCGGCCTGTCGCGCGGCGGCATGCAAACCAAGATCGAAGCGGCCAAGATCACCACCGGTTCCGGCGCCCACCTGGTGATCGCTTCCGGGCGCGTCCAGCATCCGCTGGATGCGATCGCCAAGGGCGCGCCTTGCACCTGGTTCGTGACTTCCGGCAATCCGATCACCGCGCGCAAAAAGTGGATCGCCGGTTCGCTGGAACCGAAGGGAACCCTGATTATCGATGCCGGGGCGGTCGCGGCGCTGCGCCGCGGCAACAGCCTCCTGCCGGTCGGGGTCGTGCGTATCGATGGGGCTTTCGCCCGCGGCGACGCGGTCGTTATCCGCGGCCCGGACGGCAGCGAAATCGGTCGCGGGTTATGTGCCTATGACGTTGAGGATGCGCAAAAAATCCGCGGCCGCTCGTCGGGCGAAATCGCGGCCATTCTCGGCTTTTCCGGCCGCAC
>DATAWA010000064.1:0-25055 GCA_036267435.1 Xanthobacteraceae bacterium | reverse complement strand
GGCCAGCGGCCATAGCGGCTGCATCGCAATGGGGACAAGCTCTCCATTCGAAAACAGGCCGGATACATGGCTGCACCCGAACGCTTCGCAAAACGTCAGATTCCTCTTGCACCGCGGGCGCCGTCCATACATGGCCCATCGCAACACTTCATCGCGGCGCAGCAATTCGGTCGCTTTCAGAAGCGAAGCCGACATTCGGCACGCCACACTTTCAGAGCCGGCTTTTGAGTACGCGCCTTAAAAGCGCTCCGGCCAACGCCGGGCGCCGTGATAGACGCGCAAAATCCGGATCGCCTCGCCCTACGCGCGGTAGGGAACGATGTAGGTCGTGTCCGGAATGACCAGTTCGCGGGTGCCGGACACGTGGCCGGGGTCTTCGGCACCGCGAGCCAGATTGCCGTCTCGGCCCCTAGCGCCCGCGCGCATATTCGCGTTTGCAATGGCGGTGCACGCCGATATTGTCCTTCCTCTGGCGAACCAGGCAGGAAAGCCAAGACGTGACGCTTCGCGCCCGACTGTTGCTGCTTATCCTGCTTGCCGCGCTGCCGACCATAGCGATCGAGGCTTACAGCGAAGCGGAACTGCGGAGCACGCGACAGGAGGAAATACGTCAAGAAGCCCTGCGGCTGATGCGGCTGGTGACCGCCGAGCAGGAGCGCATCGATGAATCCGCCCGCCAGCTCCTGGTCGGGTTCTCCGAAGGCGAAGAGGTTCACTCTGCCGATTGGGCGCAGTGCAGCGAAACCGCAAAACAGGTGCTGGCGCGTGTGGAAGGCTATGTGAACATCGGCATCGCGACAGCCGACGGCGATCTCCTGTGTTCCGGGTTGCCACCTCCGCCTGACAAGGACATGCGGCGGCAGAATTTCCTGGAGGGGCTGACACCCTCAGGCAATCTGCTGCTGGGCCGCTACCATGTGGGTTTGATAACCGGCCACGCCGTTCTCATGGCCGCAGTGCCGCTGCCGCGGAGCGGCGGATCCGTGCCGCTCGTCGCTTGGGCCAACATCGATTTGCAGTGGCTCGCGCGGCACTTCGCCGATCGCTTCAACTCGCCGAACCTGACACTGCTCATAGCAGACAGCCGCGGCACCATCCTGGTGCGCCTGCCCGATAACGCCGCCTGGGCCGGCAAGCCATTTGGCGATCAGTATGCCTCACTGCTGAACGGCCCGGCCGAGGGGGTAACGGATACGATCGGCATAGACGGCGAAGAACGCATCATCGCTTACTCGCCGCTCGGCACCGAGCCGAAGGGCATTTATGTCGGCGTCGGACTTTCCAAGGCGCCCTATATGGCGCCCATCGATCGACGCACTTTCTGGATGGCAGGTCTCAGTGCCGCGGTCTTCCTCTTGGCGACGGCGGCGGCATGGCTGATCGGCGATCTTTCGATAAGGCGCCCCGTCGAAAAACTCCTGTTTGCGGCGCGGGCCTGGCAAACCGGCGACTTTACCGCCCGTGCCGCGCTGCCGCCGACCGGTTCGGAGATCAACAGACTGGGGACCGCGTTCGACGAGATGGCGGCGGCCGTGCAAGTGCGGGACCAAACGCGGCAGACCGTCGAGGACAATGAGAAGCTGTTGCTCCAGGAACTGCAACACCGCAGCAACAATCTCCTGGCGATCATCCAGTCCATCGCACGCGGCAGCTTCTCGGGAAACAGCGTCGACGAGGCGCGAAAAGCCTTCGACTCGCGATTACAGGCGCTGGCGCGTTCCAATCTTCAGCTCAATAAATCGACCGGGGCCGCGCTCGACTTCGCCGACGTGGTGCGCGCGGAGCTCGCGGTGTTTCCCGATCGAACCGCGGTCGACGGCAAGAGCATCGCGATCAGTCCGCAAATCGCCCAGAAATTCACCCTCGCGCTGCACGAGCTGATGACGAACGCGATGAAATATGGGGCGTTGGCAGGCCCGAAGGGGAAAGTAGCAGTGTCATGGACGCTGCGGCGCGATGGCGCGGAGCCCGTTTTGAAGCTGCGATGGGAAGAGCGAGGCGGACCGCCTGCGGGGGCGCCTGCCAAAAATGGCTTCGGCAGCCTCCTCATCAAAACCAGTTTTCCCAATGCCCGGATCGATTTCGGTCATGACGGCCTGAGCTGTGAAATCGAGTCCCCCGTCGGCTGAACAACGCGACGACTAAAGAAGGCTGCACTGGAAGAGACAGGGCGCGATCGCAACTGGACATGCCGGACGATTTCAACCCTTGATCTGAGCCAGCACGCCGGCGATGTCGCCCATGCCCCAATGCTCAACGAGCTTGCCGCCGGCGACGCGAAAGATGTCGCAGGACGTAAAGCGCAGGCTTCTCCCGGTAGGCGGGACGCCGAACAGCGGGCCCTGCTGCGTACCGGAATACACGAAGCTCGCCGCAACGTGAGTCTCGGTAACGACCTGCACCTCAATGCCCACCTTAAGGTCGGGAATGCCTTTCAGCCGCGCCGCGAAAAACGCGACGGAAGCCTGCTTGGGGGTTACGCCGGCGGACGGCGGCGGCGCCGCGGCGCTCTTCTGATGATTGACATAGTCGTCGGCGAACAGCGCCGCGAAGCCGTCGATGTCGTGCGCGCTCAGCGTTGCCGCAAATTGACCCGCGAGATCGCGCGGGCTCGCCGCGGCAGCAACTCCCGTGACGCCCGCTACGGCACCGGCGCCGATCATGTTGAGAACCAATCTGCGGTCCGTCATTCGGGGTCTCCATGGCGGCTGGATGCGACGAGTTCGCCGAAGCCCGCGTCATCGGCGGCCGAAGCGGCCAGCATAGCCCCTATGGCAGAGGCAACAAGGCCGCTTTCGTGGCGCGCTTGAAGTGGACAGGCGGCAAGCCGCGCTACAAAACCGGATTATGAGTACGCGCCTTTGGAAGCTTGTCGATGACCCATACGCGCCATGACATGCGCGGTATCGCGGAACTTCGGTCCGGTTTGTGACTTAGGGTTGGGGGCGCATCAAATCATAAGGAATCCGGGAATGAAGCGTTTTCAGCTCACGCTGACGCTGGGCATGATGCTCGGCGCGATGACAATGGCGGCGACGGCGCAAGCGACGCCGCTGAGCCTGACGGGTCAGCTCGGCACGGTTGCCGCCGACCTCAATCCGGTCGAGCAAGCCCAATTCATATTAGGGGGACGCAATTATTGCTTTTACCTCGATGGCTGGCACGGACCGGGCTTTTACTGGTGCGGCTATGCCTTTCGTCGAGGTTACGGCTGGGGCGGTCCGGAAGGCTGGCACGGTTGGTCGCGGGGCGGCGGAGGCGGCGGTCACGGTATGGTTCGCGGCGGTCGTGGTCCGGCCCGCGGCGGTCATGGTCCGGGACGCGGCGGACATGGCGGTCATGGCGGTCATGGCGGACATGGCGGTCATGGCGGACACGGCGGTCATGGCAGGCACTAAACCACAGCGCCTCAATTCGGATCGGCCCGATCCGGCCGTGACGCATGGCATCGGCGCGGTAGAACCGCGCCTGTTGGATTGAACGCGCAAACGGTCCTAGAGAGCAAACGGTCCAAGAGAACTGTCAGGGTGAAGGGGGGCGTCATGTGCGCCCCCCTTCTCGCTTTTTGTAAGCCCCCTTTTGCGCACCAATTATGCCCGCCGCAAACGGCGCCCACGAAACATCGAAAACCGCGTCCGGATGCCGACGCAGATTTAATCAGGTAAACATCGATATGATCGTTTGAATCTGACAGGACGCCACGGCCACAAAAGCGTCATGGCTGGTCAGACCCTGTGCGGCCGCGTTCAGAATTATTTCCGCCAGATGTGCTTTCACCCCCGGCGTCGCGTGACCCATCGGAACACTCGCCATCACCGCCTCAAGCGCATCGCGCATCGTTTGAAGAAGTTGCGGACTGTAATAAGGCACCTTCATCTCCCTTAAGCCGCACTATCGAAGAGCAGCGACGCTCGACAACGCGTACACGCCAACGCGCGGCAGGGCGAAAAGACACCACCAATGTGTACGTCTTCTGGCAGCCGAATTAATTCTTCGTAAGGCTGCGCCGAACCGGCAATTGCCGCGATCGTTCGGATGGTCGGAAGGAACCACAAATCGGTGAATCGTGCACCGACGCTCCGCGCTCGATTGGGCCATCGAGGCGCCCGACATCTACCGCGCCGGGCGGAAATACACCTCCGGCACGTCAAAATTCGTGTAGTCCTCGATCTCCGGCAACGCCATCGATTTGAAGAAGTCGGTCGTCAGGTCGTCCGACGAGGCGCCCTTGCAAACGAAATTCATCACGCTCTTGCCGCCGCGCTCGACGACGACGCCGCGGTTGTCGGTGTCGTGTCCCAATATGGAGAAGACGACATAGCGAAAGCCGCCATTGTCGAACTGCAGGTAATCGCCGCCGATGCCCGAATACATGATGTGGCCGTGACGAAACGCGTCCTGCGGGCGAACGGTTTCTGCCGGATAGGACAATTCGATCCGCCCCGGCGAACCGAACACATATCGCAGATGCGCCGAACCGCCGGAAAGGCAGAGCGATGCGGTCTTGGACCCGTTGCGGCAGATAAAGACGCTGGTCTCGTCCGGCGCACACAGACCGCGCGCGGCCGCCGTAGCGGCGTGCGGCGACACCACCGCAGCGGCGAGCGCCGCAGCGAGCATGCAGGCAAGCAGGCGGCGCTCTTTCATCGGCGGCAGATTAGCGTTTCGGCGCCATAACTCAATGCCAGCATCGCGCCGGCAAGCTCAGCCAAGCCAATGATACAATCCATCACTTCGGCCGTTTGCTTCAGCGGCAAATTTGGGCGGCTATGATGGGCAGGCCCGCAAGCTGTGCGGACCGGGCCGTGACGGAGGGATTTCGCGCCTATGACGACTGAGGGCCCGGCATCCGACGCCGCCGACGTTGCCGTTGCGCCGGGCGTACTGCCCGAAGCGGTGCGGCTGCGGATTTTCCTCTATCTCGGCGTCCTGATCGTGCTCTTGGCGTTCGGTTCGCCGTCCGGCGGCTTGATCGACATTCCGATCAGCTTTTATCTGAAAAACAAGCTGCATCTGGCGGCGCATGAGCTTGCCGCGTTCCGGCTCATCGCCGGCGTGCCGCTCTATCTGTCCTTCGTCTTCGGCTTTGTTCGCGACATCTGGAATCCGTTCGGCATGCGCGACCGCGGCTTCATGCTGCTGTTCGGCGCGGCGACGGCCGTGCTGTATGCGGTGTTTGTCTTCATCCCCATCACCTATGGCAGCCTGCTCGCCGAAGTCGTGCTGGTGAGCGTCGCGTTCCTGTTTGTCGCCAGCGCGCAGAACGGCCTGACCTCGACGCTCGGCCAGCAGCACGCCATGTCCGGGCAGATCAGCGCGGTCTGGAACATTTTCGGCGCGATCCCCGGCGTGGCGGCGCTTTTGGTCGGCGGCAGCCTCTCCAACATGCTCGAGCAGAAAAACGCCGAAGCCGCCGGGCGCGTCCTGTTCCTGCTCGGCGCCGCGGTGATGGCGGCGACCGCCGCCTATGCGCTGTGGCGGCCGCAGACCGTGTTCGACAATGTGCGCGGCGAAGACGCCGCCGCCGAGCGGCCGCTCGACGACATCAAACGCCTGCTGCGGCACCGGCCGATCTATCCGGCCTTATTGATCTGGGTGTTGTGGAATTTCGCGCCCGGCTCGGCGACGCCGCTGCAATATTATCTGCAGAACACGCTGCACGCCGCCGATTCGCAGTGGGGAGAGTGGAATGCGGTCTTCGCCGCGTCCTTCATTCCGACATTTCTCTTGTTCGGCCTGTTGTGCCGGACGCTGCCGCTGACAACGCTGTTGTGGTGGGGGACCGTCGTCGCGGTGCCGCAACTCATCCCGCTGCTGTTCATTCACTCGATCGAAGGCGCGCTGATCGCCGCAGCGCCGATCGGGCTTATGGGCGGGGTCGCCACCGCGGCTTATTTCGATCTGATCATCCGCTCCTGCCCGCACGGCCTGCAAGGCACGACGATGATGCTTGCCGGCGCGCTCAGCATCGCCGTGATCCGCGCCGGCGACGTTCTTGGCACCGCAATCTACGATTATTACGGCGGCTTCACCGCCTGCGTGATCGCCGTCACCGCGGCCTATGTGCTGATATTGCCGGCCCTGCTCTTGGTGCCGAAAGACCTGATCGCCACGGCCGACGGCGAGATTTTGCCCGAGGGGCTTTCGCAGGCGGGCGATTGACGTAAAAGCCTTCGGCGCCATGCCATTGCGGGGCTGTTCCAGTTGATTACGCCAATTCCGGCGCTATATAAGCGCCTCCCGATGGCGCGGCGGCGGACTATCGACCGCCGAATCCGTGCCGAGCAAGGATCATCAAGACTGCATGGCGACCCGGCAGCAGCGAATCGACGCCTTCACGCACCAAGGCGTTCCGCCGGCGGACCAGCCGCTCGAGCTGCTTTGTGAGGATCATGTCGGCACCTATGTCATTCCATTTTTGTGCCGATTTAGTAACGGGGCCTGGCAGAGTGTCGATAGCGGCAGCCCGATCGAGGCGACGGTGGTCGGCTGGCGCGTGCGTTGATGCAACAACAGCAGGAAAACAGGACGTGGTCGAAATAATGGGCGGAAGAGATGGCTGGCTTTAAGCAACCGGATTTGGCCGAGCGCCAAGAGGCGGCGGCCAAGGCGAGAAAAGCGGCGCTGGAGAAGTTTCGCGCCAAGGCCGCCGACCCGGGGCTGGCGGAGCGCCTGACGGCGCGAAGCGCGCAAGCCGCCGCGCGCGATGCCCTCAAGACCCAGCGCGAAACCGAACGCGCAGAAAAAAAGGCCCGCGAGGCCGAGCGCGCGGAAGCCGCCGCACGCGAAGCCGCGATTGCCGCCGAGCGCGCCAAGGCCGAAAACGAGGAGCGCGAACGCGCGCGCGAGGCCGAGCAGAAAGCGGCCCGGGACGCCCGTTACGCGGCCCGAAAAACACGGTCCAAGCGCAAGTAGGGCGTGATCCGGAAAAGTGGTGTCAGATCGCGTGCGAGCAGTACTCGCTTGCCGCAGCGATGCCGCCGCTCGAAATCTTCGGTTTGGTTGGGCTCCGCGCAGCAAGCCGGGCTGCCATTTCGGAAATCGGCATCGGCATCGGGGTGCCGGGCGCGTAGCAAGCGCCGACGACGACATTGCCTACCCGCGATCCCTGCTGTGCGTCGGGGTTCTCCGCCATCCACTCTTCCCACGCCATCAGCTTCATGCCGAGGCGAGGATAATCGACCCGCCAGTGATAGCCGTCGGGCATATGCTTGACAGCCTCGGGAACAATCAACGCGACCTCCTGCGCCATCACGCCGACGTAGACCTGATCGCTGTCCAGATAGCGGTAGCGGTAAAGGCCAAGGCCATTGGCAAGCCGCCCGAGCTTGACGATGTCACGCTTCAAGCGGACGTCGGAGGGATACGAACATTCGTCCAGAGGCGGGGTCCCGAAAACGTCTCCCGGAGGACAAGTGCAATGCGCCTGGGACGGGCTCTCGCCGTCGGAGCACGCGCCGCCCGACGGCAGATCCTCGGTGCGGGTCAATCCAGCCATGGCAAGGAAGCCAAGAAAGTTTTCGGCATCCTCTTCTTCTGCGTCCGAAAGCGGATCGTCCTGGCGGCGACGCTCAACGAGCGTCTTATTGTTGGATGGCGTCGGTCCGAATAGGAAGCTTATACGCCCCATGGCGCCCGACATGCCGTGATTTCCGACGAAGCCGTTGGCGCCGATCGTCGTTGCCACGCCGTTTATTCTTTGCGGCAACAGATATTCCACTCCGCCTCGTACGCCGCTGATACCGCCGAAGTCATAGCCGCTCAGTTTGAGTTGCAGATTATCAATGGGATAATAAGCCGTGCCTATGGTTCCGAAGCCCTTCGTAGAGAGGGTTTGCACGTGAAATGCACCGACCGTTGCGAACGGGGTAAAGCGCCCGCTATAGCTCTCGAAGTTCGCGCCGCCGGACGCGAAATTTGCGCCGCCAAAGCTGCCATAGTGTCCCGCTTGGCCGGTGGCTCCGATTAATCCCACACTTGGGTCGCGCCAATACAAATTGGCTCCCCCTTGATAAAACCCATTCCCACCGATCGAACCGACGCTGCCCTGCGTTAGCAGTCCGAACGACTGACCGAGCGGAAAGGCTATCGAGCCACTCGTACCGCCGATGCTCTGACCACCGGAACCGCTGCCGAGATTGAGGTATCCGGCAAACGGTGACAGCGAATAGTTGACGCCCGACTCAGCGGGAAGGCCAGTGGCCGGCGGCTTGAAAGCGAGTCCGCTAAACGGGTCCGGAGTTTGCGCCGGCTTGGCATAAGCGAGCGCCCAATCAGACGAATCGGTTGTTGCCGGCCAGCGCTGATCGACGACACTTTGCGAAAATGCCTGCGCGCTCAATAGGCAAAGACAGGCCGATATGCCCGTGCAAAGGGCACGGGCCGAAATCGCAATCATGAAAACGCCCCCTTACGAAAGTTCGCCCCGGCATACGCGCGGTAGTTGTCCGTCTCTGTGCCGTGGTTGATCTCCGTCTGCGACCTCACACGATCCTCATCGGCGCGGCATCACCAAAAACCATGATGTCTGCGATCATCCACTGGGGCATTTTCGGAAAGCTTCGGGGATTAGCTCGACGGATTCAGGCCTGATATGCTGTTCTGTGCGCACTTGCGGGGGACACGAAGTGGGCCACGGCGACGACATCATCGCGGCAATCACGCGCATCCATGCCGCGGGTCTCGACGCGACGAAATGGCCGGACGCCCTCGCCGGCGTCACCAATTTGATCGGAGGGCACGGCGCCTCTTTGGAATTCATCGAGCGGCCGTCGCTGCGCCACCACGGTATGTATTCCTATGGGCTGCCGGCCGTCGGCGCTTATTTGGAATACTACGCGCCGATGTGCCCGCGCCTGCCCTATACCGCCAGGCAACCGGCCGGCTCCATCCTATACGACGCGCAGTATTGCGACGAAGACGCGATGAACGCCAATCCGTTCTATGCGGAATTCCTCGCCGCTTACGACATGCGCTATTTCCTCGGCGGCGTTGTGGCGTGTTCGCCGCACGATTTTGTGTTGACGGGCGTGCAGACCTCGCCCAAGCGGGGCCACCCGACTCCTGCCAAGATCAAGCTGATGGCTGTGCTGCTGCCGCACATCCAGCAAGCCACTGACGTCATGCGCCGCCTCGGCGATCTCACCAAAACCCAGTCGGCGTTCCAGCACACATTGGATTGGCTCGTCGATGGCGTCGTTATGTTGGCGGCCGACGGAGCGGTCCGCTACGCCAACGTAGCTGGCCACGATGGAATCGCCGTGCGGCGCGGCGTGTTGAAGCTCGCTTCTGCCGACGCGACGACAAAGCTAGGGGAGAGTCTGAAAGCGGTTTGTCGCCTCCGCGATTCCGAGGCGGACGGTGAAGCTCACCAGGATTTCATCGTGTCGCGGCGATCCGGCGCCACCGCCTATTCGATTTCCGTCCGGCCGTTGCTTGCTGCGGCGGATAAGGCAATGGACGCCGTCGCGCTGATCTTCATTCGCGATCCGCTGACACGCCGGCAGAGCAGCACCAAGCTCCTTGGTCAGATGTTCGGATTGACGGCGGCGGAAGCTGCACTAGCGAATGCGCTGTGCTCGGGGTTTTCGCCGGACGAGTTTGCGCGTGAAAGCAACATCAGCTCGAACACCGTCTATACCCACATTCGTCATCTTAAGGAGAAGACTGGCAGCAGCCGGATGGCGGAGCTGATCCGCAAGCTCAACAATGTCCAGGCCTCAGTCGTCGCCGAGCAAAAATAGCATCGCTAAAACGCGATCCAACCGCCGGGAGGTGAGAAGCAGGCGATTCAGCGATTGCGACCTCAAGTGGTGCAATTTTCCCCCAAAAACCGGCTCGAATGCCACATACGTTCCTTCATCCTAAGGGAATGGTTACGATTGGGGCTGCAATACTGGCGGCCGGCAGACCCTTTTTTCTCGAACGCGCAAGGACGGCAAGGTCGAAGACCTTCCCGGTCGCCGTGAGCGTGAAATCCCGGGTCGCATCATATCAAATAGGGAACGGCGCCATGAGAAAAGCCATGCCGGACACAATGTTCGCGGACGCCGAACAAAGTCGGCTCAGCACGCTGCGCAAATGGGTGCTCGACAACGCCGTTACCGAGATCGAGATGAAAGAGCTGCAATTCTGGAATTTTGCCCAGCTCCAGCCGATCGCCGAAAAGCCGTGGACGACATTCATGGGCCGCATGATCCTCGTCCCCAACATGCCGATCGAAGCGCAAAAGCAACTTGGCATTTTCGACAAGCGCAGCGCCGGCACTATCTGACGGCGCCCTCGTATAATTTGCCGCGCTCTTGTCGGTCGAGATTCTGGCTAACCGAGGAATTTCGCAACGGCCGCAAGTACCAGCTCCTGCCGTTCCAGATGCGGCAGGTGGCCGGCGCCGGCGATGAGCGCGGTCTGCGCGCCGGCAATGCGCCGGGCGAACTCCTCGGCATAGACCGGCGCGACGATGCGGTCGGCGTCGCCCCAGACGAGTAAAGTCGGCGCGGCGATGCGGTGCATGCGCCGGCTCAAGCCGCGGTCGGCGATCGGCCAGACGAATTTTCCGGTGCAGGCCTGCGCCCAGATCATTTGCGACAAGGTCTCGACGCGCGCGGCGGGATCGTCCGGCACGGCGAAGAAACGCCGCGCCGCCGCGCCGTCGGGATCGGCGAACAGTGCCACCTTGCGCGCCGTGTCGCTTAACAGCATCCAGTTCTGCACCGGATGATCGTCGCGCCACAACCCTACCGGGTCGATCAAAACGAGGCGTGAGACAGAGCGCGGGGCGACCACGGCGATTTCGGCGGCCAATAGCGCGCCGAAGGAATGCCCGGCGAGCGCCGGCGCCGACAATGCGAGCGTGTCGAACAATTCGCCGCTATAGACGACGAGATCGTGCCAGCCATCGAGCGCATGGACGGAATTTGGATCGCCCGGCGTGGTACCCGGAAATTTTGGCGCGAAGACTTTGTGGCGCTCGGCGAGGCGCGCGACGAAGGCGCGATCCGGCGCGAGCCCCCATGGCCCATGCAGATAGACGAGCGGCGGCCCGGAGCCCGCAATCTCGACTTCGGTCTCGATACGGTTCTGCCAGAGTTTGATCCGGCGGATTTCGGCGGTCGTCATTCTTGTCACTCTCCGCTCATTCCCGCGAAAGCGGGAATCCAGCCGCTTGCGCCACCCTCCTAGACTCCCGCTTGCGCGGGAGTGAGCGGGCTCGAAGCGCCATGCATCCGATCTCACACTCTACGTGACCATGGCCATCGTCGGCGCCGGCCGCTTCGCCCGCAGCCGCTCGGGCCACCAGCGATCCTCGTAGCGGTTGTCCCATTCATCTTTCAGATACGGCAGCACTTCGCGGGCGAACAAATCGATATTGGCCTTGCAGACTTCCGTCGGCATCGAGCCGAAATGCAGCAGCGCCAACAGATGGCCCATGCGCAGCTCTTTGATGCCGTCGAGCAATTGCTCGCGCACCGTCTTGGGGCTGCCGACGACGACGTAACCGCGATCGTAGAAATCCCTGGCCTTGAGGTCGTGCGGATTGACCGCGGCGCGCGGATTGTGCTGCAGCGATTGCACCAACGCGCCGTATTCGAGACAGCCCGGAATCGCCTGGTAGTGCGGCGGCGTATAGAGCAGCTTGTGAAAGAAATATTCGGCGTGCGGCGCGTAGAGCTCCTCGGCCTCGGCATCGGTTGCGGCGACACCGATGAGCTGCAGGAAGCTCAGCCGATAGGGATTGTCGTCACGGCCCTTGCGCGCCACCAGATCCCAATAGCGGTCGGTCACCTGCTTGGCATTCTTGGCGCCGAAATAGCTGAGATGGCAGAAGCAATGATCATGCTCGACGACATATTCCGCCGTCGAGGAAATGCCGGCGCCTGGAATCCAGATCGGCGGGTGCGGCTGCTGCATCGGCCGCGGCCACAGATTGACCATGCCGAGCTGATAATGCTTGCCGTTCCAGGCGAAGATCTCGCGTGCCGACCAGGCCTTGACGACCAGCGCCAGCGCCTCGCGATAGCGCTCGCGCTGATCGAGCGGGACAATGCCATTGGCGATGACGGCGTCAGACGGCAGGCCGGTGGGAAATCCCGCAATGAGTCGTCCGCCGCTGATGCAGTCGAGCATCGCGTATTCCTCGGCGATACGGGTCGGCGGCGTGGTCGACGGCAGCGTCGAGCCGAGCTGTACGATGGCGACATTTTGCCCGTTGGTCTGCTGGGCCAGCACCGCGCCCATGAGACTGGGATTGGCCATGAAGCCGTAGGCGTTCTGATGGTGCTGGTTGGTGCAGAGGCCGTGAAAGCCCGCTTTCGCCGCGTAGAGCAGTTCGTCGAGCGTCGCATTGTAATAGGCGCCGACCTTGCCGGCATCCGCCACGTCGAACCAGAGCGGATCGATGAAAGCCGAATCGTAGCGCGACACGAAATCGGCCGGCAGGTCCCGATAGGGCATCAAATGAAACATGCACACTTTCACGGCGGCGCCTCCGGCGAATGGCAGTGTTGTTTTTGCGCAGTCGGCGCGGATGCTACGCTGCGGCCGGATCGGGCTCAATGCGACCGCACCGCGTCGCGCGCCTGCGCGCCTCGCCTGGCACTACCGCCCGCGACGGCATGCTCGTCAGTTATTGATCGTCAGCGCGGGCGCTTTACCCGGCTTCGCCGGTGCCGGCGCTGCTTGGGCCGCCGAGGCCGGCGGAGCGGCCGGTGGCGCGCCCGGTTTCACAACCGGCTTGGAGTCGCTTGCGGCGGCGGGCTTCGGATCGATCGCGACAGCCGGCTTGGCGCTGTCGGGGGGACGCCGCGCGGCGAGTTCCGGCGGACGCGGACGCGGCAGCGGCGGACCGCCCATCCCGGTCGCGGCATGCACGGCCGGCGGGAAGACGGGGACTCTGGACGGCGGCGGCCGATCGTAAGGCGAAGGCGCCGCGCCCCCGTAACCATTCGCGCCGTCGGGGCCTCCGCCATAGGCACCGGGAGGAGCATAACGATCGGGCGGACCATAAGGATCGGGGGGCCCATAAGGGCCGGGACCGTAAACCGGACCGTCATAAGGATCGTCGGCCTCGCCATAAGGACCGTAAGGTCCGCCGTAATTGCCCGGGCCCGGCACGATCCGATTGGCGTCGCGGATGGCGCCGGTGCGGGCATCGAGCACGACGCGCATCAATATCCCGCGATAGTCGGTGGCGCGCGCCACATAGGTCGTGCCCTCGCGCAGCGGCGGCGCCAGCGGATCGAAGCCGGCGGCACGCAACGTGTGGACGATTTCGTAAGTCGACACGAAGCCCGGCACGGAAGATAGCGGTGGTGGCCCCGGCGGCGTCTGCGCACGGCCGATGCCGATTGCCGACACAAGCGCGGCTGCAAAGGAGATACCGGTGATGCCGACACGCACGCCCGATTGCCCTCCCCGCCCAGATACCCTTCACGCCAAAACCGGCATCAGGGTCGGATGCAATTGGGGCGGCGCTTGGGCGCAACCGGAATTTTATGCACGGGAGTTCAGGAACCGCCGCACAGAGCGACAAAACGGTCGATATCGGACTTTTCGGTGCTGAATGACGTGACCAGCCGGATCAGAATCTCGTCCGGTCCGAGCGCGAGGCCCTCGCTCGGGCGCACGTAATATGTCGCGCCGGCGGCTTGCAGCTTTTGTTCGAGCGCGCGGGGAATGGCGATAAAGACGATATTGGCCTCGACAGGCCAGATCGGTTTGTGCCCCGCCGCGGCGAGCTTTTCCGCGAGCCGGTCGGCCATGGCGTTGGCGTGGCGGGCCAGGTCGAGCCAGCGGTCGCCGGCGAGATAGGCCGAAAATTGCGCCGCGATGAAGCGGTGCTTCGACAGCAATTGTCCGGCGCGCTTGCGCCGCTCACCGAGAAACGCCGCGCGCGCGGGGTCGAAAATCACCACCGCCTCCGCCGCCAGCGCCCCGCCTTTGGTGGCGCCGAACGACAACACGTCGACTCCGGCGCGCCATGTCACTTGCGCCGGGCTGGCGTTGAGCCGAACTAGCGCATTGGCGAAACGCGCGCCGTCCATGTGGACGGCGAGCGAGCGCGTATGGGCGATCTCGGCCAGCGCCGCGATCTCGGCAACCCGGTAGATGGTCCCGGCTTCGCTTGCTTGGGTGATCGACAGCGCCGCGGCCACCATTTGGTGCGGGCTGTGGCCGCCATAGCCGGCGAGCGCGGCTTCAAGCGTTTCCGGCGCGATCTTGGTGCCGTCGCCGGCAAGCCCGACGAGCTTGAGGCCGCCGCCGAAGAATTCCGGCGCGCCGCATTCGTCGGTGGCGATATGGGAATCGGCATGACAGAAGATTACGCCCCAAGGCGGGCAGACCTGCGCCAAGGCGAGCGAATTCGCGGCCGTGCCCGTCGGCACCAGGAACACCGCGACTTCACGTTGGAACACTTCCGCGAGCCGCCGCTCGGCCGCTTGCGTCCACTCGTCATTGCCGTAGCCGCGCGCATAGCCGGCATTGGCCTCGGCAATGGCGGCGAGAATGGCGGGATCGATACCGGCCGTATTGTCGCTGGCGAAGTTCATCGGCGGCATAACTAGCGTGGTTTGTGCGGAACGCGCCACCACCAGCCATTGCACGAAAGCGCATCCCATGATCCACTTGGGGAGCGGAACGTTCGCAAAAACCGTTAGCGGCTGGGGTACGCGGCGCCTTGTCTTTCCTTTTCCGCTCGCGGGGAATGAAAGTGGAGGGTCAAGCGCTTGTGTTTGACGAGGGAATTTGCAATGTTCCTATAGGACAGCATTGCTGTCCCAATTGGCGACCCCCAGGCGCGGCGGAAATCCGCGCAGCCGGAAAATCCGCGATCGGAGGTTCCGGCGGGACGCGGGGTCGGCCGCCGGTGGCGAAGGGCGTGCCTGGCGGCAAGAACAAGCAACCAGAGCGGCCGTTGCAAGCGGCACGAAGGTTGCCTCCAAGAAGACTGGCTCGCCCTTGGGCGCAAGCTCTTTTCGGCCGACGACCGGACGCGGGCGATGGCAGGAAAAAGAGCGCAGCAGGTGGTTGCGTCGGACGCTGAAGGGCCAAGCCGGCCTAAAGGCTCCGGGAGGATCGCGGGTACGACGATGAATGCGTCAGGTTTCGGGCTGTTTGATCCGGCGCTGGAAAAGGATTCCTGCGGGGTCGGATTTATTGCCGACATCAAGGGACGCAAATCGCACAGGATCGTCGAAGACGCGTTGACGATCCTGGTCAATCTCGAGCACCGCGGCGCGGTCGGCGCCGATCCGCGCGCCGGCGACGGCGCCGGCATTCTGGTGCAGACGCCGCACAAATTTCTGGCCAAGAAAGCCGCCGAACTGGGCATTACACTGCCGCCGCCGGGTGAGTATGCCGTCGGCGCGCTGTTCATGCCGCATGATAAGGCGTGGCGGGCCGAGATCATGGAGGCTTACGTCGCCGCGGCGGCGCGCGAGGGCATGACGGTGCTCGGCTGGCGCGACGTGCCGATCGACAATTCGACGCTGGGCGAAACGGTGAAGCCGACCGAGCCTTGGCACATGCAAGTGTTCCTGGCCCGCGGCGCCAAGATCGCGTCGGAGGAGGAGTTCGAGCGCCGCCTCTACATCCTGCGCAAGACCATTTCCGGCATCATGCACGGCAAGCGCGGCCGCAGCACGTCGCATTACTATCCGGTGTCGCTGTCCTGCCGCACGATGATCTACAAGGGCATGTTTCTCGCGGATCAGCTCGGCGCTTACTACCCCGACCTGCACGATCCGGACTTCGAAAGCGCGCTCGCTTTGGTCCATCAGCGCTTTTCCACCAACACCTTCCCGGCGTGGTCGCTGGCGCATCCCTACCGGATGGTTGCGCATAACGGCGAGATCAATACGCTGCGCGGCAACAACAATTGGATGGCGGCGCGGCAGGCCTTGGCTTCCTCGTCCAAATTCGGCGACGACATCGAGAAGCTGTGGCCGATTTCCTATGAGGGCCAGTCCGACACCGCCTGCTTCGACAATGCGCTCGAATTCCTCACCATGGGCGGCTATTCGCTGCCGCACGCTATGATGATGATGATTCCGGAAGCCTGGGCCGGCAATCAGTCGATGAACGAAGAGCGCCGCGCCTTCTACGAGTACAACGCCGCGCTGATGGAGCCGTGGGACGGCCCGGCGGCAATAGCGTTTACCGACGGCCGCCAGATCGGCGCCACGCTCGATCGGAACGGCTTGCGCCCTGCCCGCTATGTCGTCACCCGCGACGATCGCATCGTCATGGCTTCGGAAGTCGGTGTGCTGACGATTCCGGAAGAGGATATCGTCACCAAGTGGCGCCTGCAGCCGGGCAAGATGCTTCTGGTCGACCTCGAGCAGGGCCGGCTTATTCCCGACGAGGAAATCAAGTCGCAACTCGCACAAAGCCATCCCTACAAGGAATGGCTCGAGCGGACGCAGATTCAGCTCGAGAATTTGGCCGAAACCTCGGCGGCGGCGCCGATCTCGAACCTGTCGCTGCTCGATCGCCAGCAGCTGTTCGGCTATACCCAGGAAGACCTGAAAATCCTGATGACGCCGATGGGCACGACCGGCGAAGAGGCGGTCGGCTCGATGGGCAATGACACGCCGATCTCGGCGCTGTCGGACCGGGCGAAGCTCCTTTTCACCTATTTCAAGCAGAACTTCGCGCAGGTGACCAACCCGCCGATCGATCCGATCCGCGAGGAGCTGGTCATGAGCCTGGTGTCGATCATCGGGCCGCGGCCGAACCTGTTCGATCTCGAAGGCACCTCGAAGACCAAGCGGCTTGAGGTGCATCAGCCGATCCTGACCAACGCCAACCTGGAAAAGATCCGCTCGATTTCGGAAGTCGGCCACGATCACTTCAAGTCGCGCACGATCGACACCACTTGGCCGGCCGACGCCGGCGCCGCCGGCATGGCCGAAGCGATCGACGGCCTGTGCGGCCGCGCCGAGATCGCGGTGCGCGACGGCATCAATATCGTCATCCTGTCCGACCGCCGCGCCAGCGCCGACCGCATCCCGATCCCGGCGCTGCTCGCCTGCGCCGCCGTGCATCATCATCTCATTCGCGAGGGCCTGCGCACCTCGGTCGGCATCGTGGTGGAATCGGCCGAGCCGCGCGAGGTGCACCACTTCGCCTGCCTCGCCGGCTACGGCGCCGAAGCGATCAACCCCTATCTCGCCTTCGAGACGCTCGTCGCCATGAAGAACGAGCTGCCGCAGAAGCTCGACGAGAAGGAAATCGTCAAGCGCTACATCAAGTCGATCGACAAGGGACTGCTCAAGGTGATGTCCAAGATGGGCATCTCGACCTACCAGTCCTATTGCGGCGCCCAGATCTTCGACGCCATCGGGCTCAAGTCCGACTTCGTCGCCAAATATTTCACTGGCACCGCCACCCGCATCGAGGGCGTCGGACTTGATGAAATCGCCGAAGAGGCGGTGCGGCGGCATCACGACGCGTTTTCAGATTCGCCGATCTACCGTTCCATGCTCGACGTCGGCGGCGAATATGCCTTCCGCGTGCGCGGCGAGGAGCACGTCTGGAACGCGGCGACGGTGGCGGCGCTGCAGCACGCGGTGCGCGGCAATTCCTACGACCGCTACCAGCAATTCGCCCGCATCATCAACGATCAGTCCGCGCACCTGCTCACCATCCGCGGCCTGTTCCGCATCAAGTCGGCGGAAGAGGACGGGCGCAAACCGGTGCCGATCGAGGAGGTCGAGCCGGCCAAGGACATCGTGCGGCGGTTTTCGACCGGCGCCATGTCCTACGGCTCGATCTCGCGCGAGGCGCATACCACGCTGGCCATCGCCATGAACCGGATCGGCGGCAAATCCAATACCGGCGAGGGCGGCGAAGAGTCCGACCGCTATAAGCCGCTGCCGAACGGCGATTCGATGCGTTCGGCGATCAAGCAGGTCGCCTCGGGCCGTTTCGGCGTGACCGCCGAATATCTCGTCAATTCCGACATGATGCAGATCAAGATCGCGCAAGGCGCCAAGCCCGGCGAAGGCGGTCAGCTGCCCGGACACAAGGTCGACAAGACCATCGCCAAAGTGCGCCATTCCACGCCCGGCGTCGGCCTGATCTCGCCGCCGCCGCATCACGACATTTATTCGATCGAAGACCTGGCACAGCTCATCTTCGACTTGAAGAACGTCAATCCGGACGGCGACGTCTCGGTCAAGCTCGTCTCCGAGGTCGGCGTCGGCACGGTAGCCGCCGGCGTCTCGAAAGCGCGCTCGGACCATGTCACCATTGCCGGCTACGAAGGCGGCACCGGCGCGGCGCCGCTCACCTCGATCAAGCATGCCGGCTCGCCGTGGGAAATCGGGCTTGCCGAAACCCATCAGACGCTGGTCGCCAACCGGCTGCGCGGCCGCATCGCCGTGCAGGTCGACGGCGGCATCCGCACCGGCCGCGACGTGGTGGTCGGCGCGCTGCTCGGCGCCGACGAGTTCGGTTTCGCCACCGCGCCGCTCATTGCCGCCGGCTGCATCATGATGCGCAAGTGCCATCTCAATACCTGTCCGGTCGGCGTCGCCACCCAGGATCCGGTGCTGCGCAAGCGCTTTACCGGGCAGCCCGAGCACGTCATCAATTATTTCTTCTTTGTCGCCGAGGAAGTGCGCGAGCTGATGGCCGAATTGGGCTACCGCAGCTTCGATGAAATGATCGGCCAGATGCAGATGATCGATCAGCGCAAGCTCATCGCGCACGGCAAGGCGAGCGGGCTCGATTTGGCGAAACTGTTCATGAAGCCCGACGTCCCGTCGAGCGTCAAAATCTTCAATTGCGAGGCGCAGGATCACAAGATCAGCGACATTCTCGACCGCAAGCTGATCGCGCAATCGCAGAACGCGCTCGAACGCGGCGCGCCGGTGCAGTTGAGCTTCCCGATCAGGAACGTCGATCGCACGGTCGGCGCCATGCTGTCGGGCGAGATCGCCAAGCGTTACGGCCACGCGGGCCTGCCGCACGACAGCGTCGTTGTCCGCTTCACCGGCACCGCCGGCCAGAGCTTCGGCGCCTTCCTGGCCCACGGCGTGAGTTTCGAGCTCGACGGCGACGCCAACGATTATGTCGGCAAGGGCCTGTCCGGTGGCCGCATCGTGGTGCGCCCGTCCGCAGCCTCGGCCGTCGTCCCGGAGCAGTCGATCATCGTCGGCAATACCGTGCTATACGGCGCCATCGCCGGCGAATGCTATTTCCACGGTGTCGCCGGCGAGCGTTTCGCCGTGCGCAATTCCGGCGCCATCGCCGTCATCGAAGGCGCCGGCGACCACTGCTGCGAATACATGACCGGCGGCGTGGTGGTCGTGCTCGGACCGACCGGCCGCAACTTCGCCGCCGGCATGTCGGGCGGCATCGCTTATGTACTCGATAGCGACGGCGATTTTGCCTCCCGCTGCAATATGGCGATGGTCGAACTCGAGCCGATGCCTGACGAGGAAGACATCAACGCGAGGGTGTTCCATCACGCCCGCGACCTCGAGGCGCACGGCATGGTCGACATCATGTCCGATCTCAGCCGCTTCGACGGTCACCGGCTGCATCATCTGATTTCGCGGCACGCCCGCTTCACCGGCTCACGGATCGCCGAAGACATTCTCGGCGACTGGAAAACCTGGTATCCGAAATTCCGCAAGGTGATGCCGGTCGAGTATCGCCGCGCGCTCAACGAACTCAAAGCCGCGGCGATCGCTGCGGAGTAGCGCGGCAATAAGCGCGTGCCAGGAAAGACTGCGTAGTGGGCAAGATCACCGGCTTTCTCGAATTCGAGCGCGAGGATCGTCATTACCAGCCGGTCGCCGAGCGCATCCGGCACTGGCGCGAATTCGTGCTGCCGCTGCCGGAGAAGGATTACACCACCCAAGCCGCGCGCTGCATGAATTGTGGCGTGCCGTATTGCATGGGCACCGGATCGCTCTCGCCCGGCACGCCGGGCTGCCCAGTCAACAATCAAATCCCGGATTGGAACGACCTCGTCTATGGCGGCGACTGGGAGCAGGCGGCGCGCAACCTGCATTCGACCAATAATTTTCCGGAAGTCACCGGCCGGGTGTGCCCGGCGCCGTGCGAGGCCTCGTGCACGCTTAACATCGACGAGAACCCGGTCACCATCAAATCGATCGAATGCGCAATCGCCGACCGCGCCATCGCGGCGGGGCTCAAGCCCGAGCCGCCGGCGGAGCGGACCGGCAAGACGGTCGCCATTGTCGGCTCGGGCCCGGCGGGGCTCGCTTGTGCGCAGCAGTTGGCGCGCGCCGGACATAAGGTTCACGTCTACGAGCGCTGGGCCAAGGCCGGGGGCCTGCTTCGCTACGGCATTCCCGATTTCAAGATGGAAAAAATCCACATCGAGCGCCGTGTCGCGCAGATGCAGGCGGAGGGCGTGGTGTTCCACTACGGCGTCCATGTCGGCGTCGACCTGCCGGCCGAGAAATTGCTCGCCGACTATGACGCCGTCGTCCTCACCGGCGGCGCCGAAAAGCCGCGCGATCTGCCGGTGCCCGGCCGCGAGCTCGACGGCATCCATTACGCTATGGATTTCCTGCCGCAGCAGAACCGCCGCGTATCCGGCGAGGCCGCTGCGCCGGGCGCGTCGATCCTCGCCAAGGGCAAGCACGTCGTCGTCATCGGCGGCGGCGATACCGGTTCGGACTGCATCGGCACCTCGATCCGGCAAGGCGCCTTGTCGGTGACCAATTTCGAGATCATGGCGGCACCGCCGGCGCACGAAAACAAGCCACTGACCTGGCCGAACTGGCCGCTCAAAATGCGCACGTCATCGAGCCACGAAGAAGGCGCCAAGCGCGATTTCGCGGTGATGACGACCAAATTCTCCGGCGAGAACGGCGCGGTGAAAAAGCTGCATTGCGTCCATGTCGATGCCAGGATGAAGCACATCGCCGGCACCGAATTCGAGCTTGCCGCCGATCTCGTGCTGCTGGCGATGGGCTTCGTGCATCCTGTGCATGACGGCCTGATCCAAAGCCTCGACGTCGCGCTCGATCAGCGCGGCAATGTCTCGGCCTCGACCGAGGACTACCGCACTTCGCTGGACAAGGTGTTCGCCGCCGGCGACGTGCGCCGCGGGCAATCGCTGGTCGTCTGGGCGATCCGCGAAGGCCGCCAGGCTGCGGCTGCCGTCGACAAATATCTGATGGGTTCGACGCTGTTGCCGCGCTAGCGCCCGTTTTTTGCAAATCCCGCCTGATTGCGCCAGTGCATGTGTGGAGGTTCACACATGGCGACAAACTTATCGATCGATCCAGACCTTATTGACCGCGCCCTGGAGGTCAGCGGTGAGCGCACGAAAAAGGCGGCGGTCACCAAGGCCTTGCAAGAATTCATTGCGCGGCGGCGCCAGAAGGACCTGCTCGACCTGATGGGCAAACTCGAATGGGATCTCTCTTATGACCATAAGGCGGAGCGTAACCGCGATTGAGCTTATTCGTTGACACGACGGTCTGGTCTTAGCCCTGCGGCGCGATACTCCCGCGCCGACACCGCACGTCCAAACGCTGATAGGCGCGATCGAAAGTGAGGAGACCATTCCATTAGAACCCGCCGCCGATGTCCTTCGGCGGCCGCGGTGCGCCATCGAGCGTAGCGCGCGGCGGATGCGCCGGGCGGGCATCGACATCTTTCCGGGCGTCGGTGTCCTTTTCCGGCTTCTTCTTCGCGTCCTTCTTGGCGTCGGCCGGCGGCTTGGCGTCGCTCTTCGCGGCGCTCTTTTTCGCAGGCTCTGCGGGCGTGAGCGACACCGGCTGCGGCGCGGCATCGATCGGTGCGGCGGGCCGCGGCCAGGAAAAGTCATCGGCGCGGCCGGAGACCGCGGTGACCGGAGCGCCGCGGTCGAACACTTTTTGCGCCTGGGGATCGGACGCGAGCGGCGCCTGGTGGTTGCCGGCCCCGCCGACAAGGCCGCCCGTGCCGCCATCGGTGCTAGAGACGGTGAGCGGCATGACCGGGCCGACATCGGGTCGCGCCGCGCCGGGTTTGTTGGCCGGGGCAGTCTGCTCCGGAAGCGCAATCGGCGCCGCATGGCTGGACAGGACGCGGCGCAATTCCTGATCGACGTAGCTTGCAAGCTTGACCGCGCCGGCTTTGGTGAAATGCACGCCGTCCGCGGTGCGCAGCCGCCGGATCTGGCCCTCGAAGTCCGGGCCGTCCACCGCATAACGGCCCTGGTCGTCGACGAAGCCGTCCCAGATGTCGACATAGACAATGCCGGCCCGCTCGGCCCGCTCGCGGTAAAGCTCGTCGAGATAGGCCATGTCGCTCGTTGATTTCGGCCCGCGCAGCGCCGGCAAGCCCACCCACAACACCGGCACGCCCTTGGCTTTGAGCGCCGCGATCATTTCATCGATGCGTTTGACGTAAAGGTCCGCCCACAGATCGGTGTGAAATTCGTAGGAGCGGCCGGGGACCGGACGTTCGCCTGTGTCGGATCCCGGCGACGAAGCGGCCGCAGCGTCCGATGCGGCCTTGTCTGGCGCCGCCTTGTCCTGTGCCGCCTTGTCTTGAGCAGCCTTGTCTTGAGCAGCCTTGTCTTGAGCAGCCTTGTCTTGAGCAGCCTTGTCCTGAGCAGCCTTGTCCTGAGCGCCCTTATCTTGCGGCGCTTTATCCTGCGGTGTTTTTGCCTGATCGGCGTTCTTTGCGGGCGTCGCGCCGTCGCGGATCGACATGCGATCGTTGAGGCCGAGCATGACGATGATGGCCTTCGGCTTTTCCGCCGCCAATTGATCCTTGATCACGGCCGGCCAGTCGAGTTGCTCGTTTCTTGCGTCGTAGTGGATGAGTCCCGCGGCCGCACGGACCTCGCGGACCACGCCGGTGTCCGGCTGATCGGCATAGATCTCGTCGAGCCCATAACCGAGCCAGTCGGCCATGGAATCGCCGACCACGACGACGGTCGAGGCCGGCGGCGTCTCCAGTTTGCGCGGCGGCGGCGCCTTGGTGTAATCCGCGGCCGGGGCGCGGCGCTCGCGGCCGAAGAACGGGAACGAGAAGAAATCGCGCTGCTGCGGTTGCTGCTGCTGGTAGTAGCCCGGCGGCTGCTGATAGTAGCCGGGAGCGGACGGCCGGTCGGACCAATAATACACCTGCGCGGCGGCCGGCACCGCCATTGCCGCTGCGACCGCGGCCGCCGCAATCGCCAATGCTCCCATCAGCCGTCGAAAATGTCGTGTCGCCATCGCGCGCTTATCCGAAAATCCACCGCTTGACCGAAAGTGAACTGCGCACCGCAAGGGCCAGCGCCGCTGGCATTATAGCGCAACGCCGCGAAAAAAACCGCCGCCATGCGAAAGCCCGGAGGGCGAGACTGTGCGCCGATCGTGTCAACTTCAGGGAGGCCGTCGCCTTCGTCACCGCTGCCGCAAGCGGTCGAGCACGTCGCTAGAAGCAAAGCCGTCCGGAATCTGGCCGACGGAGGCCTGGAAATCGCGGATGGCAACGCGGGTCCGCGGCCCGATAAAGCCATCCGGATCGCCGATCTTGTAGCCGCGCTGCTCGAGTAGCTGCTGCATCTGGTAACGCTCGTCGAGCGTCAGAACCCGCTCGTCGCGCGGCCAGGCTTGCACAAAGGGCGCGCCGCCGCGCATGCGGTCGGCGAGATAGCCGATGGCGAGCGCATAATCTTCCGCCGGATTGTATTTCATGATGACGCTGAAGTTCTTCAGCATCAGAAAGGCCGGGCCGCGGGCGCCGGCGGGCAACAGCAGATAGGCGCGATCGGAGGGACGCGGGAACGCCTTGCCGTCGGCGCGCGCTATGCCCAGGCTCTGCCATTGCCGCAACATCATTTGCCGCGCGCCACCGGCGTAGAGATAATTGAAGTGCTGCGGCAGCACCACTTCGTAGCCCCAGGTCTGGCCGGTGACCCAGCCGTCCAGCTTCAGATTGTTCGCGGTCGATGCGATCACGTCCGGTATCGAATCGACGACGTCGCGATGGCCGTCGCCGTCGAAATCGACGGCATAACGGGTGAACGAGGTCGGCATGAATTGCGTCGGGCCGAAGGCGCCGGCCCAGGAACCGACCAGGCGATCGGCGGGGACGTCGCCACGCTGCAGGATTTCCAGCGTGGCCAGAAACTCGGTGCGGAAAAAATCGCGGCGGCGGCCGACGCAAGCCAAAGTGGCGGTCGAGCGGATCACCGGACGATCGCCGCCCAGTGTGCCGTAGTTCGATTCGACGCCCCAGATGGCGGCAACGATGGTACGGTCGACGCCGTAGGCGCGCTCAACCGCGGCAAAGGCCGGCGCGTATTGCGCCAATAGTGCGCGGCCGCGGGCGATGCGGTCGTCATTGACCAGAATGTCCAGATAGTCCCACGGCGCCTTGGTGAATTCCGGCTGCGCATCGAGCTTGTCCATGATGCTGAGATCCGGGGTCAGACCCGCGGTGAAGCGCTCGAAATTGGCGCGGGTGATGCCGCGCCGCGCTGCGTCGGGCCACAGCCCGGCGATGCAATTGGGAAAGTCGGCAGCCGCCGTCCGGATCGCGTCCGCCGTCATCAGAGGATTGCCCGACGCCCCGGGCTGCCCGCTCCATTGCGCGCCGCCGCTGCCGGGAACCGAGTTGGACGGAGGGGGTTGAAAGAGGCGCGTCAGCCAGTTGTCGGGCTGTTGGGCGGACGCAGCACTTGCCAAAGCGGCGGCTAGCAGAGCGGCCGTCGCAGCACGAAACAGGACCTTGACGATGACCATGGCGTCACAATCCCGAATTATGGTCGCCAAACCGGCCACCTGCTAATGTATAAGAATCACTACTGGGGCGGCCTTAATGCCTCGTTGCGGCCCCGGCCGGCATAGTTTGGACAAGCATTTAGGCAATAAAGCGTACGGCTCTCCCCTTTCCGATTGCACGGCATGAATTCCATTCGCAAAGCAGTGTTCCCCGTGGCCGGCCTCGGCACCCGGTTCTTGCCGGCGACCAAGGCCATGCCGAAGGAAATGCTGCCGGTCGTCGACCGGCCGCTGATCCAGCACGTCGTCGACGAGGCGCGCGAGGCCGGCATCGAGCATTTCATCTTCGTCACCGGCCGCAAC
>DATAWA010000063.1:0-36007 GCA_036267435.1 Xanthobacteraceae bacterium | reverse complement strand
CCTGGTAAACGTAGAGCGGGCTGGTACCGATATCGCCATAAACGATGCCGAGCGCGGTGAGAACCGCGATCGGCTTGAACCCCGGTGGCTGCAATACAGCCGCTTTGGCGTCGGCAATGGTGCTCAAACAAACTCCCGTCTCAGTCTCCAGCGATACCGGCAGGATAAGTGGAGCGACTTGTCCGCCGAAGCTCGCGGTCGAGCTAAGGCGGAAGCGATACCCATCATGCGGCGACGAGGCTGGATGATGGGTTTCGCAACAGCTCAACCCATCCTACGAGCTCGGATAACGCCGGCGCCGACCGGCAGTTCAAGCGGTTACAGACACCACAGGCTGCGACCCATCGGACGATGCGATCGAGCATGCCATAGTGCAGCCCGCTGCGGCGGACAAGTCGCTCATCCGGCTACATTTTCGTGAGATGCGAACCAAAGAAAAAGGCCGCCCCGGGGCGGCCCTTAGTCTTATCGGCTGGAAATTTCTGGTTTTGCGGCTTTGTTACTTCGCCAAATCGCGGGCCGCGTCCTTGACATTGCCGGCGGCGTTATGCGCGGCGCCTTTGGCCTTGTCGATCTTGCCTTCGGCCTGAAGATCCTTGTCGCCAGTCAGCTTGCCGGCGGTGTCCTTGATGGCGCCTTTCGCCTTGTCGGCGGCGCCTTTCACGTGTTCACGATCCATACTCGTTCTCCATGTGTTTCTCTGTGTGTCATGGAGACAACGCGGTGGGCCGCGGGGCGTTCCGGCCGGTCCGGCGTTGCGCTTTCGCACTCGAATACATCATTTGACGTATGACGGCGTAGGCACCGCGTTCGAAGGCTTTACCCACGCGGCTCGGCGCTCGCGCCGCTGTGCCGCCCTGCGAGATTTCGGCGGACGACAACACCACCACGCATGACGCGCGTCATCTTTGTCGCGTCCGCGACGCACTGGACGGACCCGCAAGAGGCTCGCCTCAAAGTCCGTTCGCCCTTATGCTCGGCATCGAGGCAACGCTCAAAACCAAATCGCAAATCAACGTTGGGGGCATCGTCATGACATTTCATCGCCGCGACGCGCTGCGCTTTTTCGCAGGCGCCGCCGCCGTTCCGTTCGTGCCGCGGCTTGCCAAAGCGGCGCTCGATTATCCGAACCGGCCGGTACGCCTGTTCGTCGGCTATACCGCCGGCAGCTCGCCCGATGTCGAGGGGCGTCTTGTCGGGCAATGGCTGTCCGACCGGCTCGGCCAGCAATTCGTCGTCGAGAACAAGCCGGGCGCCGGCACCGATCTGTCGACCGAGGCGGTCGTTCGCGCCGCGCCCGACGGCTATACGCTTCTCGTTATCGCCAGTCCGAACGAGATGAGCGGATTGCTGCACAGCAATCTCAGCTTCGATTTCCAGCGCGACATCGCGCCGGTCGCCTATTTCGGCGCCACGCCGTTCGTCATGGTGGTGACGCCGTCGTTTCCGGCCAAGACGGTGCCCGAGTTCATCGCCTATGCCAAAGCCAATCCGGGCAAGGTCAACATGGCCTCGAACGGCACCGGCAATCTGACCCATGTCGCCGGCGAGTATTTCAAGATGATGGCCGGCGTCGATCTGTTCCACGTGCCGTATCGCGGCGAGCTCGAGGCGCAGGCCGATCTGCAGTCCGGCCGCGCCCAGGTGATGTTCGACCCCATTCTCTCGTCGCTCGGCTTCATCAAGGCCGGCAAATTGCGCGTGCTGGGGGTGACGACGCCGGCGCGCGTCGCCTCGCTGCCCGACGTGCCGACGGTGAGCGAAACCGTGCCGGGTTACGAGGTCACCGGCGGGCTCGGGCTCGGCGCGCCGCGCGGCACGCCGGCCGAGGTGATCGATACGCTCAATCGCGAGGTCAATGCCGGGCTTGCGGACAGCGCGCTGCACGCGCGTCTCGTCGACCTCGGCAGCATCGTGATGCCGATGAGCGCCGTGGATTATCGCAACCTGATCGCCCACGAAATAGGCAAGGTGATCGCGTTCGCCGGCATCAAGCTGAATTGAACGCGTTAACCCGTAGCCTGGATGAAGCGAAGCGTAATTCGGGGGCCGTCGCCCGGCTTGCACGCCGCTCCCGGGTTTCGCTCAGCCTGTCTCGGGCCGCGCTCCGCGCGGACCCGTTGGCTCCACCCGGGCTACTAGCGCTTTCAATTCTTCTGCGCGGCGTGGGCCTGCTGCTGGTCGCGCCATTGCAGAAAGTTCTTGAACAGCGCCTGGCGCTCGGCATCGGTCTCCGGCAAATGCGACTGGGTTTTCAGATAGGCGTCGAAGTCGATCTGCTGCTGCGCCTCGGTGCCGTTCTGCTTTTCCAGCCTGTCGAGCATGTCCTGCGCCACGCCGAACCGGGTCCAGCCCGGCACGGTTGCCGCCAGGTTCACGTCGCGCCACTTCGGATGGTAAGGTGGCTGCTGCAGCTTGCTGAAATTGTTGAACAAATATTGCACGAAGCGCGCGACCTTGCGATAGCGGTCCGTATCCGTCGGCCAATTGAACACCGCGAGCACCGCCGGCACCGCGATGGTGTCGATGCGATCCTTGCCGTCGAGCAGGTTCGGATAGTCCTGCTTGGTGAATTCGCCGAGCGTGTAGTGATCCGCGAACATCGATGTGAACGGGATGTTCACCAGATGCAGGCCCGAGTTCGGCGGGATCCTGGAGAAGAAGTCGACCGGCTTCGGGATGACCCGTGCGATGGCGTCGATCTCGCCGTCCTTGAGCTTCTGCAGCGCGCTCGACTGATCGATCATGACCTGGTTCACGGTGATGCCGAGACGCTGGAAAACGATGGTGCCGGTGAGGCTTGCGCCGGTGCCGGCGGGTCCGAAATTGACCTTCTTGCCGCGCAAATCCGCCAAGCTGTGGACGTCGTCGCGCGCCAGGATGTGCAGCTCGGAGATCGGCAGCCGGGTGATGTATTGCACGCGGCTGTCGAGGTTCGCCGTCTTGCGCACGGTGCGGAAATACTCGAACACGTCGGACTGCGTGATCGCCGCGTCGACGCCGTGAAGATAGAGCAGATCGTCGAGATTGGCGGCGGCGCCGTAGGAGACGATCGGCAGGATACGCAGGTTGTCGCCGTCATTGAGCGCGGACGCCATGTCGTTGACGAGCCGCATATAAGTGCCGGTAAACAGCCCGCCGACGATGCCGACGGTCCAGGCATTTTTCTGTTCGCGCATCGCGGCGTCGGTGCCGCCGGTCGAAATGGATTTCGGCACGCTCTGCGCCGATAGATTGACGCTGAATAAGCCAAGAAGCGCCAGAGCAAGCGCGCAGGCAGCAACAAAACGCGTACGCATGACTCCCCCCGAACTCTCTGAACTCCCCCGACTGGCATCGCCGACTTGTCGTTGTGAATGATGCTTCTGAAATTATGGCGGCGCTTGGACCCAGATGTGATTTAGCGGCGACGAATTTTAGGTCGGCGCCAATCTCCCGCATTGCCGCCACGCCTGCTTCGCAGAGTTGACTAACTTTCGTTGCGTGATGTCGCCGCGAAGCGCGGTGGGGTCGCGCTATGGCGTCCCGTCTGCCGCGGATTCTCGCTTTTTGTTTTGTGTTTGTAAGAGTGAGGGAGACGAGCAATGTCGAGACGATGGGTCGGGGCTACATTCATACTGATATTCGCCGTAGCGGTGGCAATGGCGCATGCGGCGGTCTGGCCGAGCCGGCCGGTGACGATGATCGTGCCGTTCGCACCGGGCGGGCCGACCGACGTCGTCGGCCGGATTTTTGCGCAACGGCTGGGCGATATCCTCAAACAGCAGGTCGTGGTCGAAAACATCGGCGGCGCCGGCGGCATGACCGGCGCCGAGCGGGTCGCACAGGCCAAGCCCGACGGCTATGAGATGCTGTTGGGTACGGTCGGCACGCAAGCCTACAGCCAGACCCTCTACAAGAAGCCGCTCTACAACGCGGTGACCGATTTTGCCCCGGTCGCGCTGGTCGCCGAGCAGCCGCTGGTTCTGGTCGTGCGCAAGGATATGCCGGTCAACTCGCTCAAGGAATTCGCGGTTTACGTCGAGGCGAACGCGGCGAAGCTGTCGTTCGGTTCGGGTGGGGCCGGTTCGGCGACGCATCTCGGCTGCCTGCTGCTCAACTCCGCAATCGGCGCCGACGTGCAGCATGTGCCGTATCGCGGCTCGGCGCCGGCGCTGCAGGATCTGATGGCCGGCCGCATCGACTATCTGTGCGATGCGGTGTCGACCGAGCTCGCGCCGATCAAGGCCGGCAGCGTCAAGCCGATCGCCATCCTGGCGCGTCAACGCTCAACCGTGCTGCCCGACATTTCGACGGCCCAGCAGGAAGGCTTTCCGGGCTTCGAGGCCAACAACTGGATCGCGCTGTTCTTCCCGCGCAACACGCCGGAGACGATCGTCCATCGCCTGCATGAAGCCACCGTCGAGGCGATGAAGACGCCGGCGCTACGGGCGCGGATGGAAACGATCGGCACCGACCTGGTGTCGACCGACCGCACCACTCCGGTCTATCTGAAGACGTTCGTCTCGAGCGAAATCAAGAAATGGGCCGCGCCGATCAAATCGAGCGGCGTCGCCATCGATTGATCGCCGCGGTGTCGCGCCGGGCGCAGCCGGCATCGCCGCAATGTCCCCTCTCCCGCTTGGGGGAGAGGGCGGAGGGCGAGGGGCGCGGGCCGGCTCTAGAACGGGATCGAATCGACCACCTTGCCGCTGTCGTCCTCGACGACCATCGTCAACCCCAATCCGTCATAGCCGCCGGCCTCTTTCAATTCGCCGACGATGCGGCGGGCGTAGGCCAGCGCGGCACTTTTGCTGAGAAACAAAGTGCCGTCCGCATCCTCGTCGTCGTGGTCCGGCCAGCGAACGATAAAAAAATAACGCGACGGACCATGCTGGTGGTTCTCGTCCATGCTCGCATTTCGACCATGGCTGTCGAAGCGGCGCATTGATTCAGGTCAAAAACGTCCACCCGGCCGGACCCCTGCTGCGGCAGGCGCGCCGGGGCGGCGGCCCTGGAATGTTCCGTATCCAGGCCGCATATGCTATCTTTGTGTCGCAATGCGCCGCCACGGCGGCTTTGATGAAGAGACGGCCATGAACCTCAACGCGCTCGGCTATGTCGGCATCCGCACCGCCAACCTGGACGATTGGGCGGACTACGGCACCCGTTTTCTCGGCATGCAGCTCATCGACAAGAGCCGCGGCACGCTGGCTTTGCGGATGGACGATCGCAAGCAGCGGGTCATCGTGCACAGCGATGCCAACGAGGGGCCGTCGTTCTACGGCTGGGAGGTCGCCGACGCCGCGGCGCTCGACGCGCTGGCGGGTCATCTGGAGAAGAACGGCGTCATGGTCGCGCGCGGTTCGCGCGCGCTCGCCGATGAACGCCGGGTCAGGGACTTGATCGTGTTTTCCGATCCGATCGGCAATCGGCTCGAAGTGTTCCACGGCGCCGAAGTGGCGAGCGACCCGTTCAAGCCGGGCCGCGCGATTTCCGGCTTCCGCACCGGCGTGCTTGGCATGGGCCATGCCGTGCTCACTGCCGAGCGGCTCGACGAGGTCGTGCCGTTCTACACCGATATCCTCAATTTCAAGCCGACCGACTATCTGCTCAAGCCGTTCAAGGCGTATTTCTTCCACCTCAATCCGCGCCATCACTCGCTCGCCTTCATCGATACCGGCAAGAACGGCATCCATCACATGATGTTCGAGGTCTGTTACCTCGACGACGTCGGTCAGGCCTACGACATTGCGCTGCGCAAGCCGGAGATGATCGGCACCACGCTCGGTCGCCACGCCAACGATCAGGTCACCTCGTTCTATTCCTGGTCGCCGTCGAAATTCCTGGTTGAATACGGCTGGGGCGGCCGTTCGATCGACACCGCGAATTGGACGCCGCACGAGCGCACCGAAGGCCCGAGCCTGTGGGGCCATGACCGCACCTGGCTGACGCCCGAGGGCCGCGACGAGGCCCGCGACCTGCGGCGGCGGGTGGCCGAGGACGGCGGCCGCGCGCCGGTCAACGTGCTCGACGGCAATTATCTGCGCGCCGCCGACGTCTGCCCGTGGTGGAACGCCGCCGTGACAGCGCGCAAGACGGGGTAAGGGAAGCGGATTCGACATCGCGCGGCCTGGGCCGCCATAAGCCGGCATCGATCGGGGCCGGGGGCGGCGGCTGCGCCGGCCTGGGGATCGCCCCGTTGCGGCCCCCAATTGCGGACATTCCCGGCTTCTGCCATATTCCACAGGTTCGGATTGATCCCAGCCAATCTCGATTCACTTGGGTCGGTCCGAACACGGTTTCATAGATTGCCGGCGAAAGTGACCAACCAAAGGGATTAATGCCATGAGTGACATCACAGTTAGACTTGAAGATGAAGAAGCGATCCTCGCCTACGAAGTCTCCGACGAAGCGGTAGAGGCTGCTGCGGCCTCAGTCCGGCACGGCGGCGTGAGCGCGACGGTTGCCTTCTGCTCCGGCCTGGACACCTGCCCGGCTTGATGCCTGCATCATCTAAGAGAGTGTGCTAATTTCAATGTGAGCCCTTTGCCTTGTTCGGGCTCGCCAGCTCTAAGTCCCGCCGCGAACCCCGCGGCGGGGCTTTCGTTTTCGCGGCGCCGTCTCGACCCGTCCTCAATTTAAATTGACACAAGGAACAATCGCGGCGTTTTGCGGTCACGTCCTGTGCCAGCAACCGCCAGCCAATTTCGGCTCAGGTTGCAAACCTCAGGCAGGAGATACGGAAATGCTGCGCAAACTCGCTGTTGCACTTTCCGCCGCGATCGTTCTCGGCACCGCGTTGCCGGCGTCGGCCGCAACCAAGCATCGTCGCGTCGGCCATCGTGATCCGGCGATTTATAATATGGTCCCCGGCTCCATTGGCGGCGGCTGTTCGCCGACGGGCGTCCCGCTTTGCAACAACATTTGCTCCGGGTCCGGACCTTGCGCACCGCCGGATCACTGGTGACGCGTGCAGCCGGAGCGCGCGATAGACGCCGATTGAAATTGCCTGGGCGCGGCGCGTTTACTCGAAGTTAACCGCGTTCGCAGGCTGCCCGCTTTCATCCTTAATGTTTCCCATCTGCTTCCCATAAATACCCGCATTGTTCTGCTTGTCTGGAATAATCGCGGTGGGAGTGGGGAGTGGGGACGTGAAGAAGCTGGCCATTGTGTTTTCTTTGGCGCTTGCCTTGTGCGGATCGTTCGTCTGCTCGCCGGTCCAGGCCAAGACTTTCGTCGGCGTGCTGTGGCCGATGTTCGGCCCGCTGCCGGCGATCGGTCTGGTCGAGCTCGTGGCCGAGCTGAAGAGGATGCCGGACGTTCAGGTCGAGACCTATGTGCATCAGGCCTGGCCGTCGCTGGTCGAAGACCTCAAGCGTCTGCCGCCGGGAACGCACACCGTAGTCGTCGGCTACAGCCTCGGCGCCAACAGTTCGGTGTTCGTCGCCAACAATTCCAAATATATCGACACCATCATTGCGCTGCAGCCATCGCTGCTGAGCTGGAATCCCGAAGTCACCGGCAAAGTGGGACACTATATCGAAATCTATAATCCCAATCCCTGGGAGACGTTCGGCGGGATGGGGTCGCGGAAACTGATCGGACCGAATATCGAATATATCGCCAACAACGACTCGCATCCGGGCGCGCAATTCGATCCGCAATTCCGCGACCTGGTGAAAAGCGAAGTGGCGAAGTTCACCACCGAGGACCGCGTGGAAACGGCGCAGGCCGAGACGCCGAAGCCGATCGACGTTGCCGCGGTCCAGGGCCAGATCATCGATCTGCACCGCGATGCGGCGGCGAAAGATCGCGGCGGGCGGATGCCGGCGGACACGCCGAGGCCGGCCGAAGTCGCAGCCGCCGCGCCGGCGCCGCCGGCACTGCCGCAGCGGGAAAACGCGGGCAGCGAGCCCGTGCACAGCGCGCAAGCCGAAATAATGCCGCCGCAGCAGCCGGCCAAGCTTGAGCTGGTGGCGGACGAGGAGGCAAGCCGGCAGCCGATACAGCAGCCAATGGAGCGGCCAAGAGAGTGGACGGCGTTTCTCGACACGCTGACCACCTCGGTGGATTCTGGCGATCTCCTGGTCGAGCGCAAACTCACGCTGGCCGAGATGAGGGATTACGCCAGGCGAACCTACGGTCGGCGGCGGCCGACCATCGCCGCGGAACGCGGTGCTCCGGCCGGCGGCGGCATGATCACGACCGCGAGTGTCGCTTTCGATCGCACCGCGCTCGCCGGCCAGTAAGCCCGGCCAGTAAGCGGCGTGGTTCGGGCAGCCGCGCCTGCCGCGTCAGCCCGCGATCAGCGCCGCGTCAATGAACTCGTAGGCGAGATACAGCACCGCGAGCAGGCTCAAGCCCGCCACCAGACCGGACACGACCGCGCATAATTTGGCGCCCCAGGCGAGAGCATGCCGCCACCAGGCTTCGCGCGGATAACGCGAGGCGCTTCGCCACAGCGCTATCGCGACAAACGGTATGACAACGCACGATAGTGTGAACACGCCGATGATAAGCCCGGCGACGAAGGGCTGCTCGACGCCGAAGCCGGTCAGCATGGAGAGGCCGGTCGCGTCCCAAACCACCGCAAGCGGTGTGCCGATCAGCCAGAACACCCGCCACAGCGCGACCTCGCCCCGGGCCAATCGCGCACAAAATTTCTTGAAATTTTTCATCGGCAAAAGCTTAGCGCCCGTCACCCTTGCCGTCACGCCGGCGCAAATACGACGATGTGTACGGCGGATAAGACAGCGCCATCGCGCCAAATCCACAATTTCGCCCATTGTTGCCGGCAAGGCTGCCGGGGTAATTTGCGTGACCGGATAAAGACGATTCGCGGCAATCGGGACTGGCGCGGTCGCCGGCCGCAGGGAACTTCACTGCCCCCTCAAAGCGGATGGTCAAAGTCAAACACATCGCCGCCATCGTCGTCGCCGGGTGTCTCGCTACCGCCGCGTGCTGCACGGCGCAAGCTGCGGGGCCAAGTGGGCCGGTGCACGGCCGCGCCTACATGTTCCGCGGGCTGATCGGCATGATCGATTGGGGCATGGACCAATTGGCGGGACGCATCGACCGTGAGGGCGTCTCGGCCGATATCGAAGGCTATTCGTCGTGGCGCTCGATGGCGAGCCAGGCCATCGCCGATTACCACCGCGACCCCAAGCCGATCACTGCGATCGGCCATTCCATCGGTGGCGATTCCGCCGTCGAATTCGCCGAGGCGCTGGAGGCGGCGCATGTCCCGGTGGCTTTGCTCATCACTTACGATCCAACGCGTGCCGCGCAGGCGATACCGGCCAATGTCGAGCGCTACATCAATCTCTATCAATCTTCCAATATCCTAGGCGGCGGCGATCTCGAGCCGGGGCGCGGCTTTCACGGCCATTACGCCAGCTACAATCTGAAAGACCGTCCCGAGATCGTTCACATCAATCTGGACAAGTTCGACCGCATCCAGGAACAGCTCGCGACCAAGATCAGGTCCGCCGCGGCCGGCGGCGGCGGCGAATCGGTGCCGCTGCGTATCGTCTATCCGCCGAATGTGCCGATCGAGCTGTGGGATTCCGGCATGGCGGCGTCGGCGCATGCCGGCGATACGTTGCAGACGCTGGCGGCCGCGCACCATGTGCCGCTGTGGGCGCTGGAGCAGCTCAATCACGTCTCGGATCATGCGGCGCTGACCGAAGGTCAGCGCGTCGTCGTGCCGCGCTATCTCGGACGCTGATCGGCGGCGAACTTAATTCGCGGCGCGTCGCATCGCGCTCCAGGTGCCGGAGCACTGATTGCCGGCGGTCCAGCGGCCGTAGCCGGTGGCGCCGCGCAACCGGCCGAAGCCGGTGGCGGTGCCAAGCCCTTTGCTCACCGTCACGGCGATGGCGCCGCTTCCCACCACCGCGCCGGAAATCTGATAGCTGAAATCGCTGTCGGCCTGGACGATGCGGCCGCCGACGATGCGCGCCGGATAGCGGTAGGCGGCGTCGCAGGGGCCCGCTTTGGTGCGGATCGACACGCTCCATAGTCCGTCATAGGCGCCGGACCGCATATAGGAATGCTTCTTGCCCGCGGCGTCCGACGGGGTTGCCGCGATTGCCGCAACGCCCGCAAACGCCATAGCCGTGATAACCCTTCCCGGTTCTCTCATTTGGTCGCTCCCTCTTTCTCGACATCGCCAAATTAAGGCTTGGCGGTGTCGCCCGAATTATTGGCCGGCGCGCCGGGATAAGGCGGCGGTGCGGTCGCGAATGCCGTCGCGCTCTTGCCCTGATCAAAGCCAGAATCAAACAACGCTTTCATGTAATTCGGATCGAACGGGCCCCGGCTCGGCGCACTGAACGCCGGGGAAATGCTGGCGACGTTGAAGCCGACGCCGGAGTTTTTTGCTGCGATGAAGGTGCGGTCTAGCATCAGCCGCAGATCGGTCTTGACCGCGGTGCCGACGGCTTGCGCCAGGATCGCCGGCGTCGATTGGTCGACGACGGTGAACTCGGGCTCAAGCTCGCTATTGATCACGATGTAAAGCTGGGTCGCCGGGATGTGATAGGTGCTGCCGGGGGCCAGCAAGGCGGGCGGCGCGACGAAGAACTGGCCACCAACCCCGCCGTCGACATGCATCTCGGAAAAATGCTTGCCGTTGCCCTCGACGTCGATCAGCACCGGCGGAAAAGCGCCGGGAATGCTGCCGGACGCCAACAGCACGTCGCGAAACAGCTTGAGGGCCCGCTCGGCGCTCGCCTTGTCCGTCGTGTCGCCGGCATGAACGGCGATGGCGCCCATGTTCCACACCACCGACCGCTCGGCGTCGAGATCGGTCGTGACCACGAATAGCCGGCGGCCGGCCTTGTAGGCGGTGGCAATGTCGGCGAGCAGGCCGGGTGTGATCTGTTTGGCGATCAAGTCCTTGAGCGGCCAAGAATCGACAAAGCTCTCGCCGGTCGAGCCGACTTCGAAAACGTCCGCCGAAGTGATGGTCGTGTAAACGGCCTTGAGCGCCGCATCGTATTTCGCGCCGGCAAAGGCAAACGGCGCCATCAGCGCGCCGGTGCTCACGCCGGTGACGACGGAATAATCCGGCCGGTTGCCGGCGGCGCTCAAGCCGTTGAGGAAGCCGGCGCCGAAGGCGCCGTCCGAGCCGCCGGTCGAGAGAATGAGCCAGGGGCCAGGTTGGCTCGGCAGCGCCGCATTGAAGTCGGCCTGCGAGTCCGCCCAGAACCGCGCGTCCGGCATGCCCGGGATCGTGGCGACGGCGTCGTCCGCCGCGGTGAACGGCGCGCGCGGCGGAAATTTAGGCGCTTGCGCCGCTGCAGCGGCCGGCGGCTTTGGCACCGGCCTTGGCGCAAGCTTGGGCCCCGGCTTTGCATGGGCTGGATGCTGCGTCTGCGTTTGTGCCAGCGCGATGCCGCCTAAAAACTGGTTTTGGGGAGCAATGGCGTACGCCGCTACCAGCAAGGCAGCGGCGCCCGCGTAAAATGTCCAACGCAAAAAACGGTTCATTGTGGGTTTAGTGTCCCGAAGTTGAAGGGAGGTTCTGATCGGTGGCCACTCTCAAAGCCATGAACTCTTAGAGATATGATCCCTGGACCAAATATGCGCGCCTGGCGCGGACTGCGATTGCGCCAGATGGGCGCAGGCGTCCTTCCATATCATTGGCTTCCGGCGCCCCGATTCCCATCCTGGATCGAGGAACTCCCACGAAACTATTACGGGGCGGCGACAGATCGGATCGGGGCAGGCCGCGTTTTCAACAGCTTCTTGCGGGATGCGCTCTAAGCCCGCCGCTCGGCGACGAAATGGGCGCCTTCGATGAGGATGGCGGCCGCCGGTCCGAACGGCGCCAGCGCGGCCTCGGCCTCGGCAACGAGTTCCCGCAGCCGGGCTTTGGCGCCGGGAACGCCAAGCACGCTGACGAAGGTAGCCTTGCCGGCGGCGGCGTCCTTGCCGGTTTGCTTGCCGACCAGCGCCGGATCGCCTTCGATATCGAGAAGATCGTCGGCAACCTGAAAGGCCTCGCCCACGGCCGAGCCATAGCGCTCAAGCGCTGAATGTTGCGCCGCGCTGGCGCCGGCGAGAATAGCGCCGGCCTGGCAGGCGAAGCGAAGCAGCGCGCCGGTCTTCATGGCTTGCAGCATCCGCACCTCCGCGGCGCCGTGCTTTTGCACCCCGAAGCGGCCTTCCGCGCCGAGGTCGAGCATTTGGCCGCCGGCCATGCCGCCGAGCCCGGCCGCACGCGCCAGCGCCATCACGAGCGCGATGCGGATCGCCGGATCGGCATGGGTTTCGGGGCGTGACAGGATATCGAAGGCGAAGGTGAGAAGTCCGTCGCCGGCCAGGATCGCTGTCGCCTCATCGAATTTCCTATGCGCAGTCGGCTGGCCGCGGCGCAGCAGATCGTTGTCCATGGCCGGCAGATCATCATGCACCAGCGAATAGCAGTGCACGCATTCGAGCGCGGCCCCTGTCATCAAGGCGTTCTGGCGGTGCACATCGAACAGGTTCGCGGATTCGACCACCAGAAATGGCCGGAACCGCTTACCGCCGCCCAGGCTTGAATAGCGCATGGCGTCGAGCAAGCGCTGCGGGCGGCTTAATTCGCCCTCCGCGGGGGTCGCCGCAAGGAGCCGCTCGAGCAAGGCCTCGGTATCGGCTGCAACCGCATCAAGACGGGCCAGAAAAGGGCTGTTTTTGGCGTCCATTCCGTTTTTACCCGGCATTCCCACGTCCTGTGGGCTCCTATATCAGGTCTTACATTGAAGGGATAAGAGGGCGGCGGTCCGAAATAAGTCTATTGGCGGGCCTCAATCCAGCCCTGGGAGTTATGTGTGGTTAGCGACCTCATAGCGTCAATGGTGCTCGCGATCTGGGCTTATCTGATCGCCGCGCGCGGCGGCTTTTGGCGCACCGCCGAACGCGACGGCGAAACGCCGCCCGGAACCGGATCCTGGCCGGCGGTGGCCGCCGTCATCCCGGCCCGCGACGAGGCCGAGTGCATCGGACAGACCGTCACCTCGCTGTTGCGCCAAGACTATCCCGGCACCTTCACAGTGCTGCTCGTCGACGACCAGAGCCGCGACTCCACCGCCGAGATCGCCCGCAACGCGGCGATCCTGATCGGCGGCAGCGACCGCTTGACCGTATTGCCCGGAACGTCACCCCCGGCCGGCTGGACCGGAAAGGTCTGGGCGCAGCAGCAGGGCATCGCCTTTGTCGAAGGTGCGGCCGAACAGCCGGCCTATTTGCTCTTGACCGATGCTGACATCGTCTATGCTCCGGACGCACTGACCAATCTCGTGGCGCGGGCGCAACACGGCGGCTTCGTGCTCACCTCGCTGATGGCAAAGCTGCGCTGCAAGAGTTTCGCCGAGCGGATGTTTGTGCCGGCCTTCATTTTCTTCTTTCAGATGCTCTATCCCTTTGCCTGGGCCAACAATCCGCGCCGCGGCACCGCGGCGGCCGCCGGCGGCTGCATGCTAGTGCGCCGCGACGCGCTGCAAAAGGCTGGCGGCATGGCCGCGATCCGTTCCGCTCTGATCGACGATTGCGCTCTGGCCAAGCTCCTCAAGCGGCAAGGCCCGATTTCGATCGCGCTGACCGAGCGCGTGCAAAGCATCCGGCCCTATCCGGCGGTCGCCGATTTCCGCCGCATGGTGTCGCGCTCCGCTTATGCGCAGCTCAGTTATTCGCCGCTGAATTTGGCTGGAACCGTCGCCGGCCTCGTTTTGACTTACCTCGCGCCGGTCGCGCTGGCGATTTTCGCCAATGGCGTGCCGCAATTCGTCGGCATCTTCACCTGGCTGTTGATGGCCTTCGCGTTCCGCCGCACGCTGCGTTTTTACGGCTTGTCGATCTTGTGGGCTCCGACGCTGCCGGCGATCGCTGCGGTGTATATGGCCTTCACGCTTGATTCCGCCTATCAGCATGCGCGAGGACGCGGCGGCATGTGGAAAGGCCGTGTCCAAGCCGATCTTGCGAACAAGCCCGATATTTCGAAGAAGTCCAATATTTCGGAAGCGCGATGAACGAGGCCAATCAACAAGACGCCGAAACTTGGCGGTCCGGCAAAGGCGACCGGGACGAGAATTTCCCGGTGGCGTCGTTTCTGATTGCGCCGCGCCACCGCGCGCCGATCCTGGCGTTCTACAATTTCGTGCGCACCGCCGACGATATCGCCGACCATGCGAGCCTGCCGGCGAACGAGAAGCTGCGCCTGCTCAGCCGTCTCGAGGCCGGGCTCACGGGCGCCGACGCCGAGGATGCCGTTGCCGTTCGGCTACGCAGCGTGCTCGCCGAACGCGCTTTGTCGCCGAAGCACGCGCTCGATCTGATCGCCGCGTTCAAGCTCGACGTCACCAAGCTGCGTTATCGCGATTGGGACGATCTGCTCTCTTATTGCTCGCTCTCCGCGATGCCGGTCGGCCGTTTCGTCTGCGACGTGCACGGCGAGAGCCGTGCGGTCTGGCCCTTAAACGATGCGCTGTGCGCCGCGCTGCAGATCATCAATCATCTGCAGGATTGCAAAGAGGACTATCGCAGCCTCGACCGGGTCTACATTCCGCAGGATGCGCTCGCCGAAAGCGGCGCGAGCGTCGCGGAGCTCGGCGCCGATCGCGCTTCGCCGGCTCTGCTCGACTGTCTGCACAAGCTCGCCGCGCGCACCGACCGCCTGCTTGGCGAGAGCGATGGCTTTGCCGCGGCGATCAACGACGCGCGGCTTGCGCTCGAGGTTTCCGTCATCACTACGCTGGCGCACCGGCTGACGCGGATCTTGCAGGCGCGCGATTCGCTGCGCGAACGCGTGCACCTTGCCGTTCCGGCGGTCGCCGCTTTCACCTTGCTCGGGGTGCTGCGTGGCGGATTTGGCCGTATCGGCCGCCGCTTTTCCGCGGCCGCTCACAGACCGCGGGGTGCGTGAGTGACCACACCGACACCGGCCGCCGAACGCGCCGCACGCAGCTCGTTCTATACCGGCATGCGCATATTGCCGCCCGAGCAGCGCGAGGCGATGTTTGAAATCTATGCATTCTGCCGGGCGGTCGACGATATCGCCGACGATCCAGGCGCGCGCGACGCGCGGCAATCCGCGCTCGAGCAATGGCGGAGCGACATCGGGGCGCTCTATGCCGGCGCGCCGCCGCCGCAGCTCCAAGACCTGGCGCAAGCCGTGCGCCGGTTCGATCTGGCGCATGGCGATTTCCTTGCGGTGATCGCCGGCATGGAAATGGATGTGGTCGCCGATATCCGCGCTCCGGACATGGCGACGCTCGATCTTTATTGCGATCGCGTCGCCTGCGCGGTGGGACGGCTGTCGGTGCGGGTGTTCGGTTTGCAGCGCGATGCCGGCCTGGCGCTGGCGCATCACCTCGGCCGCGCGCTGCAATTGACCAATATCCTGCGCGATCTCGACGAGGATGCGGCGATGGGGCGGCTCTATCTGCCGCGCGAGGCGCTGCGCGGCGCCGGCATCATCAGTACCGATCCGGGCGCGGTGTTGGACAATCCGATGCTCGGCGAGGCCTGCGCGACGCTGGTCGAGGCCGCAAAAACCGATTTCGCCGAGGCCGGCGCCATCATGGCGGCAAGCCCGCGCCGCGCGGTGCGGGCGCCGCGCATCATGGGTGAGGCCTATCGCCTCATTCTCGACCGATTGATCGCGCGAGGCTTTGCCCCACCGCGCCCGCCGGTGCGTTTGCCGCGGCTGAAGATTATTCTGATCGTATTGCGCAATCTGTTCTGATGCCGATTTTCCGATGAGCCCCACCACCCATATTATCGGCGCCGGACTGGCCGGGCTGTCGGCCGCGCTGAAGCTCAGCCGCGCAGGCGAGGACGTAGTCGTATACGAAGCCACCGCATTCGCCGGCGGCCGCTGCCGTTCCTATCACGACGCCGCGGTCGGCATGACCATCGACAACGGCAATCATTTGCTGCTGTCGGGCAATCGCGCCGCGCTCGATTTTCTGCGCGAGGTCGGCGCCGCCGACCGGCTGATCGGACCGCGCGAGGCGGAGTTTCAGTTTGTCGATTTGGCTGGCGGCGAGCGCTGGACGCTGCGGCCGAATTCGGGCCGTGTGCCATGGTGGATTTTCGATGCCTCGCGCCGGGTGCCCGGCACCCGCGCGCTCGACTATCTGTCGCTGATGCGGCTGTTGCGGCCGCCGCCGGGCAAGGCCGTCGATGAGGTTATCGCCTGCAAAGGGCCCTTGTATTGGCGGCTGGTGGAGCCGCTTCTGCTTGCCGCGCTCAACATCGATCCGCCGCGCGGCTCGGCCAAGCTTGCGTCCGCGGTGATCCGCGAAACGTTGGCCTTGGGCGGCGCCGCCTGCCGGCCGCTGGTCGCCCGCGACGGCTTGAGCGCGACGCTGATCGAGCCGGCGCTGGCAATGTTGCAAAAGCGCGGCGCGCGCGTGCTCTTCGAGCATCAGCTTCGCACCATCCGCTTCGGCACCAAGCGGATCGACGCGCTCGACTTCGGCGGCGAGACCGTTGCGCTGGCGGAAGAAGACGCCGTCGTTCTCGCGGTGCCGCCTTATACCGCCGCTTCGCTCATTCGCGGGCTTAAAGCGCCCGACGAGTTCCGCGCCATCGTCAACGCGCATTTCAAGGTCGATCCGCCAGCCGGCCAGCCGCCGATCCAGGGCGTCATCAACGGCACGGTGGAATGGATCTTCGCCTTTCCCGGGCGGTTATCGGTGACCATCAGCGCCGGCGACCGACTGGTCGATCAGCCGCGGGAGGAACTGGCCAAGACGATCTGGGCGGAGGTCTCGAGCGTGACCGGGCTGCCGATGGCGTTGTCCACCGGTTTGCCTCCCTGGCAGATCGTGCGCGAGCGCCGCGCCACTTTCGCCGCCACGGTGGCGCAAGACGCCAAACGGCCGGACGCGGCGACGGCCTGGCGCAATCTTGTTCTCGCCGGCGATTGGACCAATACCGGCTTGCCGGCAACCATCGAAGGCGCGATACGCTCCGGCAATCGCGCCGCCGAACTGATCGCGCAGCGGCAAGCGCCATAGCCATGAGCAGCATCGATCTCGATCGTCATATCGATTCCGCCACGCAGGCCTTGCTCGCCTGTCAGCGCACCGACGGCCATTTTCTGTTCGAGCTGGAGGCCGACGCCACCATCCCGGCGGAATACGTGCTGCTGCGGCACTATCTCGGTGAGCCGATCGATGCCGCGCTGGAGCAAAAAATCGCCGTCTATCTGCGCCGCATCCAGGGCGCGCACGGCGGCTGGCCGCTGTTTCGCGACGGCGACTTCGATATGAGCGCGACGGTGAAAGCCTATTTCGCGCTGAAGATGATCGGCGAGCCGCCGCAGGCGCCGCATATGCACCGGGCCCGCGAGGCGGTCCGGCTGCGCGGCGGCGCCGCGCGGGCCAACGTGTTCACCCGTTGCCTGCTCGCGCTCTACGGCATCGTGCCGTGGCGCGCGGTGCCGGAAATGCCGGTCGAGATCATGCTGCTGCCGAAATGGTTTCCGTTCCATCTCGACAAGATTTCCTATTGGAGCCGCACCGTGATCGTGCCGCTCCTGCTGCTGATGGCGAAGAAGCCGCGGGCGCGCAATCAAAAAGGCGTCGCCATCGACGAGTTGTTCCTGGAGCCGCCGCGGTCGCTCGCGCCGACGCCGAAAGCGCCGCAGCAGAAGGCGTCGTGGTTCTGGTTCTTCCGCGCCGTCGACAATGTGCTGCGCGCCGCCGAGCCGATGTTGCCCAAGCGCATGCGGGCGCATGCGATCGACCGCGCCGTCGCCTGGGTCGGCGAACGACTCAACGGTGAAGACGGGCTCGGCGCGATTTTCCCGGCCATGGCCAACAGCGTGATGATGTACGACGCGCTGGGCTACCCGGAAGATCATCCGCAGCGCGCCATCGCCCGCCGATCGATCGAGAAGCTTCTGGTCGTGCATGACGAGGAAGCCTATTGCCAGCCCTGCGTGTCGCCGATCTGGGACACCGGGCTTGCCTGCCATGCGCTGTTGGAAGTCGGCGGCGAAGCCGTCAACGCGCAGGTCAAGCGCGGGTTGGATTGGCTCAAGCCGATGCAGGTGCTCGACGTCAAAGGCGACTGGATCGCGCGGCGCGGCGATGTGCGTCCCGGCGGCTGGGCCTTCCAATACGCCAACCCGCATTATCCCGACGTCGACGATACCGCCGTGGTGGCGATGGCGATGCACCGCATTGAAGGATTTCCGCAAACGGACTACGGCGACGCCATCGCGCGGGCGAAAGAATGGATCGTCGGCATGCAGAGCGAGAACGGCGGCTGGGGCGCGTTCGATGCCGACAACGACTATTATTATCTCAACAATATCCCGTTCGCCGACCACGGCGCGCTGCTCGATCCGCCGACCGAGGACGTCAGCGCGCGGTGTCTGTCGCTCTTGGCGCAGCTTGGCGACACGCAAAGCGCCTGCGCCACGCGCGCCATCGACTACTTGCGCCAGACGCAACTTGCCGATGGCTCGTGGTACGGCCGCTGGGGCATGAATTACATCTACGGCACCTGGTCGGTGCTGTGCGCGCTCAACGCCGCGGGCGTTCCCCGCGATGCTCCGGAAATGCGCAAAGCCGCGGCCTGGCTCACCGCGATCCAGAATGACGACGGCGGCTGGGGCGAGGACGGCGCAAGCTACAAGCTCGACTACAAAGGCTACGAGAAAGCGCCGTCGACCGCCTCGCAGACTGCCTGGGCCGTGCTCGGCCTCATCGCCGCCGGCGAGGTCGATCATCCGGCAGTTAAGCGCGGCATCACATACCTCGCCGACAACCAGGGCGCCGACGGTTTCTGGAACGAAGAGCGCTACACCGCGACCGGATTCCCGCGCGTGTTCTATCTGCGCTACCACGGCTATGCGAAGTTCTTCCCGCTGTGGGCGCTGGCGCGCTACCGCAATCTCAAGAGCGGCAATGCCAAGAGTGTGGCGTGGGGGATGTAGCTGCTTTAATCCCGTTGCGCCCAAAATGGGCGCGGGATAATCTGGTTCATGCGGATCATCGCCCGGCGAACCTTGCGGGAATTTATGCAGTCACTCGCCAGGCACAAAGATCAGCCCGCCGTAAAGGCAGCATTGGATGCCTGGTTCGGCGAGACAAAAAAAGCCCAATGGCGAAATACCGCCGAGGTAAAGCGGTTATATGCAAGTGCCAGCCTCGTTAGTGCAGAGCGGATTGTCTTCAACATCAAAGGCAACACTTACAGGCTCGTGGTGGCCGTCGACTTCGAGAAAAGTATCGTCTGGATCAAATGGTTCGGCACACACAAAGATTACGATCGGATCGATGTGACGAGGGTACAATATGAAAAATGAAGTGAAGCCAATTCGCACCAACGCGGACTACGAAGAGGCCCTTTCGGAGATTGAGCGTCTTTGGGGAGCGAAACGTGGTACGCGCGAGGGCGACCGCCTCGACGTGCTGGCAACCCTCATCGATGCCTATGAATCTGAGCACTATCCCATGGACCCGCCCGATCCAGTCGAGGCCATCAAGTTTCGGATGGAGCAACAGGGTCTATCTCGAAAGGACCTTGAGCCGCTCATCGGAACGCGGACGCGCGTAGCTGAGGTCCTGAACCGTAAGCGCAGCCTCTCGATCGGCATGATCAGGCGCTTGCACAAACATTTGGGCATTTCCGCAGAAATTTTAATTCGGCCGACCCAAAAGGGTAAAGCGGCATAGCTGGCGCGCTACCGCAATCTCAAGAGCGGCAACGCCAAGAGTGTGGCGTGGGGGATGTGATTCTGCGGCTCGCGTCCTCCTCGGAAGATTCCGGTGGATGGAGCACCGGCTGCTCGCCGCCGCAATGCAGCGGGTCCCCCGGAATGCTAGCCTGACACGGCACGGCGGCGGCCGGGGCAGATTCGGATTGCGGGATGCTCGGCTGGTTTCAGGCATTGATGCCAAAGGAGGAGCGGTTTTTCACGCTCTTCGAGAAGCACGCGACTATCGTCGTCGCGGGTGCCGAGGCCCTTAAGGGCTTACTGGAGGGCGGCGATGTTGCAGCCTACTGCAAGCAGATTTTCGATCGTGAGGCCGAAGCGGACGACGTCACGCGCCAGGTGATTTTGGCTGTCCGGCGCACCTTCATCACGCCTTTCGACCGAACCGATATCCAGAGCCTCATTAGTTCGATGGACGACGCCATCGATCAGATGAACAAGACCGCCAAGACCATCGTTCTCTTCGAGGTCGAAAGCTTCGAACCGCAGATGCGGCAGATGAGCGACATCATCCTTCAGTCGGCAAAGCTCGTTCTCGAAGCGGTGCCGCTGTTGTCCGCGATCGGCACGAATTCGCCGCGCCTCAACGCGATCACCGGCAAGATCATCGCTATCGAGGAAGAAGCCGACGACGTCTACAATCGCGGGCTGAAGGCGCTGTTCCTCGCCAACCGCGGCGAGGGGAGCCAGGGCGGCGCGATGAAATTCGTGGTCGGCGCCGAACTCTACGATCATCTGGAGAAGGTCGTCGACCGCTTCGAAGACGTGGCAAACGAAATCAACTCCATCGTCGTGGACCAGCTCTGAGCAACGCCGCTTCATGACAGGCGCGCTGAACCTGCCTTTGCTGATCGGCCTCATTGCCGTCGCGCTGGCGTTCGATTTTCTCAACGGGTTGCACGACACCGCGAATTCGATCGCGACGCTGGTTTCGACGCGGATGTTGCGGCCCCGTTATGCCGTGATTTGGGCGGCCTTTTTCAATTTCATCGCGTTCCTTGTGTTCGGCGTCCATGTGGCGCGAACCATCGGCGTGGGCATCGTCTCGGCCCAGGTCATGGACGCGCGCGTCATCTTCGGTGCGTTGATGGGTGGGATTTCCTGGAACCTCATCACTTGGTGGGCGGGCATCCCGTCGAGCAGTTCCCATGCGCTGATCGGCGGACTGGTCGGCGCCGGCGTTGTCAAATCCGGTCTCGGGGCGATCGTCTGGCCGGGTCTACTGACTACCGGAGCCTTCATCGTACTGTCGCCACTGTTCGGCTTCGTTCTCGCGCTTGTGCTCATTCTCGCCGTGTCATGGGCCTTCGTTCGCGCCAATCCACACGCGACCGAAGGGACCTTTCAATGGCTTCAATTTGGCGCGGCATCGCTGATCTCGCTCGGCCACGGCGGCAACGATGCACAGAAGACCATGGGCATCATCGCGGTGCTGCTGTTTTCGCAAGGCCGCCTCGGGAACGAATTCTACGTGCCGCTCTGGGTCGTGATCACCTGCCAGGCGGCGATCGCGTTGGGCACTTTGATCGGCGGCTGGCGCATTGTGCACACGGTCGGCTCGAAGATTACGCGGCTGACGCCGGTGCAGGGCTGTTGCGCTTCCGCCGGCGGCGCCGTCATGCTGTTTACGGCAACGTTTCTCGGCATCCCGGTGTCGACCACGCATACGGTCACCGGCGCGGTCATCGGGGTCGGTGCCGCAAGGAAAGTGTCCGCGGTGCGGTGGAACATCGCCGGCAATATCGTCGTCGCCTGGATCGTCACCATCCCGGCCGCGGCGCTGATGGCGGCCCTCTGTTATTTTTTGAGTGGACTGGCGGGCTGATCATCCTCCAATTTAAGCATTGAGCGCGAGGCATCCCGCGCGCCGGGCAGGGACGATATCTTCATGGACAGGGCCAATGGGAAGCCGGTCATCGAGATCGGCATGAAGGTCTCCGTCATACGGAGCGGTCAACACCGGATCGGCGTGGTGACACGGCTCCAGGGCGACTACGTCGTCCTGCGATGGACGCAATCCGACCTGGCCGAGACGGCCGAGTACTTTGCGCGCCGCGATGAGGTGACCGTGCTGGCGGGGTGGATGTAGGCCGGGCGATCCGCTTTTTCTTCCGGCCCTGGCGGTGGCGCGCCACCGCGCTTCAACAGCGGCAATGCCGACGAAGCGAGCCCCACCGGCAGAACCGCGATTATGGATTCCGGGCTCGCGGCCTACGGCCGCGCCCCGGAATGACGGACGTTACGCCGCGCTCGCTGACGTCCGCGCCGCGTCCTTATTGGCTTCCTTGGCGGCGGCTTTCGCCGCCTTCTCACGCGCCTCGTTGGCGCGCATCTGCGACAGCGTCAGCTGCACATTGCCGTCGAAGACGTATTGCGCCGGACGCTGGGTATCCAATGGAATTTCCGGAGCCATCGGGCCTTCGGTCTTGATGCCCTTCCAGGCGATCATCGCCGCTTGCAGTGGGTGCTCCATCATCGCCTGGGCCGCAGTCGGCTCGTAACCGCAATGTGCCATGCAGTTGGCGCATTTTTCGTAGGCGCCGGTGCCGTAAAGATCCCAGTCGGTGGTGTCCATCAACTCGCCAAACGTCTTGGCATAGCCTTCGCCGAGCAGATAGCAGGGCTTCTGCCAGCCGAAGATGTTGCGGGTCGGCATGCCCCACGGCGTACAGTGGAATTCCTGGTTGCCGGCAAGAAAGTCGAGGAACATGCCGGAATGGGTCAGGTTCCACTTCTTGCCTTTGCCGAGCGCGAAGACCTTGCGGAACAGCTCCTTGGTCTTGCGGCGGCTCAGGAAGTGCTCCTGGTCGGGCGCGCGTTCATAGGCGTAGCCGGGCGAAATCGATACGCCGACGCCGAGCTTCTCGGTGAGGTCGAGGAACTTGGCGATGTCTTCCGCCGGATGGCCGTCGAACACGGTGCAATTGACGTTGACGGCGAAGCCCTTGGCTTGGGCGGCCTTGATCGCGGCGACGGCCTTGTCGAAGCCGCCGTCCATGCACACCGACTTGTCGTGATGCTCCTTGATGCCGTCGAGATGCACCGAGAAGAACAGATAAGGCGACGGCTCAAACAGATGCAGCTTCTTTTCCAGAAGCAGTGCATTGGTGCACAGCGACACGAATTTCTTGCGGGCGACGATGCCTTTGACGATCTCGCCGATTTCCTTGTGAATGAGCGGCTCGCCGCCCGGGATGGCGACCATCGGCGCGCCGCACTCGTCGACCGCGTCGAGGCATTCCTGCACCGACAAGCGCTTGTTGAGGATGGCGTCCGGATAATCGATCTTGCCGCAACCGGTGCAGGCAAGGTTGCAGCGGAACAACGGCTCCAGCATGAGCACCAGCGGATAGCGCTTGCGGCCGGCCAGACGCTGCCGCATCACGTAGGCGCCGACTTTCGCTTTCTGACGTAGAGATACACCCAAGGCTCAGATCCTCTTTTAGGTATGTGAGTGCTGCAGCCGCCGCTCGGCGTTCAATCAGCCTCTTCGTTCAATCAGACTTTCGCTGTCACGCGGCCCGCGGTCTCGCCGCCGGTCAGTTCGGGCGGCAGGCGGAACTCGATGGTCTCGTGGCGGCCATGCAGCTGGCTGACATCGACCGGACCGAGCCGGCGCAGCGCGGTGATCACGTCTTCCACCAGCACTTCGGGCGCCGACGCGCCGGCGGTGATGCCGACGGTCTTGGCGTTATCGAACCACGACGTATCGAGCTCGCTGCCGTCGGCGATCAAGTAACTTGGCGTGCCGGCCTCCTCGCCGATTTCCCGCAGCCGGTTGGAGTTGGAACTATTCTTGGCACCGACCACGAGGATAACGTCGACCAGCTCGGAGAGTTCACGCACCGCGGTCTGCCGGTTCTGCGTGGCGTAGCAGATGTCACGCGTCTCGGGGCCGACCATGTCGGTAAAGCGGCTGTGCAGGGCGGCGATGATGCCGCGGGTGTCGTCCACCGACAGCGTGGTCTGCGTGACATAGGCGACCGGCGTGTCGGCGGGAATGTCGAGCGTTGCAACATCGGCCTCCGTCTGTACCAGCGTCACCGGCTCCGAAATCTGGCCCATCGTACCTTCGACCTCGGGATGGCCGGCATGGCCGATGAGGATGAGGCGGCGGCCCTGGGCGACGTAGCGCTTGCCCTGGTTATGGACCTTGGTCACCAGCGGGCAGGTCGCATTGAGGACCGGCAGATTGCGTGACGCCGCCTCTTCTTCGATGCTCTTGGCCACGCCATGGGCGCTGAAGATCGTTACCGCATTGGCTGGGACTTCGGAAAGTTCCTCGACAAAGCGGGCACCCTTGGCCTTGAGGCTTTCGACAACGTGCTTGTTGTGCACGATCTCGTGACGCACATAGACCGGCGGCCCGTATTTCTGCAGGGCGCGCTCGACGATCTCGATGGCGCGCACCACGCCGGCGCAGAAACCACGGGGTTGGGCAAGAATCACTTTCATCGAGACCTCCCGGCCCGGGGCCGGCTAAACGGTTAATGTCGGCTCTGCGGCCATGCGCCGCAAGAATACGGCTTACCGCGGCAGGAGTCCGCGTATGCCTGTTTCAGCTTGCCTTATTCGGTCTAGTTGGCTGCGAATGCATAACAATCAAGCCCGAATGGCCTATAAACCGTCCCCATTGAGCGGAAATACCGGCTCTTGTCCAGCGGGCCATGCCTCCAGCCGCCTCGTCGCCGCACTCCTCCGCTACCATTCAATGGCAACCCCTTGAGCAACCGTTGGGCAACGCTTTGCGGTGCAACCGGTTCGGGGTTCCGTACGTTGGGGGCGCATTGCATTAAGAGGATACCGTCATGCGCCGACGGCAACGCGCCCGCACCGCATTAGGAAAATATCCAAAATTTCACTTTTTCCGCCATTCAGGGCATCTAGTGTCCCGATTCTGAAGTTCGGACGTCCCAGCCACCGCACGAGAGTGTGCTCGCGCCGGTTCACCTGCCACCATTTCGCCGTTGTCTTAACGCCTCAAACCTATCCCGTTCATCCGTCGATCCCGTCGTTCATTCCCATTACGCTGAGCCCATGAAGACGATTACCGCTCTCGTTGTCCGCGCAATCGGTTTTTGCGCGCAATTCGCTTGGCCGGTGATCGCGGCGGCGGTCCTGCTCACGCTGGTCGCCTCCTGGTATGCGGCCACGCATTTTGCGATGACCACGGACGTCAATCAGCTTATTTCGCCGAATATGCCGTGGCGGCAGCGCGAAGCGGCCATGGAGAAGGCTTTTCCGCAATACGACACCATCACCGCGGTGATCAACGCACCGACGCCCGAACTGGTCGATGAGGCGACCGGCGCGCTCGCGCAACGGCTATCGCAGCAAAAGGATTTGTTTCGCGCCATCGTGCAGCCGAAGGGCGGCAGCTTTTTTGCCCAGAACGGCTTGTTGTTCGAAAGCACTGCCGATCTCGCCCCGCAACTCAAGGGCCTGACCCAGGCGCAGCGTCTTATCCAGGTGCTGGCCGGCGACCCGTCGCTGCGCGGCGTCATCCAGGCGCTGCAGTTCGGACTCCTTGGCGCGCAGGGCGGCCAGATTACGCTCGACAACATGACCTGGCCGATGACGCTCGCCGCCGACACGCTGGAAAACGTGAATGCCGGAAAGCCGGCGAGCTTTTCCTGGCATGAATTGGTCCAGGGCAGCGCGCCCAAGCCGGACGATCTGCTCCGCTTCCTGCAGATCAGGGCGAGCCTCGACTACTCCGAGCTTGAACCCGGCAAGCGTGCGACCGACGCCATCCGCCAGGCGGCGCAAGATCTCGATTTCACTGGCAAATATCAGGCGCGATTGCGCCTGACCGGCCCGGTGCCGATGGCGGACGAGGAATTCGCCACCATCAAGGAAAACGCGGCGCTTAACGCCACCGTCACCATCATCGTCGTGCTGTTCATTCTCTGGCTGGCGTTGCGCTGGGCGCGCATCATTTTTGCCGTCTTCGTCGCCCTTATCGTCGGGCTGTCCGTCACGGCGGCACTCGGCTTGCTGATGGTCGGCACGTTGAACCTGATATCGGTGTACTTCGCCGTGCTGTTCGTCGGGCTCGGCGTCGACTTCGGCCTGCAATTCTCCGTCCGCTATCGCGCCGAGCGCCATGCCAACGACAATCTGCGCGAAGCGCTTATCGAGGCCGGCCGGCGCGCCGGAGCGCCGCTGACGCTCGCGGCCTTGGCGACCGCGGCCGGCTTCCTGTCGTTCTTGCCGACGGTCTATAAGGGGGTGTCCGAACTCGGTCTCATCGCCGGCGCCGGCATGATAGTCGCGTTCGCCACCAGCATCACGCTGTTGCCGGCGCTGTTAAGCGTGCTCAAGCCGCCGCGTGAGCCGGCGCAGCTCGGCTACAAGGCGCTGGCGCCGGTCGACGACTTCCTGGCGCGCCACCGTATGCCGATATTGATCATCACGCTGGCGGTGGTCGCCGCCGGCTTGCCGCTGTTGTATTGGCTGCGCTTCGATTTCAATCCGATCAATCTGCGCAGCCCCAAGACCGAGGCGGTCGCCACGTATCTGTCGCTCAAGAGCGACCCCGAAAGCGGCGCCAACGACATTCAAATTCTTGAGCCGACGCTCCTGGCGGCGGATCAAATGGCGCCCAAGCTGAGCAAGCTGCCGGAAGTCGCCCGCGTCGTTACCCTGTCGACCTTCATTCCCGACAATCAGCAGGAAAAGTTGCCGCTTATACAGGACGCAGCCAAGACGCTCGATCCGGTGCTCAATCCGGCGGCACCGAGCCCGCCGCCGACCGACGCCCAGAACGTCAGCATGATGAATTCGACCATCGACTTCCTCAACCGGCTGGCCGGCACCGGTACAAGCTCGGGCGCGGTCGCGGCGCGCCGGCTGGCGGCGGCCATGGCGACGCTGGCCAAAGCCAGTCCAGCGGTGCGCCAGCGCGCCGAAACCACCTTCGTGCAGCCACTGCGAACCGCGCTCGACGACTTGCGCAATCTGTTGAAGGCGCAGGAGGTGACGCGCGCCAATCTTCCGGCCGATCTCACCGGGCAATGGGTGACGCCGTCCGGTCAGGCGCGGGTCGACGTCGCGCCCAAGGGCGATTCCAACAATAATGCGGTACTGCGGCGGTTTGCCGGCGCCGTTCAGTCGGTGGCGCCGGATGCGACCGAAGGACCAATCTCGATTCTCGAGGCCCGGCGCGCCATCGTCAGCGCCTTCATCGAAGCCGGCGCCTGTGCGCTCATTTCGATCGGGTTTCTGCTGTGGATCACGCTGCGCCGCTTGGGCGACGTATTGCTGACGCTGGTGCCGCTGTTGTTGGCCTGCGTGGTGACGCTGGAAATTTGCGTGATTGTCGACCTGCCGCTGAACTTCGCCAATATCATCGCGCTGCCGCTTCTGCTCGGCGTGGGCGTGGCGTTCAAGATCTATTACATCATGGCGTGGCGCGAGGGTCAGACCAATCTCTTGCAATCGGTGCTTACCCGGGCGGTGACGTTCTCGGCCTGCACCACGGCGACGGCGTTCGGCAGCCTGTGGTTTTCCAGCCATCCCGGGACCTCCAGCATGGGCAAATTGCTGGCGATCTCGCTGTTAACGACAATGTTGGCCGCGGCGTTCTTCCAGCCGGTGCTGATGGGTAAGCCGCGCGTGCAGCAGCCGCCCGCGGCGCCGTAGTTTTTGCTACTGGTGAGTCGCGTTCTTCGGCGCCATCATCAGCGAGTGGTGCGCGGGCGGGTGTTTCGGCGCGACTAAATTGGGATTGACCGCCGGATTGGGGTTCACCGACGGATCGAGCATGCTGTAGGCGGAATCCGGCAGCCGCGTCCAATACTGATTCTCGCCCAACAGTTCGATGCCGATATAGCCGCGCACAATGAGCGTCTGGCCGTCGGGCGAGAGCTTCATGGTGGCGTGATAGATCTTGCCGTCGCGCGGATCGAGGATGGTGCCGCCGCCGAATTTGTCGGCGTCCTCCTGCTTCATGCCGCGGATGATCTCGAGACCGAGCCAGCGCTGGTCGTGGCGGTCATCCTTGCATTGATCGCAGACCACATTGGGGTCTTCGCTGGGCTTGAGGAACATTCTGGCGATGATGCCGTCGTAGACGCCGTCGTGATCGGTGATCAAAAACCAGCCGGTAGGTTGCTTGGTATCGCTGTCGGTCGCCTGCCACAGTCCGGCGGGCGTCGCGGGCACGGCCAGCGGGTCCGCGCTCACGGTGTGAACCGGCAGCAAAAGCGCCGAGACCAAGAGCGGCGACACCAAGAGCGCCGACGATCGCGCGATGATTCTCGCAAAACCTGCTCGCATTGTCGAAACTCCCGGGCGGTCCATCGTTTAAGCGCTTCGGCGTCGTGACGCATCCAGTTGGCGGTGCGGAAGGTCAATTAGTCTCATCGCCGGTCTGCTGCAATGGCCCCCTGGTATGACGGGTTCTTGCACTTAAGGTGCGGCTTTATGACCGCTTCGTGGCGCGCCACCATGCCTGCCGCCGCCGCGGAGATCGCGGCGGCCCTCGGCATCGCCGAATGGCCGCCGGCTCTTCGCACGGCTTGTCGCGCGGCCGCTGCTGTCGCTACAATTCCACGCCCGCGCGCACCGTTGCGTGCGGCCGTTTTTTCGAGGCACGGCGTGAAGGTCAAGTCGATCGAGGCAATTGCCGTCAGTCTGCCGATGAAGAAGCCGGTGCAGATGGCCGGCGAAACCGTCGCGCGTGCCGACAATGTGCTGGTGCGCATCGAATCCGAAGAGGGCGCGGTCGGCTGGGGCGAGGCGGCTTCGGCCCCGCTGATGACCGGGGAAACCGTCGCCGGCATGTTGGCGGCGGTGGAGCTCCTGACGCCGGGCCTTGTCGGCCGGCCGGCCGACGACTTCGCCGGCGCCACTGCTGTGATGGAGGCGCGGCTCTATGGCAACAGCGGCGCCAAGGCGGCGGTCGACATTGCGCTTTGCGATCTCGTCGGCCGCGCCACCGGGCGGCCGATCTATGCGCTTCTTGGCGTGCGGCAGCGGCGGCGCATGCCCGTCCTCGCCGTCATCGGCTCACCGGACGTTGCGGCCGATCTGCGCGAAGCGCAGGAGCGCTGGGCGGCCGGTTATCGGGCCTTCAAGATCAAAGTCGGATTGAGCGGGGCGGCGGCCGACGCCGAGCGCACGCGAAGCGTTTGCCTCGTGCTCAAGAGCGCGGGCGAGCCGTGCCTCGTATCCGCCGACGCCAATCAGGGCTTCACTGTCGACGATGCACTGACTTATGTGCGCGTGCTCGGCGACTGCGGGCTGGATTTTTTCGAGCAGCCGGTTGCCGCGCACGATCTTGAAGCAATGGCGCGCGTGGCCGCGGCAAGCGCCGCGGCGATCGGCGCCGACGAGGGCCTGCATTGCGCTGACGATATCGTGCGCCATCACGAGCGCAAGGCCGCCCACGGCGGCAGCCTCAAAGCGATCAAGCTTGGCGGCTTGCGCGCGCTGTTCCAAGCTGGCCGGCTGTGCGACCGGCTTGGCATGAAGATCAATATCTCCTGCAAGACCGGCGAATCGAGCATCGCTTCGGCGGCGGCCGCGCATGTCGCCACCGCGGTGCCGGAACTCGCCTGGGGATTGACGGTGACCAATCTCGGCCTTGCTGAAGACGTCGCGGTCGAGCCGCTTGCGGTCGTGGACGGCCATGTCGAAGCGACCGACAAGGGCGGCCTCGGCATCGATGTCGATGAACGCCGGGTGCGGCACTGCCAACAGGAATTTCGGCGCGTGGCTTAGGGCATCAATCGGGAAATGCCGGCCCTCGGACGGGATCCGACGGTGGATACCGGTCTTCCGAGAAGCATGCCCTCGGGTTCCACCCGAGGGGTCATGCTCCAGTAAAGCCGTCAGCTTACCTTGAGCGCGCGGGTCGTGTCGTCGAACAATTCGTCGACCGATATCGGCCGCGGGATCAATTTTTGCCGCACGCAGAAATCGATGATGATGTCGAGGTCCGCCCGGCAGGCTTCGACGCCGAAACGATACGGGTCGAGCGCGCCGCCATCGGCAAGTCCCGCGGCACGCTTGCTGTCGTGGAACAGCCGGAATATTTCCCGCACCACATCGGGCCGCGTCCGCGATATTTCGCTGCGCACCACCAGCATGTGATTGATCGGCACGCCGTGGTGCCGTTCCGCCCATTGGCGCGCCGCTTCCTCGGCGTCCGGAATAAGATGTTTCAGCCGCGGATCGGGAAGTTTGTCGCCGACGATCGCGGCGTCAAGTTCACCGTCGAGCAGCATCTGCACGAGCTCCTTGCCGGCCGGCGCGCGCTTGACGACGTCCGGGTCGCGGTATTCCACCACGTGCGGATCCTCGAAGGTGATCCACTCGACTTTGTCGAGATCGACGCCGTATTCCTGCGCCAGGATGCCGCGCACCCAGGTTCCGGTGGTCACGGTATAGGCGCGCACGCCGACCCGCTTGCCGGCCAGCTCGGACGGTTTGAGCGTGCCGCGCTCGGCGTTATACGCGATGGTGTGGTGCTGGCCCCGGCTCACCACGACCGCCGGGATCAGCACATAGGGCTTGTTGAACGATTTCGCCTGCAAATATGTGACGATCGCCAACTCGGCGAGATCGTATTTGGCTTCGCGGACGACCTGCTTGAACAGGGTGTTGGCGACTTTGACTTCGGCAAAGTCGAAATCGACGAGATCGGAATGAATCGTGCCGCTTTTGAGCGGCGCGACATTCGCATAGTTGCCGAGCATCGTGTGCAGGGTAGACTTCGCTGCGGGCGCCATCCCCGCCTCCTTACCGGTCAGCCAGTGTCGGATAGAGTTCTTGCGCGGTCTTGCCGAAAATCCAATCCTGATCCGAGGGTTTGGCGAAAGCGAAAGTCTTGCGGGCGGCGCCGAGAATTTCCGCCAAGGTGCCGACCGAATTCGGAAAGTTGGAGCCCCAGGCGATCCGCGAAGCGCCGAACATGTCGATGACTTTGCCGAAGAACGATTCCGGCGTGCCTTTGCCCCACGATTTCGGAGTGACATTGATCGGCGTGATCTTGAGATAGAGCTGCTGGTATTGGGCGAGCGCAAGCAAATCGGCCGCCTCGTTGTAGGGCGGTCCGTCCTCGAACGGCGCGCGCGCCAAGTGATCGAGGATCATGGTCACTTTCGGGAATTTGTCCATGATCTGCCGCAATAGCGGCAGGCCTTCCTGTTTCATCTGCATGCAGACCGGTATGGCCTTGGCCGCCGCATGCTCCCAAAACGGATAAGTTTTCGGATCGACGAACCAGGTGGCCTGGTCCGGCAATGTGCTGCCGGTGGTGAACAGGCGCATGCCGGTGCAGCCACGGCCGAGCCAATAATCGAACGTTTTAAGGGTATCGGGCGCCATCGCATCGATCGAATAAACGCCGGTAAAGCGCGCCGGCACGGCCTCGACCGCGTCGGCGACATAGCTGTTGTCATAACCGTAAGCCGTCGAGGAATGCACGATGGCTGCCTTGGCGACGCCGGCTGCGTCCATGGCCGCCAACAGCGTCTGATAGGTCGTCGGCCGCTCGGTCGACCAGGCCGATTGCTTGCCGCCAAGCGGCGCCAGCGGATAACGCTTGGTGTCGGGCGAGACGATATGGGGATGGATATCGATGACGTCTGACATCTTTTTCCTCGAATACGAAAAAGGCCAGTCTCAAGTCCAGCCAAATCGCGCGGCCGGACGATCCGGGGTTGCAAAACGACGCGAATCGTTTCTGCGAAATTGTCTTAATTCCGGCTCAAATGGGCCGGAGGCTAGGCCCCGTTGGGTAGCGTTGCGGGGGAGGGCGCGTTATGGCCCGTTGCCGGATTACCGACTGGCGAATTGTCACTTGCCGCGTTGGGCCTGCGCACGCCGACGCCCCTGAACGTCCTTCAGTTTTGCCTTCACCCTTCGACACTAAACGCCGCTTGCTGCGCGGTTAGCCGCGCCTGAGTGCCATGTTGCGTATCACCGTTTTGCGTGTCCGCGTCTTTTTCGCCGTGCTGGGTTGCGCGATCCTTGGCGCGTCGCTCGTCGATTGGACGCAGACATTGCGCGCGGCCGAGAGCGGCTACGCCTGGGTCAGGAGCGATTCTTCACCCGCCCCGGCCGCTGAGACTGCGGAAATATGGCGAACCTCGGCAAGCTGCATGCGGCCGTTCTTCGTCGACGCGGTGCTGCAATCGAAAGCCCGGCTAAAAAGCTATTACAATCTGGTGCCGGCGGAAGTGCAGGCTTCGCGGACGCGCCCGAGCTTTGCCGCAGACGCGCCGCCGGCCGCCGGGCAAAATGGCGCGTACCGTCTGGTCAGCGACCAGCCGGGCCAGAGCCCGGCCCAGCTCGAGCGCGGCGCCATGCTGCATGCCCGCTATGCCGAATGGTATGCCAATGTCTTCAAGCTCGAAATCGAAGAGCACCAATGGGATGAGCGGCTCAACGGCATCGCGGACCAGAGCGTGACGGTCAGCGAAGCCACCCGCAGGAGTTTCTCGGCCGGCCGCGGCATTGGCCGCGACCCGGCGTCCGGCGATTTCGATCACAACCTGCTGGCGCTTTTGGGGCTCGGCGGTTTCCGCAACGACCAGGAGCAGGCAATGCTGGCGCGCTGCATCACCATCGTGCCGGTGAAGAAAGTCTTCAAAAGCGCGCCTTACGTGAGCGAGCTTTGGCGTTGGCCGGTCGATGACGCCGCGGCGTTCTCCTTCGGCATGGAGCTTGTGCTCATTGCCATTTTCTTTGTGCCCATCGATCTGTGGCTCGGCACCGGCGATGCGCGGGCGGCATGGCGGCATGTTGCGGCGGTGGCCGCGCGCCTGGCTGCGAGAGTTCACGATCATGGACGCAAATCGGTCTCTCGATTTCTGTTCGTCCTCGTCGGCACTGTTCGTGCGGTCGCGCTGGGGACGCGCGCCATCTTTACCGCGCGGCCAAATTCCGGCGCGGCGGTGGGTCAAATCCGCTTTGTCGCGAAACTGGCCGAAATCCGGATTCCGCATCGGCTCACGCAGATGGTGGGCGGCAAGGCGCTCGGCCAAACCGTCGAATGGCTCAAGCGTCCCGGCGTCAATACATTCAACGATCGCTTCGCCTGATCGACCGTCCGTTGCCCGCAAATATCGATTGCGCTATGCCGCTCGGCTTGCTTGGCTTGGGCGATTGCGGATTATTGTCATTAGTCGGGAGGAAGCGGTGCCGGGCGAATTCACCAATAAGGTCGCCGTCGTCAGCGGCGGCAGCCGCGGTATCGGCCGCGAGATTGCCGCCGAATTTGCGCGCGCCGGCGCGCAGACAATTATCGTCTCCTCCTCGTCGGCGAACCTTGCCGCAGCCAGCGCAACCATTGCCGCGGCGGGCGGTTTGGCGCCGCTCGCCATCACCGCCGATCTGCGCACGCTCGATGGCTGCCGGCAGGTGTTCGACACCGTCAAACAGAAATTCAACCGCTGCGATATTCTGGTGTGCTCGGCCGGCGCGACGCGTGCCGGCAATTTCGTCGACCTGCCGGACGAGGCGTGGCTCGACGGCTACGCGCTCAAATTGTTCGGCTGCGTGCGGCTGTGCCGGCTGTTCTGGCCGATGCTCAAGGCGGCACAAGGCTTCGTGGTCAATATCGGCGGCGGCGCCGCGCGCTCGCCCGGCGCCGATTTTTCGATCGGCGCGTCGGTCAACGCCGCCATGGGAAATTTCTCCAAGGCGCTGTCGCAGCTTGGCAAGCGCGATGGCGTCAATGTCAATGTCATCCATCCCGGCGCCACCGAGACTGAACGCCTCGATCAGCTCATGGAGCAGCGCGCCAAGGCGTCCGGCAAATCGATCGAGCAATTGAAACAGGAAGCCACGGCCAAGGACGGCCTGCGCCGGCTCGGCAAGGCCGAGGACGTCGCCGCGCTGGCGTTGTTCCTTTGCTCGGAGAAGGCGCGTCACATCCAGGGCACCGCGATAGCGGTCGATGGCGGCGCGACCGTGGGCTATTATTGAGCGTCTCCGTGCAGCCGGGGCGGCGCATCTGTTGCCCGGCCTAGTCCAGACTGCTAGCGATTTATCGATGGACGACACGACAAGACCGGATAAAGCCGGCTACCGGTTCATCGGCAAGCCGATGCCGCGCAAGGAGGACGCGCGGCTCATCACCGGCAAGGGCCGCTTCACCGACGATTTCAGTCTCGAAGGCCAGGCCTATGCGGCGATGGTGCGCTCGCCCTATCCGCACGCGCGGATACTCGCCGTCGATGCGGCGCGCGCCAAAACCATGCCCGGCGTGCTCGGCGTGTTCACCGGCGCCGACTGCGCCGCCGACGGACTAAAGCCCATTCCGCACGATCCGTTGCCGAAGACCAAGTTCGACATGAAGCTTGCGGCCCGTGGCGGCGGCGCCGTTTTCATCGGTCCGCATGCGCTGTTGCCAGCGGACAAAGCGCGCCACGTCGGCGAGGCCGTTGCCATGGTGGTGGCCGAGACCAAGGCGCTGGCGATGGATGCGGCGGAAGCGGTGGCGGTGAGTTACGAAGAACTGTCCTTCGTGCTGCATTCCGAAAATGCGATGGCGCCCGGCGCCCCGGCGATCTGGGATGAGGTGCCGGACAACGTCCCGGTCGATACGCAGTTCGGCGATGCCGCCGCGACCGACGCAGCTTTTGCCGGCGCCGCGCATGTGGTGAAGCGGAAATTCCACGTCGGCCGCGTCACCGGCGTGCCGATGGAGCCGCGCGCCGCGCTCGGTGCCTACGACGCCGCGACCGGCCGCTACACTTTATATGCCGGCTCGGGCGGTGCGGTGCGGCAGAAGAACGAGCTTGCCACCGTGCTCGGCGTTGCGCCCGAACGGCTGCGCGTTCTGTCCCACGACGTCGGCGGCAATTTCGGTACCCGCAACCGCGTCTTCGTCGAATTCGGCCTGGTGCTGTGGGCGTCGGAGAAGCTCAAGCGTCCGGTCAAATACACCGCGACGCGCTCGGAAGCTTTCTTGAGCGATTATCAGGGCCGCGATCTCGTCACTGAGGTCGAACTGGCGCTCGATGCCCGCGGCCGTTTCCTGGCGCTGCGCGCCACCAACATCTCCAATCTCGGCGCGCGCTGCGTGTCGCTGTCGCCCTTGAGCAAAGGCGCCGGCCTCATTCCCGGCTCCTACGCGATCCCGGCGGCGACGCTGCGCGCCGTCGCCGTGTACACCAACACCATGCCGACGCAGGCCTATCGCAGTTCGGGCCGGCCGGAAGTCACTTATGCCATCGAGCGGCTGGTCGACGCGGCGGCCGACGCGCTTGGCATCGATCGCGTCGCCATCCGGCGTAAAAACCTCGTTCGCCCGGACGCCATGCCGTATCGCAATGCCGTCGGCATGCTTTACGATTCCGGCCGCTACGAAGAGAACATGGACTGGGCGATGGAGATCGCCGACTGGAAAGGCTTTGCGACGCGGCGCCGCGCGGCGAAGAAGCGCGGCAAGCTCCTCGGTCTCGGCCTCGCCAACTATGTCGAGTCCTCGATCGGCGCGCCGCGCGAACAGGCGCGCATCACAGTACAGCCGCAAGATGCCTCGGGTCCGGCGCGCGTCGACGTCGTCATCGGCACCCAGCCGGCCGGGCAGGGGCATGAGACGAGCTTCTCCCAGGTCGTCTCCGATCTCCTGCAGGTGCCGGCCGAAAGCGTGCGCATCATTCTCGGCGACACCGATGTGGTGAAGACGGGCGGCGGCACCCATTCCGGCCGCTCCATGCGCCACGCGGCGACGGTGTTTGCCAAGGCCGCGGTCGATCTCATCGACAAGGGTAAGAGTATCGCCGCCGCCGTGCTCGATACGCCGGTCGAGGCGATCACCTATGAGGATGGCCGGTTCGGCGCGCGCGACACCAACCGCAGCTTCGATTTTCTCGAACTGGCCAGCGAGGCCGCGCATCACAGACTTCCCGAGCCACTGCGAGACGGCCTCGCTATTGTCACCGACAATGAAATGCACGAGCCGGTGTTTCCCAACGGCACGGCGATTTGCGAGGTCGAGATCGATCCCGACACCGGCGCCATGACGATCGCGCGCTACGCCTCGATCGACGACGTCGGCCGCTGCATCAATCCTTTGATCGTGCACGGCCAGACCCACGGCGCCATCGTGCAGGGCGTCGGCCAGGCGATCTGCGAACAGGTCTATCTCGATCCCGATTCCGGCCAGCCGCTCACCGGCTCGCTGATGGACTACGGCATGCCGCATGCCGACATGGTGCCGTCGTTCAATGTCGGCATCGCCGAAGTGCTGTCGCCGACCAATCCGCTCGGCATCAAGGCCGGCGGCGAGGGCGGCACGACGGCAGCGCCCGCGACGGTCGTCTCGGCGGTGCTCGATGCGCTGCG